>NZ_BAAHZP010000004.1:0-404019 GCF_054600795.1 Photobacterium sp. R1
TACGGATTTCTCCATAAGCCTTATCAAGAATCTGGTGGCCCCTGACAGACTTGAACTGTCGACCAAGCGATTATGAGTCGCCTGCTCTAACCACTGAGCTAAGGGGCCAAATGTGCAGGTGATTATATGGGAAGGGTAGAGTAAAGTCCACCGGACCTGAGGGAGGTTTTGTTTGTTTCTTAGGCAGTTAAATCATCGCTCAGCCCTTGTGCGGCAAGGGATGTGAGGCAGGTCACGCTGTGTTGCAAGCAAAGTAAAAGCGGGCTGAAATGGCCCGCTTTGTCGTTTTATTTTTCGGTTTCAACGTCTGGCGTAGAAACTAATCTGCTTACTCGTCGAGGAAGCTACGCAGCACGTCGGAACGGCTTGGGTGGCGCAGTTTACGCAGAGCTTTGGCTTCAATCTGACGGATACGCTCACGGGTAACGTCGAACTGCTTGCCGACTTCTTCCAGTGTGTGGTCCGTGTTCATGTCGATACCAAAACGCATCCGCAGTACCTTGGCTTCACGAGGCGTCAGGCCAGCCAGCACTTCGTTGGTTGCCGCACGCAGGTTAGTTGCGGTGGCTGAATCCATCGGCAGCTGCAGTGTGGTATCTTCAATGAAGTCGCCCAGATGTGAATCTTCATCATCACCGATTGGCGTTTCCATTGAGATTGGCTCTTTGGCAATCTTCAGCACTTTGCGGATCTTGTCTTCCGGCATCTGCATGCGTTCAGCCAGTTCTTCCGGCAGTGGTTCACGGCCCATCTCCTGCAGCATCTGACGAGAGATACGGTTCAGTTTGTTGATGGTTTCGATCATGTGAACCGGGATACGGATGGTCCGCGCCTGGTCAGCAATCGAACGGGTGATGGCCTGACGGATCCACCAGGTCGCATACGTCGAGAACTTGTAACCACGGCGGTATTCGAACTTGTCGACCGCTTTCATCAGACCGATGTTCCCTTCCTGAATCAGATCCAGGAACTGCAGGCCGCGGTTGGTGTATTTCTTGGCAATCGAAATGACCAGACGCAGGTTCGCCTCAACCATTTCTTTCTTGGCGCGACGGGCCTTGGCTTCACCAATCGACATACGACGGCTGATGTCTTTGATTCGCTCAATGGACAGGCCGGTTTCGTCTTCCAGCATGCGCAGTTTGGTGGTCGCACGACGAAGATCTTCTTCATAGTTCTTCAGACGCTCAGCATAAGGCTTGCCGGAGTTCAGTGCTTCATCAATCCACGCAGAAGAAGATTCATTACCGCTGAACAGCTGAACGAAGGTTTTCTTCGGCATCTTGCTGTTGTCGACACACATACGCATGATCAGGCGCTCATTGGTGCGCACTTTATCCATGGAATCACGCAGTGAGCTGACCAGGCGGTCAAACTGTTTCGGGATCAGACGGAACTGTTTGAAGACTTCGGACAGTTCTTCAATGGCGACTTCGGTATCTGCATGATGACGGCCATTTTTGTTGATCGCAATGGCCATTTTTTCATAAGACACACGCAGCTCTTTGAACTTCTCGCGTGCAACTTCCGGATCGATGCTGCCGTCATCTTCATCGGCGGAGCTATCGTCGTCATCGTCTTCCAGATCTTTGTCTTCGTCTTCCAGATCTGATTCGCTGAGCTCAGAACCGATGTGCGTTGCTGTCGGTGCAGTCGTCTCTTCTTCGTTAGGGTCCACGAAGCCTGAAATGATATCAGTCAGACGCAGTTCTTCTGCTTCGACCTTGTCAAACTGCTCCAGCAGGTGCGAGATGGCAGACGGGTACTCAGCAACAGAACACTGAACCTGATTGATACCATCTTCGATACGCTTGGCGATGTCGATTTCGCCTTCGCGGGTCAGCAGCTCAACCGTACCCATTTCGCGCATATACATGCGAACCGGGTCGGTGGTACGGCCAATTTCACTTTCTACGCTCGATAGTGCCTGAGCCGCCGCTTCAATGGCGTCTTCGTCGGCATTATCTTCAGTCATCATGAGTTCATCGGCATCAGGGGCGGTTTCCACCACCTTAATACCCATGTCGTTGATCATCTGAATAATGTCTTCAACCTGATCAGAGTCAACAATGTCTTCTGGCAGGTGGTCATTAACTTCGGCATAGGTCAGATAGCCTTGCTCTTTGCCCTTGGCAACAAGCAACTTTAGCTGTGACTGCGGATTTTGCTCCATAGACGATATCCAACTTAGGGTCTGAGTGAGAAAAAAGAATGCAGAAATGCAAACCAGTAATTATAACAAATGTCAGAATTGTTGACTACTTTTTAGTCGGGGCGATTCAACAGCAATAGCTGGAGCTCCCGCTTCTCTTCGACTGATAAGCCGACGGTGTTCGATTTAGCCTGCAACTTCTCAATTTGTTGGGTGACGCACTGATCGATAACTTTATCCATCGCGTCAAAAAATACAGTATGTAAACTGCTTTCGTCGTTGCCGAGAGGAATATCCCAGGTGGCGAGCCGCGCCATCAGCTGTTCTTGTTCCGTTTCTCGCCAATCTTCAAGTAACTGTCCAGTTGTGATATTGGGACGAAGTCGACATTTATCAACTATTGTCAGCAATAATTTTAGGCCGGCCAGTTCAATGCCGACAAAGTCCCCGGTGTTCAGCTCCAGCTCAGAAGCAAAGCCTGGGTTCTGCAGCAACAGGGCAATCGCCACCCGCATCGGGGTACGCTTGATTGCAGGTTGCGCGATGCGAACCGGTTTGTTGTCGCCGTGTTCGCTGATGAGTTGCCTGAGCTGCTCCTCATCCGGAAGACCGAGTCTTTGACCCAGAACTTTCCTTAAGTATAGCCGCAGGGTACCGCCCGGGACCTTGTCAATCAGGGGCACAGCCAGCGTACTTAGCTTGGCTTTGCCTTCCCGGCTGCTGGTATCGACCTGCTGCAACAGTGTTGAGAACAGGAAATCAGACAGCGTCATCGCTTCACTGATTTGCTGCTCAAATGCTTCTTTCCCGTACTGGCGAACATAACTGTCCGGGTCTTCGCCATCGGGCAGGAACATAAATTTCAGTTGGCGGCCGTCGGAGAGATAGGGCAGTGCCTGCTCCATCGCCCGCCAGGCGGCATCCCGTCCGGCACGGTCACCGTCATAACAACAGACCACGGTACCGGTTTGCCGGAACAAATTCTGCATATGATCGCCGGTGGTTGAGGTGCCCAGAGAGGCAACCGCATAGTCGACGCCGTACTGCGCCAGTGCGACCACATCCATGTAACCTTCGACGACTAAAATTCGCTCAGGTTCCCGGTAGGTCTGCATCACCTGATACAGACCATAGAGCTCGCGTCCTTTGTGGAAAATCGGTGTTTCCGGCGAGTTCAGATATTTGGGTGTCCCGTCACCCAGAACCCGGCCGCCAAAACCAATGACTCGGCCGCGGCGGTCGTGGATCGGAAACATAATCCGGCCACGGAAGCGGTCATAACGTCGGCCCTGATCGTTTTCAATCAGCATACCGGCACTGACCAGATCTTTCTGAGCCTGCTCGGTCCGGCCGAAGCGCTGGCGCACCAGATCCCACTGATCCGGGATATAGCCAATGCCAAACTGCTTGACGATTTCGCCCGACAGGCCACGCCCTTTCAGGTAGTCAATTGCAACCTGTGCTTCATGCTGTCGAAGCTGGGACTGATAATATTGGGCGACCTGACCCATCAGGTCATAAAGACTTTGTTTTTCCTGTCGTTTCGCCGGGCTCTGGCCGCTGCCCTGTTCACGGGGCACTTCAAGGCCAAGCTGAGACGCCAGATCTTCCACCGCTTCAACAAAATCGAGGCGGTCAAACTCCATCACGAAATCGAGGACGTTGCCTTTGGCACCACAGCCGAAGCAATAATAGAACTGTTTGTCCGGGCTGACAGAAAAAGAAGGGGTTTTCTCATTATGGAACGGACAACAGGCGCCGTAGTTCTTCCCCTGTTTCTTGAGTTTCACCCGCGCATCAATGACATCCACAATGTCATGTCGTGCGATGAGATCGTCAATAAACGAACGGGGGATTTTGCCTGCCATACAATGAGTGTTACCTGAAATTTGTCCGGGAGAGATACAAACAAGCCGCGCGTTCCTTGGAGGATAGCACGGCTTGCTGTAGAGCTGGGGCAGTATTAACCGAGTTTGGCTTTCACCAGTTGGCTAACTTTCCCCATATCGGCACGACCCTGAAGCTGTGGTTTGAGCACAGCCATCAGTTTACCCATGTCTTGCATCGTGCTGGCACCAGTGCTGGCAATTGCTTCATCCAGCAGAGCGGCAACTTCGTCGTCGCTCAGTGGCTGAGGCATAAATTCCTCAAGCACGGTAATTTCAGCAAGCTCGACATCGGCCAGATCCTGACGGCCTGCAGCCTCATACTGAGCTACAGAGTCACGACGCTGTTTTACCATTTTCGTCAGTACTGCCACGATGTCGTCGTCGGTCAGAGTGATCTTCTCGTCGACTTCACGTTGTTTGATAGCAGCCAGAACCAGACGGATAGCACCCAGGCGGGCTTTATCCTTTGCCTTCATGGCGGCTTTCTGTTCGTTCTTAATACTTTCGATCAGGGCCATTACGCTGTCCTTGTTCTCTGTAAATTAGTACAGACGAACGCGACGTGCGTTTTCGCGAGCCAATTTTTTCAGGTGACGCTTAACTGCCGCTGCTTTAGCGCGCTTACGTACAGTTGTTGGCTTTTCGAAGTGCTCACGACGACGAACTTCAGAAAGGATACCTGCTTTTTCGCAAGAGCGCTTGAAACGACGTAGAGCTACGTCGAACGGTTCGTTTTCACGTACTTTGACTACTGGCATGTAATACTCACCTCAGAGTGATTCGGTTAACGCTGATGATCTAAATTATCAGCTGATTAAAAATGGTGCGAAATTCTAATCTGATCCGGGGCCATTTGTAAAGTATTCTGCAAGCCAGAACTGGTGAAATTCTGTCAACAGCGGTAACATGCCCCTCCGACGTTCCGCACCGGCTAACGGCTTTCGTTAGTAAGTATATATAAGTATAGAGGTTGATATGCGTATCCTGGGCATCGAAACGTCCTGTGATGAGACAGGCGTGGCGATTTACGATGATGAGAAAGGCCTGCTGGCTCATGAGTTGTACAGCCAAGTCAAGCTGCACGCCGACTATGGTGGTGTCGTGCCTGAGCTGGCCTCAAGGGACCATGTCAAAAAGACTATTCCGCTGGTAAAACAGGCACTGGCGGATGCCGGTCTGACACCGGCCGACCTCGACGGTGTGGCTTATACTGCCGGACCGGGTCTGGTGGGCGCATTGCTGGTTGGTGCAACGATTGGCCGCAGTCTGGCCTATGCCTGGAACCTGCCGGCTGTGGCGGTCCATCATATGGAAGGCCACCTGCTGGCGCCGATGCTTGAAGATAATCCGCCGGAATTTCCGTTTGTCGCGTTGCTGGTGTCCGGCGGCCACACCATGATGGTGGAAGTGAAGGGCATCGGTGAATACCGCATTCTGGGCGAGTCGATTGACGATGCGGCCGGTGAAGCCTTTGATAAAACGGCCAAACTGATGGGACTGGATTATCCGGGCGGACCGCTGCTGTCGAAACTGGCCGATCAGGGCACGTCGGGTCGTTTTACGTTTCCGCGTCCGATGACGGATCGTCCGGGGATGGATTTCAGTTTTTCCGGTCTGAAGACCTTTGCGGCGAATACCATTCGCGCCAATGACGATGATGAACAGACCCGGGCGGATATTGCCTGTGCTTTCCAGGAAGCGGTGGTGGATACGCTGGCGATTAAATGTAAGCGTGCTCTCAAAGAAACCGGCTTTAAGCGTCTGGTGATTGCCGGGGGCGTCAGTGCCAACAGGCACCTGCGTTCCGAACTGGCGAAACTGATGGAAAGTCTGGGCGGGGAAGTGTTCTATCCGCGGACTGAGTTCTGTACGGATAACGGCGCCATGATTGCATATGCGGGCATGCAGCGTCTGAAAAATCAGGAAATCATGGACCTCGGCGTGAAAGCCCATCCGCGCTGGCCGATTGATACCCTCAAGCCATTGCGCTGATCCCTTTCACGGTACCAACCGGGGCCGTGAACTCCGATGAACCGCCAGAAGAACTCAGGATTTCGGCTGGCGGTTAAATTTATGCCAGATCTTATATTCTTTGCCGTCGAGCAGGCGGCGGACATTCTCGTGGTGACGGAGAATAATCAGGCAGGACAGCATGGCTACCGGCATGGTGTACTGAGGCTTGACCCACCAGGTAAACATGGGGGCCAGCAGTGCTGTAATCATAGATGCCAGTGATGAATAGCCGCCGATGAGTGCCACAATCACCCAGGTCGCAATCAGCATACCGCTGAGATCCCAGCCAATCGGTGCCAGTGCCCCCAGTGCAGTGGCCACGCCTTTACCGCCCCGGAAATGGAAGAAAATAGGGTAGATATGCCCCAGACAGGCCGCGATACCGATGACGCCCAGCAAAAACGGATTGATTCCTAAAAAGTAGCTGAGCCACACCGGCAGCATCCCTTTGAGGATATCGCATACCAACACTAGCGCAGCGGCGCCCCGGCCGCCAAGACGAAGCACGTTGGTGGCTCCCGGGTTGCCTGAACCGCTGTCGCGCGGATCCGGCAGGCGGAACAGGCGGCAGATCAGCACCGCACTGGAGATCGAGCCCAGCAGATAAGCGGCAATGATGATCAGCAACACCAGTGGCGTCATAGCGGCTCCTGTTGATTCGTGACGGCATCGTCGTTCGGATAAATTGGGGGTTCACCTCATACCACGTCTGATGACATTCTTCCTGACAGCTGTGGTATAGTGCCTCCACTTGCAGGGGCCCGCTGCATGATTGCGACGGGAAACCCGCATTCAGTCATCAAAAGTGACAGTTCAGTCCCGATAATACGCACTTTTGCTCACATTGGGTATCCGACCTCTGGGGTAAATTATCCCTAAATAATTTAGCGATGGAACATGGATTCAGTATTTATCGAACATCTTGACGTGATCGCCTCAATTGGCGTGTACGATTGGGAACAGGAAATTAAGCAGAAACTGGTGTTGGATCTGGAAATGGCCCATGACAATCAGCCAGCCGCCCGGGCTGATGATGTTGCCCTGGCTCTGGATTATGCTGCCGTCAGCCAGGTCGTCACCGAGTTTGTAGAGCAGGGACGTTTTCTGCTGGTCGAGCGAGTCGCAGAAGAAGTTGCCAGCTTGATCATGACACAATTCCAGGTGCAATGGATTCAGGTCAGAGTGACCAAACCGGGTGCGGTACCGAATGCCCGTGGCGTCGGTGTGGTAATTCAACGGGGATGCCGTGACTGAGGTTTACATCAGTATCGGCAGTAATATCGACCGGGAGCGCTCTGTGCGTGCAGCAGTGTCTGAGCTCAGACAACTGGGAACCGGATTTCGTGTGTCGCGCATTTATGAAGCGGAGCCGGTTGGTTTTGAAGGACCGAATTTTTTCAATTGTGTGGTGGCATTTAACACCGAGCTCTCGCCGTCTGCCCTGCAAACACAATTGAAAACGCTGGAGCTGCAGTACGGCCGTCAGCCGGATGCGAAAAAAAACCAGAGCCGGACGCTGGATTTGGATCTGCTGCTTTACGGTGATCTGATCCGTGCGCAGTCGCCCGTCTTACCTCGTGATGATATTTATAAGTTTGCTTTCGTGTTACAGCCGCTGATGGAGCTTTGCCCGCAGCAGGTTGTACCGGGAGATGGCAGAACCGTGGCAGAGTTGTGGCAGGCTTTTGATCAGCCGCAGGTGCTCAGACCGGTCGTCATGGAAATTTGACCTGAATTTGCCGGATCCGCAGGAACCGACGCAGAATCCTGCGGTCAATCTGTTGGTGAATTTAAATAACAAGGTCGGCAGACCGCAAAAAGTAAAGGAAAGCAATGAGTCATTTTGAAGCATTCATGTTGGCATTGATCCAGGGACTGACGGAGTTTTTGCCCATCTCCAGTTCGGCGCACCTGATTTTGCCATCTCAGGTCTTTGGCTGGGCCGATCAGGGACTGGCATTCGATGTTGCGGTACATGTTGGCACACTGGCTGCCGTGGTGCTCTACTTCCGCAAAGAAGTGGTTTCATTGCTGTCGGCTTGGGTGAACTCCATTTTCACCCGGAAGTGCTGCCGGGAAGCCACTCTGGCCTGGATGATTGTGCTGGCAACCATTCCTGCCTGTGTTTTTGGTTTCTTTATGGCGGATATCATCGAACACTACCTGCGCTCTGCGTGGGTGATTGCGGTGACGACCATCGTGTTTGGTCTGCTGCTGTGGTGGGTGGATCGTCGGGCACCACAGAATATCGATGAATATGCGGCCGATCCGAAGCGCTCACTTTATATTGGTCTGGCGCAGGCTGCCGCGATGATCCCGGGTACGTCCCGTTCTGGTGCCACTATGACTGCAGCCCTGTATCTGGGATTCACCCGTGAAGCGGCGGCACGATTTTCATTTTTAATGTCTATTCCGATTATTGTCCTGGCGGGCACTTATCTGGGCACGAAACTGGCGGAGAGTCCGGTGCCGGTTGATTTCGGCGGACTGGGGATTGGTTTGGCCGTCTCGTTTGTCAGCGCCTATGCCTGTATTCACGTCTTTCTGAAGCTGGTCACGCGTTTGGGCATGTTCCCATTCGTCATTTACCGTCTGCTGCTGGGGGCCGGATTGATTGCCTTCCTGATGAGCCAGCAGTAATCGAGATGTGGTTTGAATGAAATGAAGCCGGACTTTTCGTCCGGCTTTTTTATGTGCGGCTGAATGCGAAGAGGCACGTTTCGAAGTCTTGCAACCTCACAGAACCGTCTGCCTGGGTTGTCTATCGTCCCAGCACCAGAGCTGCGGCTTCGCAGCGACGTGCGGCCAGCTGCTCTTTAATCTCGGCACCCTTGTAACCCGCAGCAACGATTGGTTTGACTTCGACTGCCTGTGCGGCTGCAAATACTGTCAGTAATACATCGGCCTGCGGATAAGGATCATCCTCAAAGCCTGTCCGGCCGCGCACATCAGCCCGGCAGCACAGCGCCAGCTGTTCCACCCGCTCTGGTTTTCGCCACGCGTCAATCTGGTCAAAAATCTTAATGAAGGTGGCAGGGCGCAGCGCATTCGCATTGTGGACTTTGGTGTGCTGGGCACACACCATTAACGCCGCATCGCGGTAATGATTCGGGATTCTCAGTCGCTGGCACAGACTGCGGATCACATCCAGCCCGAGCTGACAGTGCAGTTTATGGCTCGGCAGCTCAGCCACCGGAGAGAGGGCTTTACCGAGGTCATGGACCTGAGCGCAGAACCGGATCACCGGGTCCTTACTCAGCAAAGCTGCCTGATAAGACACCATCAGGGTATGAATGCCGGTATCTATTTCCGGATGCCATTTGGCAGGCTGCGGCACGCCGAAGAGGGCATCAATTTCCGGCATCACCACACCCAGCGCACCACACTGGCGAAGCACGGTCAGGAAGATGTTCGGACGTTCCGTCGACAGCGCACGTTCCCATTCCTGCCAGACCCGTTCCGGGGTCAGGGCTTCCAGCTCTCCTTCAACCACCATTTCTTGCATCAGGGACAGGGTTTCCGGAGCCACGGTAAAGCCCTGCGGCGCAAACCGGGCAGCAAAGCGGGCGACCCGCAGTACCCGCAGCGGGTCTTCCACAAATGCCGGAGAAACATGGCGGAGCTGGCGTTTTTCCAGATCATGCTGACCCTGATAAGGATCGATCAGCGATCCGTCTTCCGCTTCGGCGATGGCATTGATCGTCAGATCCCGACGCATCAGATCCTGTTCCAGCGTGACATCCGGCGCGGCATAGCATGTAAAGCCGGTGTAGCCTCTGCCTGCTTTTCGCTCGGTACGGGCCAGCGCATATTCTTCTTTGGTTTTCGGGTGCAGAAAGACGGGAAAGTCACTACCTACCTGGCTGAAACCCTGATCCAGCATTTGCTGCGGGGTGGTGCCGACAACAACCCAGTCTTTGTCTTTGACGGGCAGGCCTAACAGCTTGTCCCGTACAGCACCACCAACCAGATAAATCTCCACTTTTCTCTCCTAGTCTTTTGTCAGTCTTGCCCCCGAAGGGTATACAATCGGTGTCACGAACGCTAATGTATCTCAGTTATTTTACTTCATCCCGGACGAAGACATGTACACGGCATTTTTTGGCCTGACAGAAGCCCCGTTTTCTATCGTGCCCAGTGCACGGTTTCTCTATCTCAGTGACCGCCATCGTGAAGCGCTCAATCATCTGCTGGCCGGACTGGCCGACGGCGGCGGGTTTGGCCTGCTGACCGGCGAAGTCGGCACGGGTAAAACCACGGTCCTGCGCGCGCTGCTCTCAAAGCTGGGCGATGATACCCAGGTTGCCGTGGTGCTCAATCCGGCCTTGTCGGCCCATGAACTGCTCGAAAGTATCTGTGATGAGCTGGGGCTGCCCGCATCGCCTGAAGACAGCTACAAGATATTAACCGACCGCCTTTATGATCATCTTAAAGCCAACGACTCGGCCGGAAAGCATACACTGCTGCTGATTGATGAGGCGCAACACCTGCTGCCGGATGTGCTGGAGCAGTTACGGTTGCTGACCAATCTCGAAACAGATCAGCGTAAGTTACTCAAGGTGGTGCTGGTGGGGCAGCCGGAACTGCAACAATTACTGCAGCAGCCGGGGCTGCGGCAACTTGCCCAGCGGATTACCTCCCGCTATCACCTGTTGCCGCTGACCGAAACTGAGGTTGCTGCGTATGTCCGGTTCCGGCTGGATCAGGTTGGCTGTGCCCATCCGGTATTTACCCCTCCGGCGCTGAAAGCCGTTGCGAAGGTCTGTCATGGGATCCCCCGCCAGATCAATCTGGTGTGTGATAAGGCCATGCAGATGGCCTGCCGGGACAGCCGGTATCAGATTACGCCGGAACACATCAAACAGGCCAGTGAACTGGCGCTGGGCTGGGCCGTGCCGCAGCCTGTCGCTGGCAGCAGAACAGGTAAGGTGAAACCGGGCTGGGTCATTGCCGGGATCCTCGCGCCTTCGCTGGTCGCTGCCGGTTACTTCGGCGGCGGGTGGCTGGCTCGGGAGCAATTGGGAATCACCCCGCAGGAGCCAGCAGTAGTTGCTGTGAAGCGCTCGTCTGAACCCGTCTCCGCCGAAGCAAAAGCGGCCGCTGCGCAGACAGCTCTGGAACAACGCTGGCAGCAGTTAGTGGCACTTCAGCCGGACGAAAGAGAGGCAATGCAGACGCTTTACCGGCTCTGGGGGTATGAGGTGACACCGAATCAGGCCAACTGTCTCAGCAGTCAGCGGATCGGGCTGACCTGTCAGCAAAACAAAGGCGATCTGGCGCAACTGGGCCTGATTAACCGTCCTGCCGTTCTGCCTCTGACCGGGGAGAACGGTGAGACATTTTATGCTGTGCTGTACGCACTGTGGCCGGGAGAAGCTGAGCTGATGCTGGGCGGTGAGCGGATTCGGGTCAGCCGCGAATGGTTACAGACGCATTGGCAGCAGGATTACACCCTGATGTGGCGGGCTCCGATGGGAGAAAGCAGCAGTATTCGTTACGGGCAGCAGGGCACACGCGTTGCCTGGTTGGATCAGCAGCTCAATCGCCTGCTGGGCGAGCCGGGAACGGCCAGCCGTCAGTTCGATCAGGGGGTGCTGGATAAGCTTCGTCGCTTCCAGCGCGCACAGGGACTGTATCCGGACGGGATTGCCGGGCCGATGACCCTGATGGTGCTGGATACCGCACTGGCCTTGCCTGGACCGACGCTCTATCAGCAATACCGGACTGATGCCGGACCGGATGACAGCACCTATGCGGTGACTTTTCTGCCGATGCCCCGGCTGGTCACGGAATCTTTGCCGGATCTGACGTCAGCCGGATATACAGTGGCGACTGGTCCGTCTCCGGTGCCGTCGGAGCCGGTCGTCCACGAGGTTTCGCCGGAAGGTGATATTGCAGACCGTCAGCAAAACAGCTGGGATCTGGATAAACTGGATCTTTCCGGGCTGTCTCCTGAGCTGGCCAGTCGGCTGCACCAGGCGATTGAGGCCACGGATCAGGAAGACAAGCAACCATCGCTGATTGATGAACGGGCCGTTGCCAATCGCGCAGCTCAGCCGGAAGTCTCTGCAGCGCCGGATGAAGACGTCATGACCGTCGCCGATCTGCCGCGACAGGTCCAGAAACGTTTGCCGGCCATTGACCTGCAGACGCATATCTACTCTTCAAGTGCCAACAGCCGCTGGATCAAAGTGAATGGCCGTGAAGCCTATGAAGGGGATGAAATTGCCCCTGGTGTGACGCTGGAGCGGATTGAGTCCCGGAAGGTGGTACTGAACTTTGAGAATACACGATTTGAGATGGCAGCACTGTCGCAGTGGCCGGCAGGTTAAAATAGAAAACAACGCATCTCAGGCACATTATCGCAGACAGAAAAAAGGCAGCCGGGG
Organism: Photobacterium sp. R1; assembly: GCF_054600795.1. Classification (NCBI taxonomy): domain Bacteria; kingdom Pseudomonadati; phylum Pseudomonadota; class Gammaproteobacteria; order Vibrionales; family Vibrionaceae; genus Photobacterium; species Photobacterium sp. R1. The sequence goes on from NZ_BAAHZP010000004.1 coordinate 12,444, forward strand.
CTGCCTTTTTTGATTCGGGGGAACCGTCGGGGATTACGCCCAGCCGTTATTGCGCTTTTTACGACGCGGGATCAGGTGCGGCAGGATCAGGCCGAACAGCAGACCACCACCGGCAACCATACCGCCGTAGGTAAACCACTTCATCAGCAGGTCATCTGCCTGAGTATCCAGTTTGGCGCGTAGTTCGCGGATTTCTGACTGAGAGGTAGACAGTTGTTCATTCAGCTTGGTATTGCGTTCTTCCAGCTCGGAGATTTGCGTACTGCGGCTTTCCAGTGAAGACTGAAGGGTTGCATTGCGTTCATCGCTGGATTTTCTGGCGTTCGCCAGCGCTTTTTTCACTTCGCTCAGCTCTTTTTCGAGCTTCGGTAAGCGCTCTTTCAAACCAACCTGATTGGAAATGTAATCACTGCTGACCCAACCGGTACGGCCGCGATCATCAGTCACTTTGACAAACCCAGTTTCCCGGTTTGTTTCCAGCACGGTCACTTTCGTACCGGAGTTCACGCTGCCTAAAATTTTATATTGCGTGCTTGGTCCGCGATGCATGTAAGTAAACAAGTCATCGGAGATATAACGCACCTGCTGAGCGTGTACCTGCGCTGTCATCAGCACAGTGACAGCGGCAAAAACTAAGCGGATAAGTTGCTTCACACTGAGATCCTTGAAGGAGCTTGGTTAATCGATGGAGCACAGATACTAAGAATTTTGCGCCAATGGCGCAAGCGAAGAGGGAGGCATTGCCTCCCTCTTTTGACCTTGTGCTACTTTTTGGCAAAGTTTACCGAAGGTTGACTGAAATCAGCCAAAAGCCGCTTGCATTACGTAGAAGAAAATGACTGACAGCAGCGCACCCGCAGGCAGGGTGATGATCCAGGAGGCCACGATATTACGGACCACGCCCAGATTCAGTGCAGCAATACCACGGGCAAAGCCAACACCCAGGACTGCACCCACCAGTGTTTGGGTGGTTGAAATCGGCAGGCCGGTGCCCGATGCCAGGACAACCGTTGAAGCGGTTGCCAGCTGTGCAGCGAAACCACGGCTTGGCGTCAGTTCGGTAATCCCGGTACCTACGGTAGCCATAACTTTGTGGCCCAGGGTTGCCAGACCGACAACGATACCAAAACCACCCAGCGGTAGGATCCACCATGCAATGGCACTTTTCTCAGACAGTTGACCCATGTGCTCAACGGTTGAAACAACCGCAGACAGCGGGCCAATTGCGTTTGCTACGTCGTTTGAACCGTGCGCAAAGGCCATGGCACAGGCCGTCACGACCATCAGCAGGCTGAATACACGCTCTACACCCGCATAGCCATTGGTGCCGGAAGATTGCTCTGCATCCTGATAGTTACGGCGGATGTACAGGTAACCAAAGGCCATAACGACCAGAGAGACTGCAACAGACGCCAGCCAGGCTTCTGTGGTGCTCAGATGCAGACCCACGTGCTTCAGACCTTTCTTGATGGTCACCAGCGCGATCACCATCGCGGTAATGAACATATAGACAGGCACAAAACGCTTGGCGTTGATCAGCGGATTATCGGTATCAAAGATCAGACGCTGGGCACTGATGAAAATCACGTATGCGAAAATACCCGAGATCAGCGGGGTCACGATCCAGCTGCCGACGATGCCCTGGACTGAAGCCCAGTCAACGGCTTCAGTGCCGACTGACACACACGCAAAACCGATGATGGCACCGATGATGGAGTGAGTGGTCGAGACCGGCCAGCCCATGTAGGACGCCAACAGCAGCCATGAACCGGCTGCCAGCAGCGCTGACATCATCCCGTAAACCAGGATTTCAGGCTGGGCCGCATAGTGAGAGGTTTCAATCACCCCTTTCCGGATTGTGTCTGTGACTTCGCCGCCTGCCAGGTAGGCACCGGCAAACTCAAAGATCATCGCGATAAAAATCGCCTGTTTGACCGTCAGCGCTTTGGAACCAACCGAGGTTCCCATTGCGTTTGCGACGTCATTGGCACCAATACCAATCGCCATAAGAAAGCCAAAAAGGGCCGCCACCATGATAATCACGGTGCCATAATTAGCCAGGATTTCCATTGTAAAACCTTGTTTTTATTACCGTTGCTCGTTATGAGCGGGATAGCATAATTTCGAGACGAGATCCGACGCGTTGAGCCTGATCGGCAATGCCGCCGACCCATTCGAGGATCTTGTACATGAACATGACATCGACAGGATTGTACTGGTCTTCAACCTTGCGTAATTGCTGACGCAGGGTGACCTGCATACTGTCGGTATCGTCTTCGATGACATCAAGCTGGTTAATCATTTCAGCAACCAGCGTGACTTCACGGCCTTTGAAACCGGTTTCCAGCAGTTCATCCAGTTCATGGATGACGCGACTGGCCTGATTGGCGGCATCAAGGCAGCGTTGAACATAGGCGAGAAAGTTTGCGTAAAGGTTCTCAGGGATGTCTAGCTGACGTCCGTAGACGCGCCCTGCGATATCCTTGGCGAGGTTAGCGAGTTTATCCTGCTGAGTCAGCAGGTCCAGCATGTCAGTCCGGTCGACTGGCATGAAGAGGCCGCGCGGGAGCTTGAGACGGATTTCACGTTTCAGCACGTCCGCATCTTTTTCAAGCTGCGAGATTTGCTCACGGTACTGTCCGGCTTTTTCCCATTCCTTGGCGTGGCACGCTTCAAAAAACGGAACAAGCAATTCACAACATTCGTTGACACGCGTGATATGGCGTTGCAACGGTTTGATTGGGGATTTAGCAAAGAGCCCCATGATTGTATTTACTGGCATAGCCGATCAACCTAAAGATACCTGTGATAAAGGCGAAATCTTGAGCGATGAATCTGAGCCTGCTGAGGTTTGGACTCCCGTTCCGTAAGCGATCAGATGTCGCGTCGGTTAAGGCTGAAAGGAGGTGCTGCCGGATAAACCTGATTCACGGAATGAAGCGGAATAGTTGTCTCAGCTCTTTCTGAGCTGAACAAGCGCTTCACTGCGTTACTCATCATTTATTTAGCGCACTAAACTCCATGATTCGTGCCTTGATTAGCGCTTATTTCAGCACTGAACAGAACAAATAATCCAAAGGTCAACAGGCCCTGTGGCGCGCATGGTAACGTATAACGTAGTACAGGGAAACACATTTTGTGCTGCTATTTGGGGAGATTTCCTGCTTGCTCCCGGCAAGATTAGCAAATATCCTTGGCTGGCTACCGTTTATAGGGACAATTATGGAAACCGAGATAGAACTGAAGTTTTTCGTCTCAGCGGAATTTTCGAGTCATCTACTGCGAAAAATTGCCAAAGCCAAAATCTTGCAGCAAAGCAGTAAGCGACTGGGTAACATTTATTTCGATACCCCTGAGCAAATTCTTCGTCAGCATGACATCGGCCTGCGGGTTCGCCGGATTGATGATGTCTACATTCAGACCCTCAAGACAGCAGGACGTGTTGTTGCCGGACTGCACCAGCGGCCTGAGTATAATGCTGAACTGAACGGCCCGCAGCCGGACTTATCTTTACACCCTGCCGATGCCTGGCCGGCACATTTCGAGATTGCCGCCATTTCTGAACAGATCGCGCCTTTATTCTCGACCGACTTTGAGCGGCAGCAGTGGCTGGTCGCGATGCCGGACGGCAGCCAGATCGAGCTGGCTTTTGATCAGGGCGAAGTCCGCGCCGGTGATCGCAGTGAACCGATTTGTGAAGTCGAGCTGGAGCTGAAATCCGGCCAGACCGATGCATTGTTCACGCTGGCCCGTGAGCTGTGTGATGTCGGCGGAATCCGGCTGGGTAACCTGAGCAAAGCTGCCCGGGGTTACCGTCTGGCGGCAGATTATGCCGGCGATGCGGTGAAACCTTTGTCCTACGTCCCGCTTCACGCGGATGCCAGTGCTGAGCAGGCACTGATGATTTCGCTGGAGCATGCCTTAGAACAGTGGCATTACCACGAACAGATTTATGTTGAGCGCCAGGAACTGGCGGCACTGACTCAGATCAGTCAGGCGATTTCGCTGATCCGTCAGACTTTGGTGGTGTTCGGCAGTATGATCCCCCGTCGTGCCAGTGCGCAGTTGCGTCAGGAGCTGAGCTGGCTGGAAGGCGAGCTGGACTGGCTGGAAGAAGCCGGAGCGCTGGATCGCTGGCTCGCCGAGAAAGGCCATGCCCTGAAAAAGCTCAATGCCCGTAAAGCTTTGGTGAAACAGCTGAAAGAGCGGCAGGAAGAATTGCCTGAACCCGATGATGTCCTGCGTCTGCTGCACTCATCACGGTACTGTAATTTGCTTCTGAATCTCAGCAGCTGGCTGCTGAGCCGGGGCTGGCAGCCGTTTCTGGATGAAAAGGCCAGAGAGCGGCTGGCGGCATCTGCAAAAGCGTTTGCTGATTCAGCTTTGGCAAAAGCCTGGGAAGAGCTGGGCGACGCCTTTGGTGCCCAGCGGGCGCTCAGCCGGGCGGACTATCTCGATCAACAGCCCCGTCTGCTTCGGAATCTGGTTGGTGGATTGTGTTTTGCATCTTTATATGATGCGGAACGTCGCGATGTGTTCCGAAGCCCGTGGCTGGATGTGCTTCAGGGGATGGAAGATTTGCGTCAGCTTGAACCGATTCGGGTGCTGCAGCCTGAGTTTGAGGAAGAAGAGGACCGCAAGCAAATTGATAAATGGCTGCACCGCAAGGAAGACTCCCTGCTGCATGCCATGGATCAGAGCCGGCAAATCGGGCTGGCACAGCAGCCTTACTGGCCTTAATCTTTTTTCCTGTCCGACCCGGCTCAGTCCGTGTCCGGTGACGAACGCCTTGTCTTTTCATCCGACAGATTCGTGTCGGTGAGAGGGGAAGGCGTTTTTTGTTGCCTGCGTTCTGCCTGCCTTGTGGCTTCGGCAAGCCTGCTTTCTAGCGAACTGATGCGATCCAGTAAGACTTTCTGGTTATGTAACACTTTATCCCAGTGAACCTGATCATGCGGATGTCTGGGCGGTGCGTGCTTTCCCGGTTCTGAAACGAAAGAGCTGATCAGACCGGCGACCATACCAAATAAACCGACACCACAGGTAATAATGACGGTGGCCAGCAGTTTTCCCAGCGTGGTAACCGGATAGTGGTCGCCGTATCCCACGGTTGAAATCGTCACAAACACCCACCACAGGGCATCATCTGCACTGAGTATATTGGCGTTCGGATCTTTGCTTTCAATGATGAGGATCAAAGAGGAACCAACGGTAACTAGTACAGTGAGCAACAGAAAAATAGTTGCGAGGGTGGCTTCCCGGCGATAAGCCATGATGTGCTGCAGGATCTGCTGACCGGATCGAAGCAGCCGGAGGACCCTGAAAATCTGGATGACCCGCATAAAGCGTAACGGCTCAATGATGGGAATACTGGCAAGGAAATCGGGCCAGTGTTTTTTCAGATAGTCGCTTTTACTTTGGCTTCTCACCAGATCGGCGGTGAGCTGGAGCCAGAAAAACAGACAAATCAGGGTATCTATGGTGACAAACAGGGTATATATCCTGTCATTGCGCGGAATAAAAAACAGACTGGAGACCAGTGCAAGAGACACGAAAGACAAGATGAGCGCAACCAGGCTCATCGGATTCAGTTCATGTTTGACGCCATCGATCTTTTTCATCATTCAATTTTAGTTATTTATAGCAGGCATATTATGATATTCGGTACCGCTAGCAAGTTGAATTTACTGGTGTTGCCGAGTGAATTGCAAGTTTGTTTTGAGCAGATTCAGGCCTGTCTTCACTAAAAATAACACTGGCTCCTTGCAGCCAGGCAGGCATCAAGCGTTCGAGGATCGAACCGCTGGCTAAGACAAAGGAGATCCATCCAATATGGTTGAAATGGTTTTCAAGCCCTGGGAAAAGGGAATCAGCAACATCAGACTCGTCCCCAAACTGGTTTTACTCATGGTGTTCAGTACGGTTTTACTGATAGGGAAACAGTTGTGGGATGCCCGGACGTTTTATCAGTCGGTTGTCGACATTCAGAAAGAGCAGGCCAGAGAGCAGGCGCTGAATCAGGCTGCGATGCTGTCGGTTTTATTCGCTCAGGGGGATGCGGGACTGCAGCAGGCTGTGTCGGTCATTGAAGCGCAAAAGGGGCAGGACGGTGCTTATACCTATCTGGTGAATACCGCTAATGGTCAGGTGAACGGACATCCGGCCACAAAGCAGCTCAACGGTTTAACGGCGCAGACAGACAGTGGTCAGGCGCTGGGGGCGCAACTGGCGCGGCTGACTGCCGCACAGGCGCTGACACTCGGGGACGGCAAGCGTTTTGAATATGCCGTGCCGGTGGCCGGGACCCGCTGGCTGATCGTTGCGTCACAGTCCGGTGCAGAAGCCGACAGTTATTACAGTGCTTACATGGTGCAGATTGCCTGGCAGACCGCCGCAATGATTGTGGCTTTCATGGTGCTGTTGCTGGGGGCTGCCAGCCTCATGTTGCGCCAGACCGGTTATCTGGCCGAAGCAATCAAGCGTATGGCAAACCGGGACTTTTCTCAGCCGGTGGTGATGGATTGTCAGGATGAATACGGCGATCTGGCCCGTGAACTGGAACGGACACGGATTCAGCTCAGTGAGGTAATCCGGAATCAGCGCGCCGCTTCCACAGAGCTGACTGAACTGGCCGATATGATGTCTGTCAGCATGCAGGAAACCAAAGAATCAGCGCAGGAAGAATTCCACGAAATAGACCAACTGGCCTCGGCTATGAGCGAGATGACCTCTACGGTTCAGACCGTGGCAGAAAATGCCCGCGAAGCTTCAGGAGCCACGGAAGGTACTGCCGCTCAGGCCAATCAGGGACAGCAGTTTGTGGCGAAAACCATTACCACGATTGATCAGCTGTCGACCGATATCCGGGCATCGGCCGAGGCCGTCAGCCAGGTTGAAACCCGGGTGGAGCAAATTGGCACTGTGATTGTCACCATTCAGGGCATTTCCGAACAGACGAACCTGCTGGCACTGAATGCGGCGATTGAAGCTGCCCGCGCCGGTGATGCCGGACGCGGCTTTGCGGTCGTGGCCGATGAAGTCCGGAATCTGGCACAGCGGACCCAGACAGCGACGGTGGAAATTCAGGAGATGATTGGTCAGCTGCAGGACAGCGCCAAACAGGCGGTCGGCCTGATGGAGCAAAGTGTGGTTGAGGCGGCCGAAGGGGTCGATCTGGTGACCAGTGCCGGCGGTGAACTCGATAAGATTGTCGAACAGGTTCAGCGGATCAATGACATGAATTTCCAGATTGCATCTGCGTCTGAACAGCAGAGTGCGGTTGCCGAGGAAATGAATCAGAACCTGAATAATGTCAGAGAGCTGGTTGAAGCTTCTGTCGTGGTGGTGACCGAACTGACGGAGACCGCGGATACGATGAAGGGGCACTCGGCAGATCTGGAACAAAAAATTCAGGCCTTTCGGATCTGACGGACCTAACCCCTCTGACTCGACTGACAGCGCCCGCCAATTTGGTGGGCGTTCTTTTGATGGGCCTCAATGCCCTGATCCGTTATCTTAGTCGGAAGATGTCAAATACTGCGACGTTGGGTGGACAGCCCTTACCACTTGCCAAGGAATGAATATGACACACGCACGCCTTCAACACGCCACTGAAAGGGCGATGGAAAAGCTACAGCAAGCGCACCCTGATCAACTGGCACAATGGCCATCAACATGGCAGGACGAACTGAATCAGGTATTGGGGCTGAGCGATTTCATACAGGCTTCGTTGATTCAGGATCCCACGTTGTTGCCCTGGCTGGCGCAACAGCTGGAGCAGGCGGAGCGTGCCGACTGCTATCGTGAAGCGCTGCGGGAACTGTTGTCTGCTGTAACCGATGAGGCCGCTTTATTACGGGTGCTGCGTGGTTTCCGGCGTCGCGAAATGGTCTGGATTGCCTGGCGGGATTTTACTCAGCGGGAAACGCTGGATCAGAGCCTGTCGCATCTTTCCCGTCTGGCAGAAGCGCTGATTATGGAAGCTTATCACTGGCTCTATGCCCAGTGCTGTCAGGAATTCGGAACGCCATGCAGCGCGGACGGTGTCCCTCAGCCGATGCTGATCCTGGGGATGGGCAAACTGGGTGGCGGCGAGCTGAATTTTTCATCTGACATTGATCTGATCTTTACCTATCCGGAAAACGGTGAAACGCAGGGCGGACGACGCAGCCTGGCGAATGCCCAGTTCTTTACCCGTCTCGGTCAGCGGTTGATCAAGGCGCTGGATCAGCAGACGGTCGACGGATTCTGTTACCGGGTCGACATGCGCCTGCGCCCGTTCGGCGACAGCGGCCCTCTGGTCATGAGTTACGCTGCTCTTGAAGATTACTATCAGGAACAGGGACGTGACTGGGAGCGTTACGCCATGATCAAAGCGAAGGTGATGGGTGACGAAAGTGCTGAACATTATCAGACGCTCCGCCAGATGCTGCGGCCATTCGTGTTTCGCCGCTATATCGATTTCAGTGCCATTCAGTCGCTGCGGCGGATGAAGTCTATGATCAGTTCGGAAGTCCGCCGTCGCGGCCTGACCAACAATATCAAGCTGGGGCCCGGCGGGATCCGGGAAGTGGAGTTTATCGCGCAGTCATTTCAGCTGATCCGGGGAGGGCGGGAGCCTTCATTGCGGCAGCGCGGGCTGAGAGAAACGCTGGCGGCGGTGAATGCGCTGACGTTGCTGCCTGAAACACAGGTTGAGCAACTGACACAGGGGTATGCTTTCCTTCGCCGTCTGGAAAATCTGCTGCAAGCCATTCACGACAAACAGACTCAAACGTTGCCGGACACGGAATTGGATCAGATCCGGCTGGCAACGGCGATGGGTTATGCCGACTGGGTGGCACTCTCGGCAGAGATACACCGGCACATGGCAGCCATTCACCGGGTGTTTGAGGATATTGTCGGCGCGGATGAGGAAGACAGTCATGATGCGGCGGCGCAGCCTTATCACGAGCTCTGGACTCTGATTGAAGATGAGGAAATGCTCGTTGCGGTACTCAGTGATGTCGCAGCACCAGACATTGAAGATCAGGTGGCAGTGCTGACCCGGTTGAAAGAGGAACTGTCGAAGCGGACGATCGGACCGCGTGGCCGTGAGGTACTGGCACGCCTGATGCCGGAAGTCTTCGCCCGTATCGTCACCCGGGACGATGCCGCGCTGGTGCTGTCGCGGATTAGCCAGTTGATAGTCCGGATCGCGACCCGGACCACGTATCTGGAACTGCTGAGTGAACATCCGGGCGCACTGGATCATCTGGTCCGTCTTTGTGCGGCCAGCTCAATGGTGGCTGAGCAGCTGGCTCAGTATCCGATTCTGCTCGATGAACTGCTGGATCCGCAGCACCTTTATCATCCGGTGCCGCTGGATCAGTATCAGGCTGAGCTGCAGGAATATCTGGCACGGATCCCGGAAGAAGATATGGAGCAGCAGATGGAAGCGATCCGCCAGTTCAAGCAGGCGCAGCTCTTGCGCATTGCTGCAGCGGATATCGCGGGGGTGCTGCCGCTGATGAAAGTGAGTGATCACCTGACTTATCTGGCTGAGGCGATCATCGGCGCTGTGGTGAAACAGGCCTGGCTGCAGATGGTGGCCAAATATGGTGAGCCGTCGCACCTGGCGGAGCGTCGCGGCACGGGATTCGGCGTGATCGGTTACGGCAAACTCGGCGGGATTGAGCTGGGGTACGGCTCTGATCTGGATCTGGTGTTCCTGCACGACTGTCCGGCGGATGTATATACCACTGGTGAGAAGGCTATTGATGGCCGCCAGTTCTATCTGCGTCTGACCCAGCGAATCGTCCACCTGTTTTCAACCCGGACAGCATCCGGTGTGCTGTATGAAGTTGATATCCGGCTGCGTCCTTCCGGCGCTTCCGGGCTGCTGGTCAGTCCGCTGGATGCATTTGCCGAATATCAGGCTAACGAAGCCTGGACCTGGGAACATCAGGCACTGGTGCGTGCCCGGATGGTATACGGTGACGATGTGCTCAGACCGGGTTTCGATCAGGTTCGAGCCGGGATCCTCTCTCAGCCCAGGGATGCTGAGACGCTGCGTCAGGCTGTGGTGGAGATGCGTGAGAAAATGCGGCAGCATCTCGGCCGGAGAAAGGCGGGCCAGTTTGGCTTGAAACAAGACCCGGGCGGGATCACCGATATTGAGTTCATCACGCAGTATCTGGTGCTGTGTCACTGTGCCCAGCAGCCTGCGCTGACCCGCTGGTCTGACAATATCCGTCTGTTTGAAACGATGGCAGCCAAAGGCGTGATGGCACCCGAACAGGCGCAGGCGCTGATTCAGGCGTACTGTACGCTGCGGGATGAAATTCATCGTCTGAACCTCCTGGGGCAGGATGCTTATGTGGATGAGGGAGAATTCGCGGCGGAACGCGATGTGGTCACCCATCTGTGGCAGCAAATTTTTGAGGTTTCATCGCAGGTGTAATCGAGTGTTAACCTGATCCCGGCGGTATTCCCCCGGTGTATGCCGTACAGGCTTTTATGATAGTATTTCGCAGTTTTTACCGTTCCGGAGAGAAGAATGAAACTGACACTGCCTGATTATGACCAAGCCAGTGTGCTGGTTGTGGGTGATGTGATGCTCGATCGCTACTGGACTGGCCCGACAGGACGGATTTCACCTGAAGCGCCGGTTCCGGTTGTGAAAGTGGACCAGATTGAAGAACGTCCGGGCGGCGCGGCCAACGTGGCTATGAATATTGCAGCGCTGGGCGGCAAGGCGCGTCTGGTCGGTCTGACCGGCATTGATGATGCTGCGCGTGCATTGAATGAAAAGCTGTCCTCGCTGAAAGTCCGTTGTGACTTTGTCTCCCTGCCGGATTACCCGACGATCACCAAGCTGCGGGTGATGAGCCGTGGTCAGCAGTTGATCCGCCTCGATTTTGAAGAAGGTTTCCATGATGTGGATGCGGATCTGATCCTGCCGCGTCTGGAGCAGTCGCTGCCGAATGTTAAAGCGATGATTCTGTCTGATTATGCCAAGGGTGCACTGGAGCATGTCCGTGCCATGATTGAGCTGGGTCGTCGCAGCGGCGTTCCTGTGCTGATCGATCCGAAAGGCACAGACTTTGAGCGTTACCGTGGTGCGACCATGCTGACGCCAAACCTGTCTGAGTTTGAAGCCGTTGCCGGAAAGGCAAGCACAGATGAAGCGCTGGTGGAAAAAGGTTTTGCCCTGATCGACCAGTACGAACTTGAAGCACTGCTGGTGACGCGCAGCGAGCATGGAATGACCTTACTGCAAAAAGGTCAGGAACCGCTGCACATGCCGACGCAGGCAAAAGAAGTTTATGATGTGACCGGTGCCGGTGATACCGTGATTTCGGTCCTGGCTGCCTCGCTGGCGGCGGGCAAATCCCTGTCGGATGCCTGTAAGCTGGCGAATGCCGCAGCAGGTGTTGTGGTGGGTAAACTGGGAACCTCCACACTGTCGACAATTGAACTGACCAATGCAATTCACGGCAGTCAGGACAGTGGCTTTGGTGTGATGACCGAGAGTCAGCTGAAGCTGGCGATGAATGCAGCGAAGGCACGGGGGGAGAAAGTGGTCATGACGAATGGCTGCTTCGATATCCTGCATGCCGGTCATGTTGCTTATCTGAACGAAGCGGCCAAGCTGGGAGATCGTCTGATTGTCGCGGTGAATGCTGACAGTTCTGTCCGTGCGCTGAAAGGTCCGGGACGTCCGGTGAATCCGGAAGATCGCCGGATGGCCGTGCTGGCGGGTCTGGCTGCGGTGGACTGGGTGGTGCCTTTTACCGAGGAAACGCCACAGCGTCTGATCAGCGAAATCCTGCCGGACCTGCTGGTGAAAGGTGGTGATTACAAACCAGAGCAGATTGCCGGTGGCCGTGAAGTGATTGCGAATGGTGGCGAAGTCCGTGTACTCAATTTCGAGGACGGTTGCTCAACCACGGAAATCATTGAAGCGATCCGCGGCGGTAAAGGTTAACTGCCGCCAACGCATTGTGCACACAATAAAAAAGCGCCCTCAAGGCGCTTTTTTTGTATCGGATATCGGAGTTCCGAATTATTTCTTCTTGGCCGGGATCAGACCCTGATTGACATCCAGAATGTCCTGTTCATTCAGAGAACCGACAGCCTGCTTCAGTTGCAGCTGGCTCAGGATGTAATCATAACGGGCATTGGACAACTGCCGGTTGGCATCGTACAGACGGCGGGTTGCATCCAGTACGTCAACGATCGTCCGTGTACCCACGTCAAAACCGGCTTCAGTCGCTTCCAGGGCTGAACGGGCTGAAACGACAGACTGTTCGTAGGCCTTCAGGGCACCAATCGAAGCATTGATGTTGTTATAGGAAGCGCGGACATTTTTCACCACACCACGATAGGTTTCTTCCAGCGTTTCGCTGATTGAAACATAGGAGTACTGAGCCTGTTTTACTTCAGATGTAACCCGGCCGCCGGTGTAAACCGGCAGTTTCAGGTTAATACCGGCACTCAGGATGCCCTGATCAATGTTGCCGCCCTGCTGCATCTCGTCGTAGCTGTAACCCGCATCAAAGCTCAGGGTTGGCAGATGTCCTGATTCTGCCAGTGCAATCTGATCGCGGGCAACATCTTGCGCGATACGGGCATTGAGCAGGTTCAGGTTCTGACTTTCTGCATTGGTCAGCAGAGTTGTAACTGCGTTATTCGGGCGGCTGGCCGAGAAACGCTGGGTATCCAGCACCAGCAGATCTTTATGCGCCTGACCGGTAATTTCACGCAGGTCTTCATAACTGTTGGTCAGCGCGTTTTCTTTCAGGATTTCATCAGCCAGGACGCTGTCATACTGAGCCTGTGCATCATGCACGTCTGTAATCGCGGAAAGTCCGACTTCAAAACGCTGCTTAGTCTGCTCCAGCTGGCGGCCGACTGCGGCCTTTTCGGCACGGACGAATTCCAGATCGTCCATGGCTCTCAGTACAGAGAAATAAGCGGTGGATACACGCAGAATCAGGCTTTGCTTGGTTGCAGCATAGCTGGCATCCGTCTGACGGGCCTGCTTTTCGCTGATGTCCAGGTTGACCCAGCTTGCACGGTTATACAGGGACTGAGTCAGACTCAGGCCGCCTTTGAATCCTTCATCTTTGGAATCCAGACGGGTTGCCTGTAAACCGGCAGTCAGATTGATTTCTGGCAACAGTGCACTGCGGGATGAATTAATCGCTTCGAAAGCGGTATCTTTATCAGCCGCGGCCCGGAGCAGCTGAGGGTCGTTCTGTTTGGCCTGTTCGTAGATATCGGCAAGATCGTCAGCCATCGCAAAAGGGCTGAGTCCACCCAGTGCTAGGCCGAGATATAGCGGAAGCAATTTTTTCATGAATGCTTTTCCTGAAGTCCTGACAAATAATGTGCAACGTTCAGTTTACCTGATGATACCTTGCTTGAAACTGATCAATTGTGATTTTTTTGCGCAATTCTAACCATAGAACACGCTTTTACTTGATTGTAATTGCAATCTTTTTGACGTGATGTCGCAATGATAGCGAAAAAATTTATGATGGTTCAGCAAGTTTTCACAAGTGTGACACGGTTGTTCATACAGCTTACCATCGTCTCATACTGAATCATGGCTCAATTTCGCGTCAGGTTAAAAAAATCTGCAACATTTATCAAAAAAGTTGAGTTTACCCATTGCCTCATCACTGGGATGAATGAAAAAATGGCGTTTTGGCCGAATGTGAGCCTTTCTGGCGACTAAGCGGTGAAGACGTTGCGCTGAAGGAGAATACAAATGCCGGAGCAATTGACCGATGGTCCCGGAACGCTGGGCCTGACCGATGTGGAAATCACGGAGGAAGAAGTGCGTTATCAGGGCTTTTTCCGGTTAAAGGCTTTTCATTTTCGCCATCGCCTCTTTGCCGGTGGCTGGAGCCAGCCTCTGACCCGGGAAATGCTGGACCGGGGCCATGCCGCAGCTTTGTTACCCTATGATCCGGTCCGGGATCAGGTGGTTCTGATTGAACAGTTCCGGATTGGGGCACTGGCCGGGGACTGTCAGCCCTGGCAGATGGAAATTGTTGCGGGCATGATCGAGCCGGGTGAGAGCGCAGAAGCCGTAGTCAGCCGCGAAGCCGTTGAGGAAGCCGGGCTGGATGTCGGCCAGATGAACTATATCACCCGCTATTTGTCCAGCTCCGGGGGCTGTTCGGAAACCCTGAGTGTGTATGCCGGTTGTGTCGACAGTCGTCTTGCACAGGGGATTCACGGGCTGGAAGATGAAGGTGAGGATATCCGCGTTCATGTGGTCAGCCGCCAGCAGGCTTATGACTGGGTGACGTCTGGTAAAATAGAAAATGCAGCCAGCATCATTGCGCTACAATGGTTGCAGCTACACTATCAGCAGTTACAGGCCGAATGGGCGAAGGAAGGGAAGTGAGTCACAAAAGGTACACCGTCGATCTTGCAGGCATCATGCGGTTATATGAAACCAATTATGCGAAGCTGCTTCCATTGCTGCCAAAAAGTGAGGCAGTGGGGGAGGAGTGCGCCTATCAGGTTGGCAGCCATGATTATAAGCTGCGTATTCTGGAGTCAACTCGCTACACGACATTGATCCAGCTGAAAATGGAAACCGACAGTGGTTTGCCGGATTACCTGATCCCGACCTTTACCGTCCGTTTATACCATGACGCCAGGGTGGCAGAAGTGTGTTCCATTCAGCAGATTTCGCGTTTGAAGCCAAGGTATGATTACCCTAATTTGCGGATGCACCAGAAAGATGAGAAACATCAGGTCAATCGCTTCTTGGGAGATTGGCTGGCTTACTGCCTCAGGAATGGCCTGAGTAAGCAATCGGTTTATTAACGACTTTATTCAACAAGGTTTTGACGTTTTGCAGACCTATTCTCTGCCGCAGAAAAATTCAGATAGTGTACTGTTGCTGCAACTGACCGATACCCATCTATTTGCGGATGAGACCGGTAGTCTGCTGGGTGTCGCAACGAAAGACAGTTTTCATGCCGTGCTTGATGAAGTGGCGGCACAGTCACGTCCGTTTGATGCCATTATCGCCACCGGCGATATCTCTCAGGATCACACCCCGGAATCATATCAGCGCTTTGCCGACGGGATCGGCCGCTGGGCACAGCCATGCTTCTGGTTACCCGGGAATCATGATTATCAGCCAAGTATGAAGAGTGTGCTGCCTTCCCCGCAGATCAAAGCCTGTGATCAGGTGCTGGCGGGTGAGCACTGGCAGGTCATTTTGCTCGACAGCCAGGTTGTTGGTGTGCCGCACGGTGAACTGAGCGAGGCGCAGCTGGCGATGCTGGCGCAGGCGCTGACTGCCGAGCCGGACCGTCACGCACTGGTTCTGTTGCATCACCATCCGCTGCCGGCCGGCAGCCGCTGGCTGGATCAGCATCAGCTGAAAAACAATGCGGCGTTCTGGCAGGTGATTTCGCGTTTTCCGCAAGTGAAAGCTGTGTTGTGCGGCCATATTCATCAGGAGCTGGATGTGCTGCATCAGGGCGTCCGCGTGCTGGCAACACCGTCGACCTGTATTCAGTTTATGCCTGATTCCCATGATTTTGCACTGGACCAGTCGAATCCGGGCTGGCGCTGGCTGGCATTGATGCCAACCGGTGAAATTGACACCCGGATCGAGCGGGTACGCAAGCGTTCTTTCTCACCCCAGTTTGATGCGGCGGGTTACTGATGGACGCACTGCTGCTTTATCTTCACGGTTTCAACAGTTCTCCCCAATCGATGAAAGCTCAGCAGATGGCGGATTACTGCCGGGCTGAGCGCCCGGACATCCGGGTCGAGATCCCACAACTGCCCTGCTATCCAAGCCAGGCAGCGCAGTTTATTGATACATTAGTTACTCATCTGAAGCCGACATACCGGATTGGGTTGGTCGGCAGTTCTCTGGGCGGCTATCTGGCGACCTGGCTCAGCCAGCGACACGGATTACCTGCGGTGCTGGTGAATCCCGCCGTGAAGCCTTTTGAACTGTTGATGGATTACTTGGGTGAGCAGATGAACCCCTATACTGACGAAGTGTATTCCCTGGCGCCGCATCATATGGATGAGCTGAAAGCGCTGGAGATCGGGCAACTGAGTCATCCCGAACTGTTGTGGTTGCTGCAGCAGGAAGGGGATGAAGTGCTCGATTACCGCCAGGCGGTGGAAAAATACGCAGCCTGTCGTCAGACGGTAGAACCGGAAGGGGATCACAGTTTCATCGGATTTAATCGCTATCCCGCCGATATCGTCCGCTTTTTAGGTTTATAACTGTTTCGCAGCGTGCTCTGGGGCACGCATGATTCATCAGGTCTCAGCCAGCCTCAGCTTGACATCAAGGCTGAGGTTACTGACTATTGTGGCAACATTTTCTCGTAACTTTCCGAATCTATGACAGACCAAAGCTATAACGCCGGAGCCATTGAGGTTCTGAACGGCCTGGAGCCGGTTCGCCGCCGCCCCGGCATGTACACCGACACGGCACGGCCGAACCATCTGGGCCAGGAAGTAATCGACAACAGTGTCGACGAGGCACTGGCTGGCCATGCCAGGAAAGTCGAAGTGATCCTGCATGAGGATCAGTCGCTCGAAGTAATCGATGACGGCCGGGGGATGCCGGTGGATATTCACCCGGAAGAAGGGGTATCAGGGGTCGAACTGATCCTGTGTAAACTCCATGCCGGGGGTAAATTCTCCAATAAAAACTACCAGTTCTCCGGGGGGCTGCACGGGGTGGGTATCTCCGTGGTGAACGCCCTGTCTACACGGGTGGAAGTCACGGTCAAGCGCGACGGTCAGGTCTATCAGATCGCGTTTGAGAACGGTGACAAAGTCAGTGAACTGGAAGTGATTGATACCTGTGGCCGTCGGGCCAAAGGTACCCGGGTTCATTTCTGGCCGGATGCCAAATACTTCGACAGCCCGAAATTCTCGGTCAGTCGCCTGAAGAGCGTGCTGAAAGCCAAGGCCGTGCTGTGTCCCGGTCTTGAAATCGTCTTTACCGACAAGATTGCCAACGAAACACTGCGCTGGTGCTATGAAGACGGCCTGAACGATTATCTGTTTGAAGCCGTCAAAGAATACCCGTTAGTGCCGGAAGCGCCGTTTACCGGTGTGTTCTCCGGTCAGAATGAAGCGGCTGACTGGGCGGTGGTCTGGCTGCCGGAAGGCGGCGAGCTGCTTACCGAAAGCTACGTCAACCTGATCCCGACGGCTCAGGGCGGCACCCATGTGAACGGGCTGCGTCAGGGCCTGCTGGATGCGATGCGTGAATTCTGTGAATTCCGAAATCTGCTGCCGCGCGGCGTGAAGCTGACGGCAGAAGATATCTGGGACCGCTGTGCTTATGTGCTCTCAGTGAAGATGCAGGATCCGCAGTTTGCCGGTCAGACCAAAGAGCGCCTCTCGTCTCGCCAGTGTGCTGCGTTTGTTTCCGGAGTGGTGAAAGATGCCTTCAGTCTGTGGCTGAATGAGCGTCCGCAAATTGCGGAGCAACTGGCTGAAATCTGTATCGCCAACGCCCATCGCCGGATGCGTGCGAGTAAAAAGGTGGTCCGGAAGAAAGTCACCAGTGGTCCGGCGCTGCCGGGTAAACTGGCTGACTGTTCGCAGCAGGATCTCAGAAGAACCGAACTTTTCCTGGTGGAGGGGGACTCGGCCGGCGGTTCCGCCAAACAGGCCCGTGACCGTGAATATCAGGCCATCATGCCGTTGCGCGGTAAAATCCTGAATACCTGGGAGGTTTCTGCTGATCAGGTACTGGCCTCGCAGGAAGTACACGATATTTCCGTCGCGCTGGGTATTGACCCGGACAGTGATGATCTGAGTGGCCTGCGCTACGGTAAAATCTGCGTGCTGGCGGATGCTGACTCGGATGGTCTGCACATCGCAACCCTGCTGTGTGCGCTGTTTATGAAGCACTTTGAAGCCTTGGTGCGCGCCGGTCACGTTTATATTGCGATGCCGCCGCTGTACCGGCTCGATCTGGGCAAAGAGGTTTACTACGCGCTGGATGAAGCTGAAAAAGAAGGCATTCTTGATCGCTTAAGCGGCAAGCGCGGAAAGGTCAATGTCCAGCGCTTCAAAGGTCTGGGTGAGATGAACCCGATGCAGCTGCGTGAAACCACGATGGACCCGAATACCCGTCGTCTGGTGCAACTGACGATTGATGACGACGAGCAGACCAACCAGATGATGGATATGCTGCTGTGTAAAAAGCGTTCTGAAGACCGCCGCAGCTGGCTGCAGACCAAAGGTGATCTGGCCGAAGTCGACGTGTAAGCCGACGACCCCATGACTGATTTCCTCCTGCCGGGCAGACCGGCAGGAATGAGGACAACACGGATTTAGCACCATGACTGATGTCTCAATGGAAGGTATCGAGCAGCTTCCGCTGCGAAAGTTTACTGAAGATGCCTATCTGAATTACTCCATGTACGTAATCATGGACCGGGCCCTGCCGTTTATCGGCGATGGCCTGAAACCGGTACAGCGCCGGATCATTTACGCAATGTCTGAGCTGGGTCTGAGTGCCACAGCCAAATACAAGAAATCGGCTCGGACCGTGGGTGACGTGCTGGGTAAGTATCACCCGCACGGTGACTCGGCCTGTTATGAAGCCATGGTTTTGATGGCGCAGCCGTTCTCGTACCGTTATCCGCTGGTTGACGGCCAGGGGAACTGGGGTGCACCGGATGACCCGAAATCGTTCGCGGCCATGCGTTATACCGAATCGCGCCTGTCACGTTTTTCTGAAGTGCTGCTCAGTGAGCTGGGTCAGGGCACGGTCGAGTGGGGCCCGAACTTTGACGGCACCATGAAAGAACCCCTGATGCTGCCGGCCCGTCTGCCGCACATCCTGCTCAATGGTGTCACAGGGATTGCCGTGGGTATGGCAACCGATATTCCGCCGCATAATGCCCGTGAAGTCGCCAATGCCGTGGTGCATCTGATCGAACATCCGAATGCTGATCTGGACGAGCTGATGACGTTCGTCAAAGGTCCGGATTATCCGACGGAAGCGGAAATTACGTCTTCGAAAGAGGATCTGAAAAAGATTTACCGCACCGGGAAAGGCAGCGTGAAAATGCGTGCGGTGTGGAGCAAGGACAACGGTGAAATCATTATCACCGCGCTGCCGCATCAGGTCTCCGGTTCGAAACTGCTGGAGCAGATTGCCGGGATGATGCGGGCGAAGAAATTGCCGCTGGTGGAAGACTTGCGTGATGAGTCGGACCATGAGAACCCGACCCGGATTGTGATCGTGCCGCGCTCGAACCGCGTAGACTGCGATCAACTGATGGAGCATTTGTTTGCGTCGACTGATCTGGAGAAAAGTTTCCGGGTCAACCTGAATATGCTGGGTCTGGACGGACGCCCGCAGGTGAAAGGTCTGGTGACGATTCTGTCTGAATGGCTGACCTTCCGTCGTGAGACGGTGCGTCGCCGTCTGCAGCACCGTCTGGACAAAGTGCTGGCCCGCCTGCACATTCTGGAAGGTTTGCTGGCTGCTTATCTCAACATCGATGAAGTGATTGAGATCATTCGTACTGAGGATGATCCGAAAGCAGAACTGATGAGCCGTTTCGGGCTGAGTGCGACTCAGGCGGAAGCGATTCTTGAGATTAAATTACGCCAGTTAGCCAAACTGGAAGAGATTAAGATCCGTGGTGAGCAGGACGAACTGAATAAAGAGCGCGAGAAGCTGGAACAGCTGCTGGGCTCTGAACGTCGCATGAACACCCTGCTGAAAAAAGAACTGCTGGCCGACGCTGAGAAATACGGTGATGACCGTCGCTCGCCGCTGGTCGAGCGTGCTGAAGCCAAGGCGATGACTGAGCGCGATCTGCTTCCGAGTGAAGCGATTACCGTGGTGTTGTCTGACAAGGGCTGGGTTCGTCATGCCAAAGGCCATGAGGTGGATCCGAGCACGCTGAATTATAAGTCGGGTGACAGCTATCTCAGCCACGCTCGCGGAAAAAGCAATCAGCCAGCCGTCTTTATTGGCAGCGACGGCCGAAGTTATGCGCTGGAATCTCATTCGCTGCCGTCTGCGCGCAGTCAGGGTGAGCCGGTTACCGGTCGTCTCAACATTACCCCAGGCAGCAGTGTACGGCAGGTTCTGATGCCGGAAGATGAGCAATACTGGCTGATGGCGTCTGATGCCGGTTATGGTTTTGTCTGTAAAGGCAGCGACATGATTTCTAAGAACCGGAATGGTAAGGCGCTGCTGAGTGTTCCGGCTGAATGTGAAGTGATGCCGCCACAGCCGATCTCGGATTTGAAATCAGATCAGGTGCTGGCAATCACCAATGAAGGCCGGATGCTGGTCTTCCCGATCCAGGATCTGCCACAGCTGGGTAAAGGGAAAGGGAATAAGATCATCAATATTCCGGCTGCCCGAGCCAAATCTCGGGAAGAGTTCTTGTCGCATCTGCTGGTACTGCCAGCAGGCGGTGAGCTGACGCTGTATGCCGGTAAGCGTAAGCTGGGACTGAAAGCTGCGGATCTGGAGAACTTCATCGGTGAGCGCGGACGTCGCGGGGCGATGCTGCCGCGTGGCCTGCAGCGGGTCACCAGCTATGAAATGACCTCTCCGGATCAGGACGATGATCAACTCTGATGATCACCCTGAGCTGTAAGTGATGAAGCAGGCCTCATTTCTGAGGCCTGTTTTGTTTCTCCGGGGCATTTGAACTGGTGTCAGGATCCGACAAAAAAGCCGTTTTATGGATGTAATTTCCCTTTGACTGGGTATACTAGCGCACGCTTGTACGCTGAGGAGAATTTGATGATTGCTGTATTTCGACTGTTGGCACTTGCGCTGTTTGCCATCGTCATGTTTGTGTTCGGTTGTGGTTATTGCCTGCTGAGCCCGCGTAACCCGAAACATGTTCACACGTTTGCCCGTTTATTCGCGAAAATGTCCCGTATCCTAGGCATTCGGCTGGAATTACGTGTGGCAGATGCAGCCAAAGAAGTCGGCCCGAGCGTGCACATCGGCAACCACCAGAATAACTACGATCTGTTCACCATTGCCGGTGCAGTTTTGCCGCGTACCGTAACGGTCGGTAAAAAGAGCCTGCTGTGGATGCCTTTGTTTGGCCAGCTGTACTGGCTGACCGGCAACATTCTGATTGACCGCGCGAACCGCAGTAAAGCCATGGGGACGATCGGACAGGTTGTTGAAAAGATTAAAGAACGAAAGGTATCGGTGTGGATGTTTCCGGAAGGAACCCGCTCCCGTGGCCGTGGTCTGCTGCCATTTAAAACCGGTGCGTTTCATGCTGCGATTGGTGCCGGCGTACCCGTCGTCCCGATTGTGTGCAGCACCACAGACCATGTAAAGTTTAATCGCTGGAACAATGGTGTGGTGATTGTTGAAGTGATGCCACCGGTTTTGACCGAAGGGATGACCAAAGAAGACATTCGTGAGCTGTCAGAGCGTTGCCGTGATCTGATGGTCGCGAAGCTGGATGAGCTGAATGCTGAAGCTGCGGCCCGATCCGCCAAATAATCGTTTCACGGATTGTATTGTCAGGAAGACAGGCCATTGGGCCTGTCTTTGTTTTTGTCGTCAGAAAAGGTGAGTCATGAGCCGGGAATTTGTGATATTGGTGAATCAGGCCGGTGAGCATCTGGGGCTGGCTGAAAAAATGCAGGCTCACCGGGACGGTTTGTTGCATCTTGCTTTCTCGGTGCTTTTGTACCGGGAAACCGCAACAGGCAGAGAGTTTCTGCTGCAGCAGCGGGCGATGGGGAAGTACCACAGTGGCGGCTTGTGGACCAATACCTGTTGCTCTCATCCGCGTGAGGGAGAAAGCCTGCAACAGGCCGCATCACGGCGTCTGGACGAAGAGTTGGGGATCAAGGACGTGACGAGCTTTGAGGAAGTGGCCCGATTTATTTACCGCGCAGCGCTGGATAACGATTTAGTTGAGCATGAACTGGATTATGTTCTGGTTGCAGAAACGCCGGTTCTGGCTCTAGCGCCCAATGCGGATGAAGTGATGGCTTACCGCTGGTGGCCAGAGGCGGAACTCTCCGCTTGCCTGGCGCAATCCCCTGAAACTTTTACGGCCTGGTTCAGTGAAGTCTATAAGCATACGCTGGAATCACTCCGTCCATAAAATTTGCGCACAAAAAAAGACGGGCCGGACCCGTCTTTTTCTTTCATTGCATTGTTAAATCCGCATTTTTGCATCAGAGCCCGGGGATTGACCGGAATCAGGCTTTGCGTACAGCAATGGCTTCGATTTCGATTTTCACGTCTTTTGGCAGACGGGCAACCTCAACGCAAGAACGCGCCGGGTAAGGGGCATGGTTTTCATCGAAGAATTGACCATACACTTCATTGACGGTGCCGAAGTCGTTCAGATCTTTCACAAACACGGTCATTTTCACGATATCTGACACTTTCAGACCAGAAGATTCGACAACGGCTTTGACGTTTTCCAGAGACTGACGTGCCTGTGCCGCGATATCTTCCGGGACTTCACCGGTCGCCGGATTCACTGGAATTTGGCCGGAAGTCAGAACCATGTTGCCCAGATCCACGCCCTGAACATATGGGCCGATTGCTGCAGGCGCTTTGTCTGTGTGCAGTACTTGAGTCATCGTTGTTCCTTATTGATTCATTGTGAAGGTGCTAGGGTCACCAAACCCTAGTGTGCAACGCCTTCTCTGGCAGGTCAAAAGGTTTACTCCTGAAAAACAGGGACCAGCCGGGAGTTTTGAATCACTTCGGGATCAGACTTGTCAGCATCGCTTGTCTGATAATCCGCTGGTGCGTCTGCTTTCAGGGCGACATCTTTACTGTCATTTGTGGTTACGGGGAAGGTCCCTGTCACCTGAGTCTGGAAGCTGCTGAGCGGTGACGGGGTCGGACGGGACTCGGACACCGGGGCAGGCGCGGGCCGGAATGCTGCGGTTTCAGGATTGTGAGGTAGACCCAGTGCGTCCGGTACATCGGTGTTACGGTTGATGCGTCGGACATAAGGAGAGACTTCGATACTGGCGAGGTCATGACTGGCGGATGTGGGCGTGATCCCTAGCTCGGCCAGCCAGTCGAAGATCAGGGTGGCCGGGATAAACTGGCTGTAGCGGAGAGCCGGACGCAGGTTTTTCAGATCTTCCGGATTGTTCACGATGGCGACTGTGATCCCGACGACCTCGCCGGCGTCATTCAGCACCGGGCCGCCGCTCATACCGGACATCACTGGGGCATCACTCAGTGAGTACAGGCACTGGGTGTTGGTATCAATGACGTCCTGCAGGTATTTGCCCTGGCCCTGAATGCTGTTCCCCAGCAGGGAATGTCCCAGATGAGTGACATCCTGATCCGGGTAAATCAGTCCCCAGGTTGGCACGCTGGCGGAATCGGTCCGGATCAGCGCCAGATCGCAGAGCGGATGATAAATCACATCCCGGTTCCAGGAATAGCGGGCGACATGTTTGGCCGTGACCTGAAGATGCGGTGTAATCGGGACTGACGAACCGAATCCGCCAAGCAGGATGGGCACACCGATCACCACCTGCTGATTGGCAGCATGTGTCGGTGCCTGAGAAACCTCACCATTGGTCATGATACAACTGACAAGCCCCAGAGCCAGAACCCCGGCAAACAGTTTACCTGCCCATTTTTTCAGTAAAAGATGACAATACTGCGCATTCCAATTCATTGAATGTCCCTGCTTCAGTGCCTGTGACACAGGACGAAAACGTGAAACCCCAGAAGAAACGCAGCGGAATGACCTGATGGAAGTCAACGATGCGTGGCGTTTTTTCTGAGTCTAGGGAGCAGACTGACGAGACAATGTTGTTGAACTGAGAATGGCGGGGCTGAGGAGTCAAAAGGCTGTAAAAACAGTAAAGCCGGCTCAGAGGTGAGCCGGCTTTCTCAGTTTTGTCATCGGAGATGGGCGGACAATCAGTGGTAATCGGTGACGATATCGCGTGCAAAGACTTTTTCACAGTATTTGCACTTCAGACGGACTTCTTCATGTTTGGTCAGAACTCTGAAACTGCTGTCAACCGGCTCATTGTGGGTGATGCAGTTTGAGTTCGGGCACTTGAAGATCGCGTTGATCTGGGCAGGCAGTGACAGCGTCAGCTTCTTCACCACCTGATAGTTTTCAATCTGATTGACCGTGGCTTTTGGGGCATACAGCGCCAATTGATTGGCCAGCTCTTCATTCAGGAAGACATTTTCAATTTTGATCAGATCCTTGGTGCCCTGAACGGAAGAGGGCAGATTCAGACCAATGGTCACTTTTTCTTTGGCTTCGTGCAGCTGGAACAAACGCAGGACCTTGATGCCGATATTGGCAGGGATATGGTCGATGACAGTGCCGTTTTTGATCGCTTCAACCTGAAGTTGGGTATCTTTTGTCATGATGGTATCTCCTGCTTAAAGATTTGGGTTCAGCACCAGTGCCAGCAGTGCCTGACGGGCATAGACCCCGTTTTCTGCCTGCTGGAAATAATAGGCGTGCGGGGTGGTATCCACATCTGTGGTGATCTCATCAACCCGTGGCAGCGGATGCAGCACTTTCAGGTTTTCCCGCGCATTGGCAAGCATGTCTGCATTCAGAATATAAGCCGCCTTCATGTGGGCATATTCCGACTCATCGAAGCGTTCTTTCTGCACCCGGGTCATATAGAGGATGTCCAGTTCAGGGATCACTTCTTCCATCTGCGTATGCAGGCTGTACTGAATGCCGGCTTCGTCCAGCTCTTCGCAAATGTAATCCGGCATCGCCAGCGCTTCAGGTGCGATAAAGAAGAAGCGGATGTTGTTGAATTTCGACAGTGCCTGCGTCAGAGAGTGGACGGTACGGCCGTATTTCAGATCACCGACAAAGGCGACATTGAGATTGTCCAGCCGGCCTTGAGTTTCAGCAATACTGAACAGATCCAGCAGGGTTTGGGTCGGGTGCTGGTTCGCTCCGTCGCCCGCGTTGATGACCGGAACTTTTCCGGAAAACTCGGATGCCAGACGGGCCGCGCCTTCCTGCGGGTGACGCATCACGAAGGCATCGACATAAGAGGTGATGACCTGCACGGAATCAATCAGGGTTTCGCCTTTCTTGGCCAGTGACGTATTGCCGCCGCTGTCAAAGCCAATCACACTGCCGCCCAGGCGCTGAATTGCCGTTTCGAACGACAGGCGGGTACGGGTCGATGGCTCGAAGAAACAGCTGGCGATGACTTTATGTTTCAGCAGCTCTGGGTTGGGTTCCTTTTTCAGCTGTGCGGCTGTTTCAACGATCAGTTCGAGTTCACTGCGGCTAAGCTCGGGGATTGAAATAATGTGCTTATGGTATAGCGAATTCGCCATGGCGCTTCCCTCTTTGGTCTGGAACAAGTTGCTTCAGCTCTGTCTGGTCCGGAGTTACAGGTAAAAAAAAGCCCCCTGAGATCAGGAGGCTTGTGGATTCGGTTTCGGAGAAACAAAAACGGCACGGCTCGCCGTGAACCGGCGGCGTCGCTGCAGATTTTGCATTGCGATCAGGGCCATTTTTTGCTCTCTCCAGACAAATTGCGGAGGATTATACCGTCATTTTTCTGGGGCGCAAGCGTTTGCCCGGTTGGATGTTCGCTAGCTGCCCAGTGTTGCTACCATCACGGCTTTAATCGTGTGCATCCGATTTTCTGCCTGATCAAAAACAATCGAATGTGCCGACTCAAAGACGGATTCAGTTACTTCCAGCCCGGACAGGCCGTATTTTTCTGCCACTTCCTTCCCGACGGTGGTTTCATCATTATGAAACGCGGGCAGGCAGTGCATGAATTTGACGCTGGGATTGCCGGTTGCTTTGAGCGTGGATGAATTCACCTGGTAAGGCAGCAGATCCTTCACCCGTTCATCCCAGGCAGACGGCGCTTCACCCATCGAGACCCACACATCCGTGTAGAGATAGTCACATCCTTGAACACCTTCCTCAACCGATTCGGTCAGGGTGATACGTGCGCCGGTTTCCTTTGCAATTTCAAGGCATTGTTTAACCAGTGTCTCTTCCGGCCAGTAGGCTTCCGGCGCAACCAGACGGATATCCATCCCCATTTTTGCCGCACCCACCATCAGGGAGTTGCCCATGTTGTTCCGCGCATCGCCCAGATAGGCAAATTTGATTTCCTGCAGCGGTTTCTCCGGGATGTGTTCCTGCATCGTCAGAAAGTCAGCCAGGATCTGCGTCGGGTGGAATTCATCGGTCAGACCGTTCCAGACCGGTACACCAGCGTATTGCCCCAACTCTTCGACGATATCTTGTCCGAAACCGCGGTACTGGATGCCGTCATACATCCGGCCCAGCACCCGGGCGGTGTCTTTCATTGATTCTTTATGACCAATCTGACTGCCTGACGGTCCGAGATAGGAGACACGGGCGCCCTGATCAAAAGCCGCCACTTCAAAGGCACAGCGGGTACGGGTCGAGGATTTTTCAAATATCAGGGCAATATTCTTGCCGTTCAGGCGCGGCTGCTCGTGGCCGGTATATTTGGCTTTTTTCAGTTCTGCGGAAAGTGTCAGCAGGTGCCCGATTTCGCGTGGGGTGAAATCCAGCAGCTTGAGAAAATTCCGGTTGCGCAGATTAAATGCCATATCTCGTCCTCGTGTTCATGACTTCAGCGAACACTGATCGCTGCGTTATGTATGTAAATACGTTATTTGTGAATAATTACCCATAAAATATGAAATTATATATGCTCGTGTCAATCGTAAAAGTCAGCTGAAAAGCCGGAAAAAAGCGCGGTCGGTCCGTGCTGGATTGCCCGGTCTGGTAACGGTCATGAAACCCGGGAAAGAAAAGGGCGGGGAGAAGATGGAAATTCATGGTGATCCGTGCCATATTGGCGGCCGATTTTGTACATACTCAGGTCGTCAGACCCTACTTGGAGAGACCCTATGTCTTACGCAGAACTGATTGAAGAGCAGAAGGAAGAGACTCGCGAGATTATCGAGTCCCTGCTGGAAGATGGCAGTGATCCGGACGCGCTGTATTCGATTGAGCACCACTTCTCCGCTGATACCTTTGCGCAACTGGAAGGTGCTGCTGCAGAAGCATTTAAAATGGGCTACGAAGTGATGGATGCTGAAGAGCTTGAGCTGGATCCGGAAGACGGCGGCGGTAAAGTAGTCTGTTTTGATGCCGTGATGGAATCTGCACTGGATGCTGAGCTGATCGATGAGCAGGTTCTGAAGCTGGTGGAACTGGCACAGAAATACAACATTGATTACGACGGCTGGGGCACTTATTTCGAGTCGGGTGAAGACGACGAAGAGTGATTCCATCTGTGGCAAAAAAATCCCCCGATTTGTCGGGGGATTTTTTTAGTGCGACCGATCATCATGAAGATCAGGGAGAAAGTCTTTTTCCCGCTTCCAACGGATATCACCTCAGGCTACAGGCTGAGATTTCGCTCAAAATGCACGATATCGACATCCGGTTTTAATTTGTAGAGCTGTGCCAGTCGGCCGCCGGATTTCACTTTCTCATCCAGGGCTTCGAACATCCCTGAGGCCTCAATTCTTCTCACCAGACTCTTGCGCTGGATTGGCTTGGCAATGATCGCTTCAATGGCCGATTTGAGCTGTCCGATGGTGAACTGTTCGGGCAGACAATAGACGGGAATCATCGAATACAGGGCCTTTTGCTGTAAGCGCTCTTTGGCTTTTTCGATGATGTGCTTGTGATCAAATGCGACGGCGAGATCGGGCAGTTCACCCAGATCTACCCACTTGACGTCATCGACGGCGTCGATTTGTGTCGCAGCGTGTTGCGGGGAAATTAAAGCGTAATACACCAGCGTCACGCTGAATCCTCTCGGATCGCGGTTGATCCCGGAAAATGCCTGCAGCTGCTCCAGATATTGTGGTGCAACGCTGGTTTTCTCTTTGATTTTCCTCAGCGCACTCATATCGGTATTGTCGTCTGAGTCGACATCCACAAATCCGCCCGGTAATCCCCACCGTCCCTGAAAAGGGGCGTTCGCCCGTTTCACCAGCAGAACTTTCAGGCTGCCCTGCAAAATTGTAAACAGCACGCTGTCCACCGTGAACAGTGGGTTTTTGTATTGGTTTAAATCGTAATCAAGCGCCATGACAATCTTATTTTGTGTCTTTTCGACACAATAACGAAATCTTGTTAATCAGGCAAATGAAGAGGAGTCATACATAAGGAAATCATATATTGTGTCTTAAGGACATAAAGTTGTTGATTGGTGGGATTTTGTTTGATACCTTATTTGTGTCTTAGGGACATTATTTGTGGAGGGATATGAAAGTCATCAGTTATGAACACGCTGGAAACACAAAAGATGTGGCATATGAAGCCTTTACTTTTTCCGGAGGAGAAGAGCACATCCGTTTCAATCCATCGGATTTCGCTCAAAGCGAAAAAGTACAGGTGATTGCCAGAGTCACGAACTCCTCACAGGTAATGCGTCTGTTGATGGCCGTTGATGCATTAAAAAGACTGTGTATGGAACGGATATCAATTGAATTGCTTATCCCGTATTTCCCGTATGCGCGTCAGGACAGGGTCTGTGTGCCCGGTGAAGCGCTCGGCGCGAAAGTCATGGCATCCCTGATTAACCAGCTCAATCTGAATAAAGTCACCGTGTGGGATGCCCACAGCGAGGTGGTGCCGGCGTTACTGGACAGGGTCGAAAATATCGCCCAGGTCAACCTGATTGAACAGTTTCCGCAACTGCGACAACAGCTGAGCAGCGGCGCACTCACATTGATTTCGCCGGATGCAGGCGCAAGCAAAAAAACGGTCAAAATCGCGGAGCACTTTGGCGGTGAGCCTGAAGTGATTCAAGCGCAAAAAGTCCGTGATCTGAAAACCGGTGAAATCCTTCAAACCCAGGTGCTGGGTGAGGTCAGCGGAAAAGATGTGCTGATCGCCGATGACATCTGTGATGGGGGCAGAACCTTTATTGAACTGGCGAAAGTACTGAAAGCGCAGGGGGCTAAGTCCATTGCTCTCTATGTGACCCACGGCATCTTTTCTCAGGGGCTGGCCGTTTTTGCTGGCCTGATCGACACCATTTACACCACGAATTCTTGCCGTGATAAAGCGGATTTCATTCAGCACAGCGATGTGCAACTGGAAATGATTGAACTGTAAGGAGTACCCCATGACGATTACCGCAGCCAGCATGCAGAAAGATGTTTATAAAGAATTTCACAGCCGTGCTTACCACCCGGATGTCACAGAAGTCTATGCGAACTATACGTCCCGCAGCGGCAAGTTAAGCAACGTGGAAAATAACGACAAAGTGGCCTTTGTCGGCCTGCAATACTTTATCAAAAGTTATCTGCAGGAAGAGTGGCAGGCCTTCTTTGAGGCGGACAAAGAGAGCGCTGTGGCAAACCACAGACGGATTATGAGTGCCATGCTGGGCTATCCTGTGGATGTCAGTTATCTGGAAGCGTTGCACGACCTGGGCTACCTGCCGTTAAGAGTGAAAGCCTTACCGGAAGGCACCCTGGTGCCCTATCAGGTGCCGCCAATCACCATTGTGAACACCAAGCCCGGTTTTGAGTGGCTCACCAATATGATTGAGACCGTTCTCAGCTGTGAAAACTGGCCGATTCAGACCAGTGCCACCACTTCTGTGGCTTACCTGAAAGTCTTTCGGGAATTTGCGGAAAAAACCGGGCTGCCGGCGGAGATCGTGCCATTTCAAGGCCACGATTTTAGCTTTCGCGGTATGTTCGGGAAACACGCGGCGGCGATGAGCGGCTTTGGGCATCTGGCATCGGGCCTGGTGGGAACCGACACCATTCCTGCGGTGCTCTTTGCAGAAAAATACTATGGCGCGAATGTAGACGAAGAGCTGGTGGGTTGCTCGGTCGATGCCACGGAGCACTCGGTTACCTGTTCCTGGATCCTCGAAGGCGAAATTGAGTTTTTCCGTTACCTGATGCGTGAACAGTCACCGACGGGCATTCTCAGCGTGGTTTCAGATACCTGGGACTTCTGGAAGCTGGTCACGGAATATCTGCCTGAACTTAAAGAAGAAATTATGTCTCGCGATGGTACTGTGGTGATCCGCCCGGACTCAGGCGATCCGGTGAAAATTCTGACCGGATATCGTTTATCGCCGGTATCCGAATATAGTGAGCTGGTTCATTCACAACAGGAAGCTGAGCAAGCGGCAATGCGCGAAGGTTTCGAAGCGTATCGCTGGCAGGGTGAATATTATGGGGTTGTTGATGGCGAAACTCTGCCGCTTCAGCCATGTGAAATCAAGGGATTAATTGAGTGCCTGTGGGACACGTTTGGTGGGACTGTCACCGACAAAGGTTACAAGCTGCTGGATGAACATATCGGTGCTATTTATGGGGATGCGATTACGCTGACCCGTCAGCGTCAGATTTTACAACGGCTCATGGAGAAAGGTTTTGCTTCTAAGGTGGTGCTGGGCATTGGCTCATTCAGCTATCAGTATGTCACACGGGATACCCATGGCTCAGCTGTGAAAGCAACCAGCGTGGTCAAAGGTAACCAGCGGGTTGCGATTTTCAAAGAACCAAAAACCGACAGCAAAAAGCGCTCGGCAAAAGGCTTGCTCAAAGTGGACCGTGTTGATGGTGAACTGGTGTGCTTTGACAACGTCTCGGAGGCAGAGGAGCAGCAAGGATTATTACAGGTTGTCTTTGAAGACGGTAAATTGCTCAAAGAGACGACACTCCACGATATCAGGGCGCTGATCAGTACGCAGATTTAACGGACGTTTGATTTAATTTGTGATTGAAAAAAGCTGGCATGACCAGCTTTTTTTCGATGAAGACTCTACGTCAGTGCGATCCTATGTTTGAGCAGGAAATTGAAGCAAGGTTTGATAAAAGAGTTAAAGTCAGTTGAAGTGAATTAAACGAGTTGCACTGAACTTTCAGACCCGATTACCTTGTTGACTTTTTATTATTACAAAATCATCGATAAGGGCTGTAGTTCATGAATCATAAAATAACATGTGACATTGAGCTAAGGAAATTTCTTAAAATTTTATTTAAAGATATACTTTTGACTTTCATATCTTCCGGCGCTTACTGGGTATGGGCAATGCCAAAAATCATGCAATATACCTATTCTCAGACAAAAATCGGTTCATTCAAGTTTGATTATCATGTTACACCATATGATCTATTACAATATGTGCTGGGTCTTGGGGGTGTTCTTTTTGTTTGGTTCGTTGTTGCTGTTCAATCGATTGAGTTGTTTATTATTTCAGCAGTCACATTTATCTTATGCATCCCGCTTTTTTATTATAAGTGTGTACAGATTAGTGTCGGTGGTAAGAGTCTAAATTCTCAGAGGTTTAACTTCTCTGGACCTAAGTCGGGTGCATACTTTCTCTTTTTCCATCCGAAGATAGTTTTCTTTTTGTTTTTGGTGTGTGGGTTCATGTACTCAGGTTTTCAAATTCAAAGAACAAATGAAATTCTCAGCTATGGTCTTTATGGTTGTGCTTTCCTGTCTATGATACTGTTGATTGTCGTTTTTGTGGTGGAAAAAGCACGTTATATTATCAATCACTACGAGTACGGTAATTATTGCCTGAAGACTACAATCTCTGAAAAAGATATCTTTCAATCAGTGCTCAGTGCATTTATATCCGTGAAGTATTTTTTTGTGGCGATTGCCCTGAGTGGGTTTATTTATTGGATGTCTGGCGATGATTTCTGGAAGATGTTGTCATTTGTCTTTGCGTTTGTTTTGATTCTGTCATTTTGTATCTCATATGCAGCAGATTATCGGCGTCGTTATTTTGACAAGATTCGAGTGGATGGAATCGATGATTTTAAATTTGTGTCTACCGCCAGCGGGTGGCATATATTTCTGCATTGCTTTAGTTGTTTATATTCTTTCATCTTTACTTTTGGGCTTGCCATGCCTTGGTTGTTCGCGAGCAGACATAAATTTTACTTTGAACACATTATGATCGTCGGAGAACTGCGACAAATTGAAAGGGAGCGTGTATCCGCAGCCCAGATTGAAACGGTTGGCTGAGAAAAAGATCACTGGAACCAGGCTCACCATCAATGCTGCCGACAGTGGCAGCATTGAATGAAAGAAAAAGTGAATACTCAACCTGCCGGGTCAAAACCACTTCACCATTCGGATTTCACAGGCATCATGGCCGGTACTGCCCATGGGCTCCTGAATATGGTGAAATCCCAAGGACTCGTACAGTGCGATGGCTTCCACAAGATTGGCGGTCGTTTCCAGATAGCAGGCCCGGTAGCCCTGTTCACGGGCAAATCGTAATGCTTTTACTGCGAGTTTACGTGCCAGACCACGTCCGCGGAGCTCCGGCAGGAAGTACATTTTCTGTAACTCGCAGATGTCTTCTGTGCCGGTCAGTGCAGCGATACCGCCGCCGCCCAGCACCCGGTGCTGGTGTTCAATCACCCAGTAGGCATGCCGTGCAGGCTGATAAACTTCACTCATGCTGTCGAGGGTCGGATCCGCCACACCATAACCTTTGTCTGCCGTGAGGCCATATTCCGCAGAGACACGTCGCACCACAGCCGCAATCGCGGCATTATCCAGCGGGGTTAGTGGCCGGATGGTATAGCCATGTTGTCTGCCGGCCATCACCATGGCTTTCTGGTACCGTTGCAGACTTTGACTCAGTTGCTCGATTTCATCCACATCCATTTGAGCCAGAAAGCCATCCACCTGAGCATTCAATCGTTGATGCAGTTCCGCCAGCCGGGCCGCTCCTTCGGGGGTCAGGGTGGCAATCTGACTGCGTTTGTCATCCGGATGCGGGCGGGAGATGACTAGTCCGGCATTACTGAGAACGGCCAGGGTTCGGCTGGCATTTGATTTGTCGACGTTCAGCCGGGTCGCCATGTCATTGACCGTGCAGGGCTGGGTTTCCAGTTCAATCAGGACATGCGCCTGAACCGGTGTCAGCTCCATATTGCCACACTGGCTGTCGAGCATGCCGAGCTGACGGACCAGTTGCCGGGAGAGCTGGCGTAAAGTTTGTGCATCCATCTAGAACGATCCATTTTGTTGTGGTTTGCAACTAAATTTAATTGCGAATCACAACTATGTCAATGAAGGATCGAATGATGTCCGCATTGAAAGCGGAGATTCTCCTGATGTTTTTCTCTGCGCTGCCAGACTGTTTCATGTGCAAGATAAGCCAGTGTATTAATGGCTGGTTCAATCAGTGCCATGATGCCACCGACCATCCAGTTCCCGCTGATCAGGTAAGCAACCGTGAAGGCCACACTGAAATGGACTGCTGCAAAGCTGATGGTTTTATTGGCAGGCTTACCGAAACGTGAGTTTTTCAGCGCAGGCCATTGCCAGACTTTCTCATGAAAGTAAAAAGCCACGGTATTGACCATAGGTTCGATCAGGGCAATCAGGCTACCCAGAATCATGTCGCCGGTCAGCAGATAGGCGACGGTAAACGCGACGGTGAAATGGATGACGGCGAAGCTGATCGTTTTTTTCATACTGTGATCCTCGGTTGATGATCACAGTATGGGATTACCTGTTCAATCAGTAAAAACGTTTAATTCAATATCATCAATCGTTGATACCTATTTTAGATTATTCACCGACATGAATAAGAGCAGGATGTCGCCTTATTAACCGGAGACCGGCAAAACTTTATGCTGCTGATTGCATTGTGCTGCGGTATATTGGCCCGGTGAATTTTGCACATTCTCAGTGCATTTGAAAAACTGATTTTTCTTAATGCTTGCAGATAATTAGGACACATCATAATGAATAATAAGGTTGTATTTCATGGCAAGGGTGGCGAGTTCTTCGGCATCTGGATTGTCAATATTTTGCTCAGTATCGTGACCCTGGGAATCTATTCAGCCTGGGCGAAAGTAAGGACAAAAAAATATTTTCACGGGAACCTGGAGCTGGATGGGGATCGCTTTGATTATCATGCCACTCCGAAGCAGATTCTGATTGGCCGGTTGATTGCTTCAGTCTGCGTTCTGGTTTGGGCGGTAGCCAGTAATTTTATGCCAGTTATCGCTTCGCTTCTGATGCTGGTGTTTGTGGGATTTTCTCCCTTACTGGCCCGTAACAATGCCCGTTTTGATGCCCGGATGACCAGTTACCGCAACGTGCGCTTTAATTTCAACGGATCTCTGAAAGGCGCCTATTGGGCGATGCTGGGCTGCGGCTTGTTCTCGTCGATTCCGCTGGTCATTCTGTTAATTGCTGCCGGGGCTGTGAGGGATACGTCAATTGTTGCCTCGGTTCTGTTTATCATTCTGTCTTTTGCTGCTTATATCTTTATTTTTGCGAATGTAACAGCTTCGATTACCCGTTATTTTGCGAACGGCTATCAGTATGGTGATCGTCAGTTCAGCGCGGAAATCAGTACTGGATTCTTTGTGAAAACGGTCTTGTTTGCTGCTTTGCTGGGAATCGGAATTTTCATCGCGGTGTTTGGTGTGATTGCAATTGTTGCAGGTATGGGCGCGATGGTCTCTGTCAGTTCTGGTCAGATGGACAGTGGATTCGGTCAAATCTTGGGCGCTGTGGGTGGCATGGGCGGTATGGCTGGTATGGTTCTGCTGATGGTACTGGTTTCTGCATTTATTCAGGTTCGGGCCCGGAATTATACCTTTGCTCAAATGAAGGTTGAAGGTGAGCCAGAATATGGCTTTTCTTCTACTCTGACGACTGGTGGATTCCTCTCGTTGACGGTGACTAATTTCCTGGCTCAGGTCTTTTCGCTGGGTCTGGCGCGTCCTTGGGTCATGGTCCGAACCTCACACTACTTTGCTGATCATACATTGGTGATTGGTGACTTGTCGCAGTTGAAGGCGAAGGGTGAGCTGACCGACGATGGCGCAGCGATTGCTGATGAAGTCGCGGCTGCCTTTGATATTGAACTGGGTCTGGGATGATTATCGCGGGCACCTGCCATCCGCCGCTCAGTGCTGAGCGGCTGGCGGCTGAGCTGGAACTGATGCCGGATGGCACACTGACACTGCGATGTGGTGAACATACCGGTGAGTGGTCGGCAGATGCGCTGGTCTTGTCAGCACCGTTGGGCAGACTGCCGGCTCAGATTACATTTCCTGATGGCTGGTTGTTTAAAGCGGCTGAAAACAAAATCCTGGCGGATTGGATTCAGGCGCACACGGGTAAGCAAAGTCAGTGGCTCCATAAGCTGGAACGCCACTGGCTGGCAATTGTGGTCAGTATTGTCTTTCTGATGGCATTGGGGGCAGGCACATACCGTTATGGTATTCCGGCTGCCAGCCATACGATGGCCCGGATGCTGCCCAAGGCGGTTCCTGAGTATATCGGCAAAGCCGTGCTGGAGACGCTGGATGAGTATCTGTTTAAGCCATCACAGCTGGACGAACAGGAACAATGGCAAATCCGGGACAGATTTGCATTGCTTCAGGATAATCTGCCACCGTTGCCCTTTGAGCCGAAGATTGTCTTCCGTTCATGGCAAAAAGGGCCGAATGCCTTTGCACTGAGTGACGGTACCATCGTGGTGACGGATTCTCTGGTGGAACTGGCGACGACTCCGGCTGAGCTGGACAGTGTTCTGCTGCATGAGGTGGGTCATGTGTATCACCAGCATGTGATGGAAGCTGTGGTTCAGTCGACACTGTTATCCGTCTCGGTAGCTCTGCTGACCGGCGAAAGCTCCGGGCTGGCAGATAACCTGACTGGTGCCGGTGTCTTTATTGCCTCTTCCGGCTATTCCCGTGACGCAGAGCGTGAAGCCGATAGTTTTGCGGCTGAGCAGATGATCAAGCAATATGGCACGACCGAGCCGATGGCTGCGATGTTCAGCCGTTTTATGGAATATGACAACGGCAGTGAAATACCTGAATGGCTGCAAAGTCACCCGGATCTGTACCAACGGATCGAGGCGGTGAAAGCGCAGGATCATTCAATGCTATCTGAATAAAATCTCCTCTCGCGATGATTCAGGGCTGTTGGGTCTTAAAAAGGCCCGCAGCCTCCTTTCTGAAATGATTTTATCCCTTACAAAGCGAGTTCATTTAGAAATAAATGCAGTAAATCGCATTAAAAATAGTTGAGCATCAAGCAATAAGTTCAAAATCCCAATGATTCTTTCGTATCGTAAAAATATCGATATGTGACTGCTTGTATAACCATTCATGTTCTGTATATTATGCACAGTGTTTTTTTTGTATGTGCTTTGTTTCTGTTTTTCAGGCGCAGACTTTGGATTCAATCATCTCAGCCAATGGAAAATCATGATGATCTCATTTTCAAAAATCAGACAAGTTTTGATACTCATGTCGCTGATTGCTTTGACTGCCTGTAATAGTGGCGAGGGTCAATCGAAGAAGCAGCCTGCTGCAACTGAATCAACTCAGATACGCGGTCAGATTTTTAAAGGACCTGTTTCGCATGCAAGGGTGAGAGCCTTCGATGAAATTGGAAATTACCTAGGAGAAACCGTTACTGACGATAAAGGTTTCTATCAGCTGTCTCTGAATCCGTCTTATCGGGGAGTGGTCCGGATTGACGCCAAAGGGGGCAATTATGTTGACGAAGCAACTGGCGTGTTGACCCCACTGACAGAAAGTTTGAGTGCACTTAGCGTGCTATCAGAAAATGAAACGGTCATGAATGTGACGCCGCTGACAGAGCTGGCTGTGCGTGCCACTAGGATTGATCGTTCACCAAGAAAGATTGCATGGGCAAACCGCCATATCGCAATCTTAATGGGCCTGGATCTTGATATTGTTCGTGAGACACCGGTTGATCTGCTGGATACAGCACATCGAGGAAAATCTGGTGCTAATGTGGATTACGCGTTAGTGATTGCCGGAATGACCCAAATGGCAGAGACGCAAGGGATCGACTTTGGCAAATTGGTAAATGCCTTCAGGCTGAATGGCAATGGTCAGGTAGAGGATGAGCAGCAATTAACACGATTAAATACAGGAATTAACGCCTTTCTGGATTCAGTGCAGAACAAAGTGATTGTGGATCGGAAGCGGTATTACCGGAATAACCCACCAGTTTTAGAACAATTGGACTGGCAAAATGTATTTGAAGGTTTTGAATTCAGATTTGCACCAAAGGTGAGTGATGACAGAGGGGGATTGACTTACCGATGGCAGCAGACTTTTGGGCCAGAAATTCAGTTTGAGGGGACAAATACAGCGGCAATTACGTTCCGTGCGCCTGTAACTGAGGAAAAAGAGACATTTGAGTTTCAGCTCACGGTCACAGACTCTGGTGGTTTGAGTGTCAGTCAAAAGTATGTTGTCCGTGTTATGCCGACTCCTGTGATCTCCGGGGTTGCTTTCAAAGGACCTATTCAGGGGGCAACCGTTAAAATTACTCAGGTAGACGGTACATTGATTGGGGAAACCACGACAGCATCGGATGGCCGGTATCAAATCAAGAACACCCATGCTTATCAAGGTTTAGTCATTGCAGAAGTTACTGGTGGCACTTATGTCAGCGAAGCGACGGGACAGACTGTATCGTTAGAACAGACCCTGCGTGCGGTCACAAACATGAAAGCTACAAATACGTCGTTGAATATCACCCCTTTTACTGAGCTCGCTTTTCGCCGGGCAAAACATTTAGGGGAAACCCTGGACGTTAGCAAGGTTGAACAAGCTGCACTTGATGTGTCCCGGGCATTTGGCGTATTTGGTCTTGTCAACAATGAACCCCTGAATCTCATGGATCCGTCGAGCAAGATTAACAGTTTCAGCACTGAGTCTGATTATGCGCTATCTCTGGCTGCTGCTATGGTTGCAATGCATAAAAGTTCACAAAGCTTAGCTGAATGGCTGGATCGTGTGTCTGAAGATTTATCTGATAACGGAAAAATTGATGATATTGAGACACTGAATGCTTTGTATAGAGGGGTCTACAGCTTTATTAAATCACCTCAGAATAAAGCCAAAATTACAGAGCATGACAGCATCGTATATCTGAGTTTCTATCGAAGTACACCACCTACAATAGTGTCAATTTCTCCGAGTGATGGTCATGAAAGGGCGCAAATCAATGTGTTTGTACAGGCTCAAGATACGGGGATTGGTGGCATCCGTTTTTATTCTTTAGAGCAGCAAAGTGGGCCGGCAGCCGATTTCAGAGAGAAGC
Organism: Photobacterium sp. R1; assembly: GCF_054600795.1. Classification (NCBI taxonomy): domain Bacteria; kingdom Pseudomonadati; phylum Pseudomonadota; class Gammaproteobacteria; order Vibrionales; family Vibrionaceae; genus Photobacterium; species Photobacterium sp. R1. Next base: position 50,558 of record NZ_BAAHZP010000004.1, read on the forward strand.
AATTTGAAAGTCCTCTAAAAATAAGATTGCCCGAACTGAATGGAGAGCAAGCAGAAACTCTGACCTTTAAACTCACGGTCAGAGACTGGGATGAACTGACCGCTTCCGCCACATTCTCGATTCAAGTACAGCCTTACCCAGACATTGTTCTGGATAAAATTATCGATCCGCAACTGCGTCAATGCATTGAATCTCACTCTCCGAAAATTCATGATATCGGGGGCTTAAGGAGCCTTCAATGTGGCCCTGATTACGCGGGGATCAGTCAGTTGGACGGCATGGAGCAATTTGTCTATCTGACAAACTTTGAGGTGCTGGCGAAAAACCAGATTAGGGATCTCACACCTTTGGCAGACCTGCCAAACCTGAGCGGCCTTGCAGTTGAGCAAACGGTGATGACGGATCTGACGGCATTCACAGTGCTCAAGAAGCTGGAGGACTTAAGCCTCAAGGACAGCTCTCAGCTGATCGATTTTGATGCGCTGTCGCAACTGACTACATTGAAGTCATTGAACTTTTACGGGACAGGATTGAATGATGGTCACGTGATAAATCAGTTACCGCAATTGTATTCCCTGAATATCGGAAAAACGCAGATTCATGACTTCAGTTTCTTAAAAGAAAATGGCCGAATTCGTTTTCTCGGGGTCTCTGACTTGGGACTTACGCATCTCGACCTGCTTGAGCTGGAACATCAATCCGATTTGTATGGGCTTGATCTTTCGGGCAACCCGTTGACTGATATCACACAACTGGCTGCGTTAACGAAATTGAATCGGTTGAATTTGTCAGGAACGAAAGTTTCAGACTTGTCGCCTCTGGCATCCTTGGATCGGTTTCTGAACCTCAATGTGTCTCATACGAAAGTCTCAGACTTGTCGCCTCTGGCATCCTTCAAGCGCATAAGAAAGGTTGATGTTTCTCATACCGAGGTGACTGATCTGTCGGTGTTCAGGGCATTGAAAGGGGTCAGTGAAATTTCTTTACAAGGGTTTAAGGGCACCGATATCAGTCCGGTGATTGACATGATGAAAGCGCAACCCCCCAGGTATTCGAGAAGGGTTGATCTCACTGGAGCGGTGCAGGTGCCTTGTTCTCAAATGACGGCCTTACAGCAACTGCGTGTCAATATTTTTGTTGAAGTGAAGCCGGGGGAGACCTGCACTGTGAATTAACCGTGTGCTGACCAAACATGACTGAAAAAAGAGGCCATCCGGCCTCTTTTTCATGTCTTGATTTCAACTGAAACCGCTTACAGCGCCGCGATGGTCGATTTTGGATCTTCATGTTTGATCCGGGTTTCTTTGTAATCTGTCAGCTTCTCGCGCTTTTGGGAAACCACAGCTTCCGGGGCTGTTGCGATTTTGAAAGGCCCGCAGCCTCCTTTATGAAATGATTTTATTGCTTACAAAGCGGATTCATCTTCGAAGCATTGCAATAAAGTGTAGTGAAAATAGTTGATAATCAAGCAACAAGTGCAAATTTCCAATGATTCTTTCGTATCGTAAATTTACTTATATGTAATCATTTTCATAAATACTCAGATTCATTATGATGTGCACGATGTTTTTTTATGTGCTTTGTTTTGCTTTCAGGCGCAGACGTTGTATCCAATCATTTCAGTTAATGGAAAATCATGATGATCTCATTTTCAAAAATCAGACAAGCATTGATATTTATGTCTGTGATTGCTCTGACTGCCTGTAATGGCGGTGACGGGCAATCGAAGAAGCAACCTGCTGTAACCGCATCGACTCAGATTCAGGGACAGATTTTTAAAGGGCCAGTCGCGTATGCGACGGTTCAAGCTTTTGATGCAATTGGAAATTACCTTGGGGAAACCGTTACTGATGAGAATGGTTTTTATAAGCTCTCACTGGATATGTCTTATCAGGGTGTGATCCGGATTGCCGCCGTCGGGGGGAATTACATTGACGAAGCAACCGGCGAGTTAACGCCGCTCACTGAAACATTAAGCGCAGTGAAAGCGCTGTCAGAAAGTGAAGCAGTCATGAACGTGACGTTGCTGACTGAGTTGGCTGCGCGTGAGGTCAGTCTGGGGATGTCGGCTGAGAAGGTTGCACGGGCAAACCGCCATATCGCGGAATCAATGGCATTGGATCTTGATATCGTGAGTGAGGCGCCGGTTGATTTGCTGGATGCAGCACATCAGGGAAAATCCGGTGCCAATGTTGACTATGGTTTGGTCATTGCCGGAATGACGAAAATTGCACAGGCCGAAGGTATCGGCTTAGGAAGACTGGTCAACAATTTTCGTCAGGACTTTTCAGACAATGGCAAACTGGATGACCCCCAATTGCTGAATCGTCTGAATCAGGGCATCAATGATTTCCTCGACTCTCCACTGAACCGGGTTGGACTGGAGCGTGGAAAAACATCGAAAGATAAGGTGTTTTACCGGAATACACCACCTGTCATCGAACGGCTGGCACGAACAAGCCTGAGAGAAGGTCAGGAACATCAAATCGCGCCTGAGATTACGGATAATAAAGGTGCATTGAGCTATCAGTGGCAGCAGGTAAAAGGGCCTGAAGTACAAATTCAAGGGGCAGAAACCGCTGCGATTTCGTTCAAGACACCAGCCCCAGAGACAAGTACTGTCATGATGTTCAAATTGACGGTCACAGATTCGGAAGGTTTGGCATCTGAACAGTATTATATTTTTGATGTGATTCCAGCCCCGGTAATTTCAGGGGTGGCTTTTAAAGGCCCGTTAGTGGGTGCAACCGTGACAGTTCTACAGCTTGATGGGACGGTGATCGGAGAAGCGATCACAGCATCTGACGGTAGCTATCGCATCAAGAATCATGATTTTTATGAAGGCGTTGTGATTGCTGAAGTGACGAGCGGCACTTATGTGAGTGAGGCGACAGGTCAGACGGTCACCTTAGTACAGCCTTTGCAGGCCGCAACTTATACGGCGGCTAAAAATACGAAATTGAATATCACTCCGTTGACTGAATTAGCCTTACGCCGGGCAAAAATGCTCGGTGCCATGCTGACAAAAGAGAACGTCCTGCAGGCGAATCAGGATATTGCGTCTGTGTTTGGTCTGCGTAGCAGTCTTGTCCTCTATACGCCAATCAACTTACTGGATCCGTCTGGCATTTTACAGAAAGGCGATAGAACTGAGCATGCTTTGGCGGTTGCAGCCATGATGGTGGCGATGAACACCCATTCGCAGAGCTTAACCGACTGGCTGGAACAGGCGTCCAGAGACTTATCGGATAATGGACGGTTAGACGATGTCAATTTGCTGAAAGCACTGCACCAAGGGCTGCTCGATTTTATCCGCTCACCGTTGAATGTACTTGGCGTTACCCTAGAAGACACAAAGTTGGATGAAGGACTCAGCGGAAGAATTCCACCTGAAATTGTTTCGGTGACGGGAAAGGATGATTTTGAGCGGCAAATGGCCTCGGCGACCGTAAACGTAAAAGACACGACGGGCATGAGCTATTCCTGGTCTCAGGTCGATGGCCCAGACGTGTGGCTACATAATCGGTTGAGTTCTCGCGTATCTTTTGCTCTACCGAATGTTGATGGTAATTTACCAGAAACGATCACATTGGCAGTCACGGTGAAAAACAGAGACGGCTTGAGTCGTTCAGCTCACATCAAAGTTCAGGTCGAGCCTTATCCTGACGTCGAGTTTGATAAAATCATTGATTCACAACTGCGTCGGTGTATTGAGGAACGTTCTCAAAAAGTTCGGGATATCGGGGATTTACTCTGGCTAAAATGTGGTCCGGATTATGCGGGGATCAGCCAGTTAGATGGACTAACGCAATTTATCAATCTGGAGCACATTGAGGTGCTAGCACAAAACCAGATCGCTGATGTGTCGCCACTGGTGCCATTGAAGCACCTGATAAGTTTTGAGCTTCAGCAAACAGTATTCACCGATTTGGCGGTGCTGAAAGATCTGACAAACCTGACTGAACTGTCTTTAATACAGAGTCCATGGCTGACCGATTTTAGTGCACTGCCTCAGCTCACTAAGCTGAGCAGTATTCATTTGAATGACACTGGCCTCACGGACGGTCGTATTTTCCTGCAAATGAAAGCGTTAAATAAGATTGCTCTTGGGAAAACACAAATCACTGATTTTAGCTTTTTGCAGGAAAAGACTGACCTAATTTCACTGGGAGTGACTGACTCAGGACTCACCCAGCTTGAATCGATTGAGCTGGCGTATCAACCCAGGTTGCGTGAGTTGGATATTTCGGGTAATCCGCTGACAGATATCTCCGTACTGTCGACATTAACGCGTCTGCAGCGGGTGAATCTTTCAGGGACGAAAGTCTCAGACTTATCGGCTCTCGCATCCTTGAAGGAATTATTTTCGGTGGATGCTTCGTACACGGAAGTGACCGATTTGTCGGCTTTCAGGTCATTCAAGTCTGTAAGTATTATTTCTTTACAGGGCTTTAAGGGCACAGATATCCGTCCGTTGATTGACTTGAAGAAAACTAACCGCTTTTTGTCACAGGTTGTTTTAAAGGGCGCGGTTCAGGTGCCTTGCTCGCAAATGAGGGCTTTACAGCAACTGAGTGTGGAGATTTTTGTGGATGTGAAGCCAGGCGAAACCTGTACGGCGAACTAATGATGCGTTGGATATCAATATAGGCTTGGTATGAACGCCAGAAAATGCAGATAAAAAAAGAGGCCATTCGGCCTCTTCTTCTTGTATTGATTTCAGCTGAAATTGCTTACAGCGCCGCGATGGTCGCTTTCTGCTCTTCCAGCTTGATCAGGGTTTCTTTGTAACCATCCAGCTTCTCACGCTCTTTGGCTACGACGGCTTCCGGGGCTTTCGCCACAAAACCTTCGTTACCCAGTTTGCCTTCGATGCGTTTGATCTCGCCCTGAGTCTTCGCCATTTCTTTATCCAGACGCGCCAGCTCGGCGTCTTTGTCGATCAGGCCAGCCATTGGGATCATCAGCGTCGACTTGCTCACCAGTGCGGTGGCACAGGCTGGTGTTTCTTCACCGGCTGCCAGCACACGCAGGCTGTCCAGTTTCGCCAGTGCGACCAGCACGGCCTGATTTTCCTGCAGTCGGGCCGCGTCTTTGTCATCTGCGGCTTTCAGCATGACATCCAGACCTTTGCTTGGTGCGATGTCGTATTCGGCGCGCAGGTTACGAATGCTGGTGATGAAAGTTTTCACCCACTCGATGTCTGCCAGTGCGTCCGCATTGAAGTTTGCTTCATCATACTGCGGCAGCGCCTGCGTCATGATGGTATCGCCTTCCACACCGTCAACCAGTGGCTTCACGCTCTGCCAGATGGTTTCCGTGATGTACGGGATTACTGGGTGGGCCAGACGCAGGGTCTTCTCCAGCACCGTGATCAGGGTACGGCGGGTTGCACGTTGCTGCGCTTCGGTACCTTTCCACAGAACCGGCTTGGTCAGCTCCAGATACCAGTCACAGAACTGGTTCCAGATGAACTCATAGATGGTATTGGCAGCCATATCCAGACGGAAGTTTTCAATGTGCGCATTGAATTCTTTCGCGGCCAGCTCGAACTGAGATTCGATCCACTTGTCCGCCAGGGAGTATTCCAGCTCGGCACCTTCAGCAAAACCGCAATCCTGATCTTCGGTGTTCATCAGCACGTAGCGGCTGGCGTTCCACAGCTTGTTACAGAAGTTACGGTAACCTTCCAGACGCTTCATGTCCCAGTTAATGTCACGGCCGGTTGAAGCCATGGCTGCCAGCGTGAAGCGCAGGGCGTCGGTACCATAGGGTTCAATACCGTTTTCGAAGGTCTTGCGGGTGTTTTTCTCGATCTTCGCGGCCAGTTGCGGCTGCATCATGTTCCCGGTCCGTTTCTGAACCAGAGACTCCAGATCGATACCGTCGATCATGTCGATTGGATCCAGCACGTTCCCTTTCGATTTCGACATCTTGTCGCCGTTTTCGTCACGGATTAGACCGGTCACGTATACGGTTTTGAATGGTACCTGTGCTTTGCCGTTTTCATCTTTACAGAAGTGCATGGTCATCATGATCATGCGGGCAACCCAGAAGAAGATAATATCGAAGCCAGTCACCAGCACATCTGACGGGTGGAAGACTTTCAGATCATCGGTTTGCTCAGGCCAGCCCTGAGTTCCGAATGTCCACAGGGCAGACGAGAACCAGGTATCCAGCACGTCGTTGTCCTGTTTCAGGACGATGACTGGCGCCAGACCATATTTTTCACGGATTTCTTCTTCCGTACGGCCAACATAGACTTTGCCGTCGTTGTCGTACCAGGCCGGAATGCGGTGACCCCACCACAGCTGACGGGAAATACACCAGTCCTGTACATCACGCATCCAGGAGAAGTACATGTTCTCGTATTGCTTTGGCACGAACTTGATGTCGCCGTCTTCAACCGCTTTCACTGCAGGCTCAGCCAGCGGTGCAGTGCGTACGTACCACTGGTCGGTCAGCATCGGCTCGATGACCACACCGCCACGGTCGCCGTAAGGCACAGTCAGGTCGTGATCTTTAATTTCGTCCAGCAGGCCCAGTTTGTCGAATTCAGCCACAATGGCTTTACGCGCTTCAAAACGCTCCATACCCTGGTAAGCGGCAGGAATATCGGTGCTGTAAACGTCGGTTGGTTCGCCATTGCTGTTGAACACCTCGGCTTCGTTGCGGATGTTGGCATCGAAGGTCAGGATGTTGATCATCGGCAGGCTGTGACGTTTGCCCACTTCATAGTCGTTGAAGTCGTGCGCCGGGGTGATCTTCACACAGCCGGTGCCTTTTTCCATGTCCGCGTGCTCGTCGCCCACGATTGGAATGCGGCGGTTCACGATTGGCAGCAGGATGTGCTGGCCAATCAGATCTTTATAGCGTGGATCTTCAGGGTTCACAGCCACACCGGTATCGCCCAGCATGGTTTCCGGACGGGTGGTCGCAACCACGATGTAGTCTTTGCCGTCTGCGGTAGTCGCACCGTCAGCCAGCGGATAACGGAAGTGCCACATGTGGCCCTTCTTGTCTTTGTTCTCAACTTCCAGATCAGAGATTGCGGTGTGCAGTTTCGGATCCCAGTTCACCAGACGTTTGCCGCGGTAGATCAGATCGTCTTCATACAGACGGACGAAGACTTCACGCACGGCATTGGACAGACCTTCGTCCATGGTGAAACGCTCACGATCCCAGTCGACAGAGGCGCCCAGACGACGCAGCTGCTTGGTGATGGTGCCGCCGGATTCGCCTTTCCATTCCCAGATCTTATCGATGAAGGCTTCACGACCGTAATCGTGTTTGGTTTTGCCTTCTTCTGCTGCGATCTTGCGCTCCACAACCATTTGAGTGGCGATACCAGCATGGTCAGTACCGACCTGCCACAGGGTGTTTTTGCCTTTCATACGCTCACAGCGGATCAGGGTATCCATGATGGAATCCTGGAACGCGTGGCCCATGTGCAGGCTGCCCGTGACGTTAGGCGGTGGGATCATGATGCTGTAGGCATCTTTAGTCGTGTCACCGTGAGGCTTGAAGTAACCGGCCTCTTCCCAGCGCTGATACAGCGCCTGTTCAATCGATTGTGGGTTATATGTCTTTTCCATAGCGCTCTTGATGGATCTGTGTGGAATTAGGGCGACTCAGGCGCAGCAGATGTCTGCATTTGAATGCCAGCCATGCGGTACACTTTATAGCGTTCGCGGGCCTGCTGCTTGAGTTTTTCATCGCAAGGGACGAAGTCTACCACTTGTGCAAAGGTCACGGCAAAATTTGGTGCATCCTGACCAAGATTGATCAGGACTGCACGCCGGCCACTGTGTCGCATGCCGGGCCAGCCGATCTCGACCGGTGACCCCTGACGCGGGCCTTCCCCAATCAGGTTATGGGGCACAAAGTTGTCCGGGTCCTGCTGCCAGAGGTATTCATCCAGCCATTCCGCCTGCTGGCGGCTTTCAGCCAGCAAGTAAATGGACTGTCCCTGCTGATAGCGCCATGCTGCCTGCTGACAGGCCAGTTTCAGCCTTGCCTCGGGGGCGGCGTCATCAATGATATAAAAGGTAGCATGGCTCATAAACGTCTATCCGAAAAAAGGGGCCTGCTGGCCCCTCTGTCGATGATGATTAATCGAGGTTTTCCAGCCCTGCCCGGTTGAGCAGGAACTGGACCAGCAGTGGCACCGGACGACCGGTCGCCCCTTTGTCTTTTCCGCCTGTCCATGCTGTCCCTGCGATATCCAGGTGGGCCCAGTTGTATTTCTTGGTGAAACGGGACAGGAAGCAACCTGCGGTAATGGTGCCTGCACCCGGGCTGCCCAGGTTGGCAATATCTGCAAACGGGCTGGCCAGCTGCTCCTGGTACTCGTCGGTCATCGGCAGACGCCACGCACGGTCACCAGCTTGCTCAGAAGCGTTTACCAACTCATGTGCCAGCGGGTTGTGGTTGGCAAGCAGACCACTGATGTGATTGCCCAGTGCAACGACACAGGCACCGGTCAGAGTCGCGACATCGACTACACACTCCGGCTCGAAACGCTCGACATAAGTCAGCGCATCACACAGCACCAGACGACCTTCGGCATCGGTGTTCAGCACTTCAACCGTCTGGCCGGACATGGTGGTCAGGATATCACCCGGACGGTAGGCACCACCGCCCGGCATGTTTTCACAGCCGGCCAGGATACCGATCACGTTAATTGGCAGGTTCAGTTTAGCCAGGGAACGCATCGCACCGAAGACGGAGGCTGCACCACACATGTCGTATTTCATTTCGTCCATGTTGGCGGACGGTTTGATTGAGATACCGCCTGAATCGAAAGTCAGTCCTTTACCGACCAGCACAATTGGCTTGGCGCTCGGATCCGGGTGACCCTTATATTCGATCACGGACATCATAGCTTCATTCTTCGAGCCCTGACCCACGGCCAGATAGGACGTCATGCCCAGCTCTTTCATTTCCTGCTCACCGATGATCTTGGTGCTGACCGTTTCGAAATCATCGGCCAGACGGCGGGCCTGAGAGGCCAGGTAAGCTGGGTTGGCCACGTTTGGCGGCATGTTGCCCAGATCTTTCGCCGCGCGAACACCGGAAGCAACGGCCAGACCATGGTTGATGGCACGTTCACCCAGCGACAGTTCACGGCGTGTCGGGACATTAAAGACCAGTTTACGCAGCGGACGGCGGGTTTCAGGCTTGGTGCTCTTGAACTGATTGAAGGTGTACAGGCTGTCTTTGGTGGTCTCAACGGCCTGGCGGACTTTCCAGTAGGTATCGCGGCCTTTGACGTGCAGTTCCGTCAGGAAGCAGACCGCTTCCATCGACCCGGTTTCATTCAGGGTACTGATGGTTTTCTTGATGATTTGCTTATACTGGCGTTCATCCAGCTCACGTTCTTTACCGCAGCCGACCAGCAGGACACGTTCGGACAACACATTCGGGACGTGGTGCAGCAACAGCATCTGGCCTGGCTTGCCTTCCAGGTCGCCGCGTCGCAGCAGAGAACTGATGTAGCCCTCACTGATCTTATCCAGTTGTTCAGCAATCGGAGAGAGGCGGCGTGGTTCGAAAACGCCAACGACGATACAGGCGCTGCGCTGTTTCTCGGGGCTACCACTTTTAACACTGAACTCCATGCGTACTCCTACATCCTATAAAGACAATTAAGGCTAAATGTTAGATAATGCCGCACTTAGTTGTTGGCTCATGAATTCAGGTTCAGATCAAAGTGCAGGCAGACAGTTAGCCGAAAGATAAAAAAATAACTGATTTACCGGAAAATTATAGTGATTCCAGCAAAAAAACAAGTTTTCTATGGGTATATAACGCGTGATTATTGTTCGTTATTTGACACGTGAGACAATAAAGAGCCAGGTTTCGGTCCTTTTTGTACTGTTTCTTATCTTTATTAGTCAGAAGTTTATTCGCATCCTGGCCGATGCGACAGAAGGATCCATTCCCGGCGACCTGGTGCTGACCCTGATGGGCTTATACATGCCCTCAATGGCGATGTTGATGCTGCCATTGAGCCTGTATATCGGGATCTTGCTCACATTTGGGCGATTATATGCGGAAAGTGAAATAACTGTGATGAATGCCACAGGGATCGGAAATACTTTTCTGATCCGGGCCGCCTTGTGGCTGGCAATCATCACGGGGTCGATCGCCGCGTTTAATGCCCTGTGGCTGGCGCCCTGGAGTGCCGAAAAAGAAACCCAGGTGATGGAGCAGGTTGAAGCTGATTCCGGTCTGGATCTGCTGGTTAAAGGACAGTTCCAGGGCGCACCGGATGGTCGTGGCGTTGTCTTCGTCGATGACATCACCGAAAAGGGCGGTAAGCTTCACCGGGTGTTTGTGGCGCAGCCGACTGCCAGCGATACACTCCGTCCGAGTGTGATGTTTGCCAACAGCGGCACGGTGAGTGAGCTGAAAGACGGTCGTCAGGTGCTGGATTTGCAGGACGGCGTCCGTTATGAAGGGCTGCCGACTCGTCTGGATTACAGCATTACTTCATTTGATAACTATCAGGCCGTGATTGGTCAGCGGGCCGTCAAAGAAAAGAATCGCGACTGGGATGCCTTGCCAACGCTGGAGCTGATGCAGCGTCCAGAGCTGGCGGCACAGGCAGAATTCCAGTGGCGGATGTCGCTGGTGCTCTGTATTCCGCTGCTGACGATGGTCGTCGTGCCGCTGTCAGCCGTGAACCCGCGTCAGGGACGTTTTGCCAAGCTGGTGCCGGCAGTGCTGATTTACCTGTGTTATTTCCTGGCGATCAGTGCGGCCAAATCGGCTGTTGAAGATGGCGGGCTGCCGGTTGGGATTGGTTTGTGGAGTATCAATATTGCGATGCTGCTGGTCGCCGTCGCACTGAACAGCTGGGATTCCTTAGCAATGCGACAATTCAGAGAAAAATTCCGGAGACGCGGCTGATGTTTAAGATACTCGACTGGTACATTGGCCGGACCATTATTGCCACTTCCGCGCTGACCTTGTCGACGCTGGTGGGGTTGTCAGCCATCATCAAATACGTTGAGCAGCTGCGTAAAGTCGGCGACGGTAATTACGATCTGTGGAAAGCCCTGATCTTCGTGCTGCTGAGTATCCCGCGAGATATTGAGATGTTTTTTCCGATGGCAGTACTGCTCGGCGCGCTGATTGGTCTGGGAACACTGGCATCCAGTTCGGAGCTGGTGGTCATGCAGGCAGCGGGTTTTTCCAAGCTGGATATCGGTATGTCGGTTCTGAAAACGGCTGTACCGCTGATGCTGCTGGTGATGATCCTGGGGCAGTGGGGTGCACCGGAAGCTCAGAAAGCTGCGCGTGAGCTACGGGCTGTCTGGACCTCCGGCGGGAATGTGTTCTCAGTACAGCGCGGGGTTTGGGCCAAGGATGATAATGACTTTATCTACATTGGCCGGATCCATGAAAAAAGCAATCTGAACGCTGTCAACATCTGGGAATTTGATGAAAAAGATGTGCTGAAAGAGAACCTGTTTGCCCGTTCGGCCTCTTTTGTTGAAGGGAAAGGCTGGGAACTGAAAGATGTGACGGTCACACATATCGGGGAAGCGAAGCAGGAAAATACCAAGTATGACACCCAGCTATGGCAGACCAGTCTGACGCCGGACAAGCTGGCTGTGGTGACGGTGAAGCCCGAAGAACTGGCACTTTCCGGTGTGTATGAGTATGTACAGTATCTGAAAGATACCAAGCAGGATGCATCCCGGTATGAACTGGCTTTCTGGCGCAAAGCCCTGCAGCCGTTTTCCATTGCCGTGATGATGCTGCTGGCTTTGTCCTTCGTATTTGGTCCGTTGCGCTCGGTCACCATGGGGGCACGGGTGTTGTCCGGAGTGATTTTCGGCTTTGCTTTCTACATTTCGAATGAGGTCTTCGGGCCACTCAGTATGGTGTATAGTTTACACCCGGTGATCGGTGCTTTGGGACCGAGTCTGGTGTTCCTCTTCATCACGCTGTATCTGCTGAAGCGGAAGCTGTAGCACTGAGAGTCCGTTTGATAATGAAATGAAAAAGGCGCCTCGAGATGGCGCCTTTTTTCATTGTTATTCTTTATTGCCGGGCGGCAAAATCAGTTCGGTTTCGGCAGCAGAATCATCTCGCACTCTGCCATCAGATCCTGCAGCGACTGCTTCGTGTGACTGAAAGGCACCAGCAGGTTACCGAGACCAAATGCTGAGGTTGCCATCCGGATCAGAGCCTGCGTAAAACGGATATTCGAACCGTCAGCGTTCTGAATTCTGAGCTTCCAGGCACGCATTCCCAGAGTTTGTCCGGCCTTGCACCAGAAATAGCCAAAGAATGCGACAACCGACAACCCCAGGTAAATCGAATACAGTGGCGCTGCAATCGGGTGCTTGGTGAGGTAATCACTGGCATCGAGATAGGGATCCAGAGTCAGCAAACCGGTGTTGAGTAAGATTGCTACGACGGCCATTGCCAGACCGCCAGCGATCATCAGTACGGCTGCGACGACCAGAGTGTCGTAGATCCAGGCGCCAATACGACGAAACAGCCCCGGATACTGTTTTGTCTGAGTCATATTCTTGCTTACTTTCGTTGTCATGGTTCCACCAAAAAATCAAAAGGGACCGGCAATGCTGCCAATCCAAAAATCCGGCGCTCAGTGTATACCCAAGTTACCTGAAGATACCAGATTCAACACCGGGCCTGGCTCACAGTCGCAGCAGCGGCAGACGGGTAAAGCGTGACTGTAAACGGGCAGATTGGTTGAAGTACTGACGCTGTGCTGAAAAAACCAGCAAACGATAGGGTTCCCCTGATAAAGTTGCTTGCGCATCAACACGGTATACGTATAATGACCGCCATTGCCCGGGTGGCGAAATTGGTAGACGCAGCGGATTCAAAATCCGCCGGTGGCAACACTGTGCCGGTTCAAGTCCGGCCCCGGGCACCAATTTCAAACAACAAAGCCTCGACGAAAGTCGGGGCTTTGTTGTTTCTGCTTGCTACAAAATGGATGCCTGCTTTCTCTTGTCATCAACTTCTGAAAGCGGGAAACCTGGCGATTTTCTTTTCAACTCTTCATTTATTCAATTGATTGACCCTGCTTTCAGGGCAGAGTGTGCGTTTTTATCGAAAGTCATAGCTGCTTGTTTATGGAAGCTGCTTTCTTCAAAGCCAGATGTTTCATCTATTTCAATTATCCGGTTTCGCTCAGTTATGAAGTCAGATGAGACGTGCATTCTTGCAGCTTAGTCAGCGCATGATGAGATGTTCAGTGGCGTGAGATAATACGAATTGAATCAGCCTAATATACCCCTTAATATACGCATCAGGTCTCTTAATAAAGTGGGTTGGCAAATCATGAAACATATTTTAACCGCTGCACTGATGGTTATCGGCGTTTCGGCGCAGGCAGCTGAGACAATAGACTGTGGCAAGGTCGATCTGAAAACTGTTTATGTGCAGGCTGATCGAGGTGATGGGTCTTTTCACGCCAATAAAATGCTTATTCTGATGGGGGCGGGTAAAGAAACCGCTTGCAGTGATTTCACTTTTGCTTATCTGGAAAATAATGATGATGCTTACGATAGTACGTTATCGATGGCGATCTCGGCTTATATGGCAGGCAAAAAACTCAGAGTTGTTGTTGAAGATGCACCAGCACAAGCTGATGCGAAAAGAATTGCTTGGGTAAATTTCTGATTCAGAAATTGAAAAGCAAGTATTCACTTGGTGAATAACCTGCTGTTGGAACATAGGGATTAAAGCACTCGCTCATTTCATGACAAGCGAGTGCTTTATTTTCTGTACCTGGCTACAAACATTTTCACGGTTTCTTCAATCACCTTCTCTTCACTGGCGTTCTCAAGCTCACTGAATCCATAGAGTTTGGGATAAAACGTGAAGGATTTGAGCTGATAGATAAACTGGCGGGCGGCAAAATCGCAGTCGTCTACCGTCAGTACGCCAGTGGCGTGGGCATCCTGTAAAAAACGCACCAGTGTTTTCATACAGCCGATGTCTGTGTTGTCGAGCGATCGCATGAGTTCCGGCTGTTGCAGCATTTGCATAAAGGCGATTTTGCCGATGCGCAGCAATTGCGGGGAAGTCAGCAACGTCACCTCCTGCCGGGCGATATTCGTCAGCTGTTCCGAAATCTCGCGCTCGGTATCAAAAGGCTGTTCTGTCCCCTGATCTAACTGAGCGAACATCCGGGTCATGATGGCCTGAAACAGTACCTGCTTGGTCTCGAAGTGGTTGTAGACGGTGCGTTTTGAAACACCAGCTTCAGCGGCAACCTGATCCATGCTGGTCTGTTCCACCCCATACTGGTGAAACAGCTTTTCCGCGGCATTCAGAATCGCCAGCTTTTTCTTTTCTGATAACTTCATGTCAGCCCTCGCACATCTTTCCGGCATTGTAACCAAGATCAAAAAAACTTGCACCGACTAGTTTACTTTTAGAGGTTGCGATATAAACTACACCGTATAGTTTACTTTGGTGTATGCAGATGCGTGGTCTGATATGGACGCTCGCTGGTGTGGCAGTTTTAGGAGCAGGTGTGCTGATGATGAATCACAATTTATCCGCTGAGATGACAGAAGTGGCAGAAACATCCGAGCATTTTTACGACGGTGTTTTTCATAACGCCCGGCAAAAGCAGCAGCCTGGTCTGAAAAAGACGCTCGGGATTCTGGGGCGCTATCTGACGGAAAAACGCGTCGATATTGCGCCGTCCGGTGTACTGCCAGTCATGCCGCTGAGCCGTGAACAGCTTGACGCGCTGAGTGAGGATGAAGTCCATGTGGTCAAACTGGGGCACTCTTCAGTGCTGCTGAAAGTGCAGGGAAAATACTGGCTGCTGGATCCGGTTTTTTCTGAGCGCGCTTCTCCGTTCAGTTTTCTGGGACCCAAGCGATTTCATCCGGCCCCGATCAGCATAGACGCATTGCCGCCTATCGAGCGGGTACTGATCTCACACAATCATTATGACCATCTGGATAAAGCAGCGGTGAAGCAGCTGGCCGCGAAAACGACGGAGTTTCTGGTACCACTGGGTGTTGATGGTTCCCTGTTGCAATGGGGGGTGGCAGAAGAAAAGATCCGCACCTTTGACTGGTGGCAGGAGCATCAGAGTGGCGATACGATGATAGCGTTCACGCCGACCCAACATTTTTCCGGACGTAGTCTCACCGATGGCAATCAGACGCTCTGGGGATCCTGGGTGATCCACACGCCGGATACCCGTCTTTATTTCAGTGGTGACTCGGGTTATTTCGATGGTTTTCAGGCGATTGGAAAAAAATACGGTCCGTTTGATCTCACCATGATAGAAACCGGGGCATACGATAAAGACTGGGCCAGCGTGCATATGACGCCGGAAGAGTCGGCTCAGGCTCATCTGGATGTGCAGGGTAAGGTCATGATGCCGGTTCACAACGGAACCTTCGATCTGGCGTTTCATGCCTGGTATGAGCCGCTGGAGCGGGTATCTGAAGCTGCCCGGATTCGGGGGATTGCGCTGTCTACACCCGTATTCGGCCAGCCGGTGACGGCGAAGCAGATCCCGGAGACGTCGGCCTGGTGGCGGGAAAGGTAACCGGCAGGCTGATTTTCGACTTTTTACGGACCCCGGCACTGGCCGGGGTTCTGTATTTCAGGGACTGGAAAATTTGTACTTCAGAGAAGCAAACGTTTTCTTCATCCATTCAGAGAATCAGTGCTGGAAATACGAGCTACATCACATTATGATGCGCCCCCGGCTTGCGTGTTGAATCTGATACAGATTCGGCAATGCAGTTGCCAGCTATCAACAGCTATCTGTCTGCCAAAGGATGTCGGACCGGGCTTTGATGTGCTTCCTGGTGACTGAGGGCAGCAACGCATGACGGATATTCTCGCCTTCGGCAGCTTTGCGTGCGCCAAGTCACCGGCCATCGGACTTCGACATTGCAAGGTAGGTTTATGCAGTTCCTCTATAGTGCGGCAGGTATCGTCGCAATCTTTTTGTGCGCTTATGCACTCTCCACCAATCGTCAGGCTATTCGCTGGCGCACCGTTCTGGGCGCATTTGGTCTGCAGCTGGGGCTGGCCGCTCTGGTGCTTTATGTTCCCTGGGGACAATATCTGCTGGGCAAAATGAGCAACGGCGTTGCATCTGTGATCGGTTTTGCTGATCAGGGGATCAGCTTTGTTTTTGGTCCGCTGGCCGAGAACGGGTTCGTGTTTGCTGTCAAAGTTTTACCTTTAATCATTTTTATCAGCGCACTGATCTCCCTGTTGTATTACCTGGGTATTATGAGTCTGGTGATTAAAGTGATTGGTGGCGGGCTGGAACGCCTGCTGGGGACGACCCGCGCGGAATCCCTGGTCGCGACCAGTAATATCTTTTTGTCTCAGGGCGAATCGCCGCTGGTGGTGCGTCCGTTTCTGGCATCTATGACCCGCTCTGAACTCTTTGCGGTCATGGTGGGTGGCATGGCCTCAGTTGCAGGCAGCGTGCTGGGTGGTTATGCCGCGATGGGCGTCGACCTGAAATACCTGATCGCAGCAAGCTTTATGGCGGCACCGGGTGGTCTGCTGATGGCGAAAATCATGGTGCCGGAAACCCAGCAGCCGGTTGATCAGAGCAATATTGATCTGTCCGACAGCGGGCAAAGTAACGCGATTGATGCACTCGCTTCCGGTGCGATGAACGGGATGAAAGTTGCGGTCGCCGTCGGCACCATGCTGATCGCCTTCGTGAGCGTGATTGCCATGCTCAACACTGGCCTGGAATGGCTGGGCGGTCTGTTTCATATCGACGGGCTGACCCTACAAAGTATTTTTGGCTACCTGTTTGCGCCGCTGGCTTTTGTGGCCGGTGTACCGGGTGATGAAGTGATGGCTGTCGGCAGTCTGCTGGGACAGAAAATCGCCATGAATGAATTTGTTGCGTTTCTGGATTATGCCAGCATCAAAGAGTCACTGTCGGCGCACAGTCAGATCATTGTAACTTTTGCGCTGTGTGGTTTTGCCAACATCGGCTCGATTGCGATTCAGCTGGGGTCCATTGGTGCTATGGTGCCGGAACGCCGTAAGGATGTCGCGACACTGGGTGTACGGGCTGTGGTGGCTGCCACCTTTGCCAACCTGATGAGTGCTGCGCTTGCGGGTCTGTTTATTTCCCTCTGATTTTCAATTCTGGCGGACCTCGTTCTGAGGCTCCGCCTGTCTCTGCGCTATCTTCTTCTATTGACTCCGGTTTATCCCCAAATCATCTTTCCTCCGACTAGACTGAATCACATCCATGTTTTTTCAGGACAGCAACATGATTGATTTGGTGACTCTGGGGGTGACGGTCTTTATGGGCTTTTTTGCCATCATGAACCCGATTGCGAACACGGCGGTTTTTACCGGGCTGACGGCACATCAGTCTGCGCAGGAAAAACGGCAAACCGCAATCAAAGCCCTGACGGCGGCATTTTTCATTGTGGCGGCCTTTAGTTTGCTTGGGAAAGGGATCTTCCAGCTCTTTGGCATTACGCTGCCGGCACTGCGACTGGCCGGGGGACTGCTGGTGTTTGTGGTGGGCTACCACATGCTGCAGGGCAGCAGTTCATCCATGCACACGCAAAGCCCGAGCAAGGAGGTGGAGGATATTTCGATCTCCCCGCTGGCCATCCCAATCCTGGCCGGACCGGGGACTATTGCCACGGCCATGAACTACTCGGCAGCGAAAAGTCTGCTGCATATCCTGATCACGATTTCTGCCTTTGCAGTGCTTTGTCTGGTCACGCTGATCTGTTTTTTATATGCCCAAAAGCTGGTCAATTTCCTGGGGAAAGACGGCGTGAATGTGATCACCCGGATCATGGGATTGCTGTTGACCGTGATTGCCATGCAGATGCTTATTCAGGGCGTACACGATGCCCTGCACTTGTTCACACCACCGATAAACGGGTGAGTCAG
The DNA here is from genome assembly GCF_054600795.1 of Photobacterium sp. R1. Lineage (NCBI taxonomy): Bacteria > Pseudomonadati > Pseudomonadota > Gammaproteobacteria > Vibrionales > Vibrionaceae > Photobacterium > Photobacterium sp. R1. Next base: position 68,477 of record NZ_BAAHZP010000004.1, read on the forward strand.
GAGCAAACTCATTCCGGAGGATCAGGCCGGTAATTGTCCCAGCCGATTGGCCGTTGATCACTTTTTTTAACCAGAGCTTGATTTGAGTCAAACTCTGGCGACGCTGATTTTCAGTGGCTTACTATACTCAAAACGGATCAACCAAGGGTTGTTGTCAGTATGCGTTAAGGAGAGAGAGCATGAGCACTGAAATGAAAAAAGGTGGTTTTCCTTCTTTATTGGATAATGATTTTGACAGCCTGTTTCAGGGATTCTTCCGCCCTGTTCTGGGAGATGATTTTGCGAAACAGGCCAGCCGGTTGCCTGCCGTCGATATTCATGAAACCAAAGACAACTTTGAGCTGACTGCTGAATTACCCGGATTCAGTAAAGAAGAGATTCAGGTCTCATTCCATCAGGGAAAACTCACCATTGCAGCGGAACATCAGGAAGAGACAGAGCAGAAACAGGAAGGCGAAGAGGTGCTGAAAGAGCGTCGTTATGGCAGCTATGCGCGTACCTTCCAGTTCGGTACAAATGTATCGGAACACGATATCGAAGCGACGTATCAGGATGGGGTACTGCACCTGATTCTGCCGAAAACGGTCGCGAATGTGCCAGAAGTTCGCAAAATTGAAGTTCGCTAATACGCTGATTGTTCTAGTCTGTTCATTGGGTGCGGGTGGAAACCTGCACCCGTTTCAGTCTTGGGGCATCCGCCCTGAATTCGGAGGTGTGGAACAATGAAACCATACACGTTTGCTGTACTTATCAGTGCGTTATCCGGTCTGGCAGGATGCGATAATGCCAATCAGAGTTTTAGTTTGCCTGCCGGGGATGCAGCACAGGGCAAGGCTGTATTTTTGAAGTATCAATGCCTGACTTGTCATAACATGGCCGGTTTTGAAGATGAAGCGGCGAAGTTGACCCGTTCCCTGGAAACGCCGGTCGTACTGGGTGGGGAAGTCAGCATGATCAAAACGTATCCGGAACTGGTCACATCGGTCATCAACCCGTCTCACAAACTGGCAGAAGGCTATGATTACCGGGAGATTCAGGTCGACGGCAAATCGGTCATGCCCAGTTTTAACGATGTCATGACGGTTACTGAGCTGGTCAATCTGGTGTATTTCCTGGAGTCCCACTATCAGCTGGAACCTTATCCTCGGACCGATTATATCAGCCCGCACTAAGTTGTTCGTGAGGGTTCAGTTTCCGGTCAGACGCTTTCTGCCGGAACGGCAAATATCACCACCAAAGCCAGGATGAACGCCAATCCGGTAAAGGCTGTGCGCAACAGCCTGCGCCGGGTGGTGTGCCGGATCTGGCCTGCCAGTTGCCAGGCGGTCAGGCATTGGCTCAGGTAGTACAGAGCAAACGCTCTTGAAGCCAGCGCAATAATGGCAAACAGGTTGATACTCCAGATCAGAGCAATCGAAATCGAAATGGCAACGACATAACCTGCCTGTTCACCGCGGGGGCGGCGAAGTGCTTCCCGAAACAGTCCGCCGAATCCGGCCGTATCGGCAACGGCTGCGCTGAACTGGCTCATCACGGCTGCGATTGTCAGCAGAACCGGCAGGATCAGGCTGACATGCTGACTCATGGTGATAATCGCGGTTTCTGATGGCGGCCTGCCGCCGTCAGGTAGTAACGGATGGGAGAGCCAGACAAACACCACATAGATCGCGCCGGACAACCATTGGGCATGTTTCATGGTCTGAATCCGGTGTTCGGGGGAGTAGGCACTGCCCAGATAGCGTGACGTTTCAAAGCCTTGCACAACCAGCAGCATGCCTGCCAGTATCCGTAGCGTATGTATCGGCGCTTCAATGGCGCCGGACGGCAGGGTGAAAATGGCTGCGGGCTGTTGCCATTGATATCCCGCCAGCCCGATCAGCAGGCCTGCAATGATACTCAGCTTCACACTGACCGCGATTTCTTCGGCAAACTCCATTCCCCTCAGTCCGTGGATCAGTCCGGTCAGACCGATGCCCAGCAGGCAGAGGGTAGCCAGCCCGTCGGCCAGATAACCCTGGGTCTCCAATCCGAAGGCGTGCATGACAAATGAAGCTAACAGGCGAATATAAAAGGCAATTGAGATCAAATAAGCCAGTGACAGCGCCAGTTTGCTGGCGTGTTCCAGCCATTGAATCTGAAAAGATGTTTTCGGTTCAGCCGTGCTGAGAGACCGGATGTTGAAGCGAATCACCCAGCCAATGCCGTAGGCCAGCAGCACAATTCCCAGCATGGCTACAATGCTCCAGTCACCGACGGCATAGCTCAGTAACGGGGCGACAACCAGAAAGCCGCTGCCGATAATCGAGGCCAGAGGCGTGAGGGTGGCCCGCCACGTATCGCTGCCGCGCAAACCCGGCCGGAACAGCCAGAACAGGACGCCGGCCATGCTGATCAGGATGGTACTGTTCAGAAAGAAAGCCACGCACTATGCCTTGGTTGAAGGGTTGAAATTCAGTGCGGCTGTGAGCCGGATGTTGTGTTTGAGTATAGTGTTCCATGGTCCGGAATTTGAGCCGATACGGAGATTTAGGCGGCGATACCTCATCCCGGGATGGATCTGCTTTACATTTGCGCGGTGATTGGGGGAGACTGCCTGTTGATAATTCTATGGTCAAAGTAGTAACTGTCTCTGACAGCGTGCGGGCTGTGCTGAACAGGATGAGAACAAAGAATGTGGGATCCCTTTCTGGAAAAAACTGAACTGGTCGTGACCTATTTACTGACGCACAAACTTTTGCTGAGTGCCTGTATTGTTGTGATTGCTATTCTGATCCGTCGGGTGGCGATTACGCGGATTCGGGGGGAAGCCAGCTTTCTCAGCGAAGAACAGCGAAAATGGATTTCAAGGACCAAGAACGGCGCATTTACGCTGATTATGCTGACGCTGTTTCTGCTGTGGGAGTCGGAAATCAGTAAATTTGCGCTGTCACTGACAGCGATAGCGGTCGCGCTGGTGGTTGCTTCCAAAGAAATTATTCTCTGTATGACCGGCTCACTCCAGCGTGCAAGTTCGCGGTCATTCAGAATCGGAGACTGGATTGAGGTCGGCCCGGTATGCGGCGAGGTGATTGAGCATAACCTGATGGCGACTGTGATTCAGGAAATAGCCTTACAGCAAGGCCAGTATCACTACACAGGTAAAACGACCACATTGCCGAACAGTATGTTTTTTACCGTGGCAGTGAAAAACCTGAACTTCATGAAGCGTTATGTGTACCACGGCTTCACCATCACCGTGAAAGAAACCGTTAATCTGTATCCCATGGTGCCGGTCATGCTGGGGAAAATAAACCTGCATATTGCCGACTTTATTGATGTTGCCCAACGGTATAATCATATGGTTGAGCGGCATGCCGGCGTTGATCTGCCCGGCGCCGATCCGCACGTGTATATCACGACAACGCCGACCGGGGAGCAGCAGGTCCATTTCAAACTCTTCTGTCCTACGGTTCTTGCCGCTGAGCTGGAGGCGAAAATCCGGGAAGATTTCATGACACTTTACTGTGATCAATATTTGCCCCGCACCTTGCAGCCGCTGCCCCAGGCGGAGGAAGAACAGCTTATCGTCTAGCAAAAAAGCAGCGTCTTCGGACGCTGCTTTGCTTTTGCACAAACACAACATGTTCCGCTGTCTGTGTTTCCTTACAATCAAAGACAGCTTTCCCCCTGAAGTTTCTCTTGCGAAGACAACACGCGAGAACAACACGGTTTGGTGAGTGAAGCACCACTCAGATTAAGGCAATTCCGGTGCCAATTTCTATGACTGAGGAAACGGACTGATTTCAAAGCAAAATGACGGAGCGTGCAGTTTTCAGCAGGCCAGTTTTTGCGATCCGTTTCCGGTTCGCGTTTCAAAATGCAGCAACCGTGAAGAGTATTTGCATTTTGATAAAGTTCTCGGCATTGTGCTATCAGATGAATAGGCTTTTCAAGGAAGGATAGCGATATGTTTAGCCAGACCGTAGATCAGGATATTCAGCTGGCGTTGGTTCAGCCTTCTTTTGCCCCCCGCTATGTGGAACTCGTGAACGCGCATTTCGATTATCTGTCTCAATGGCTGGCATGGCCGCCGCATTGCAACACAGAATCGGATTTTCTGAACTTTATCCGTCGTTCACTTCAGGATTATGCCGAAGGCAAATCGATGGTCTGTGCCATTTTCTATCAGGGGATCCACGTCGGGAACTGTAGCTTTAACAGCATTAACCACAATCTGAAAACCGTTGATATCGGCTATTGGCTGGCTGCCGATTATCAGGGAAAAGGAATTATCACCCGGGTGTGCAGTCATCTGATTCGTATCGCTTTTGAGCAGCTGGAGATGGAAAAGGTCGTGATTGCTGCGGCGGTTGAGAATCTGGCCAGCCGGTCGGTTGCGGAACGGTTGGGAATGACACTGGAAGGCGTGATTTCCCGAAACGAAAATCTCAATGGCCGCATTCTGAGTCATGCAATTTATGCACTGCATCGGCAGCCTGTGAATACTGAATTCCAATCAAAACTTGTTCAGGAGAGAACATGAGTCAAATTACTTATCCAATCCGCGGTGCCTGCCAGTGTGGCGGCGTGACTTATCAGCTGCTGGCTCCGCCGAAAATGGTGGTGGCCTGCCACTGTAAGGAATGCCAGAAACTGTCGACCAGCGCGTTCAGCATCACGGCAATGGTCGATGCAAACGATCTGATCTTTGAAGGGGAAATGAAAGACTGGTCACGTCCGGCTGACAGCGGCAACATCAGTGCTGCCAAACTCTGTCCGACCTGCGGGAACCGGATTTATCACTATGACCCGAACCATCCGCAAGCCATTAAGCTGAAGCCGAGTAATCTGGAAGATACCCGGATCATTGAACCGACCATCCATGTCTGGACCAGTGAAAAACAGAGCTGGTATCAGATCCCGGAAGGGGTGAAACAGGTGGAAAGACAGCCTTAATCTGATGCGTTGATCCAAAAGCCATCCTGACCCGGATGGCTTTTTTGTTTCCGGTACGCCGCCGTCCGGCAGCTTAGACCTTAAAGTGGCTGGTGATTTGTTCCAGCTGAGCAGACAGGGTGGACAGCTCTTCGCTGCTGGCAGAAATCTGTTCCACTGCGCTGCTGGTATCCCGGGACATCATATTGATCGTATTGATGTTATTGTTGATTTCCTCGGCGACCGCCGATTGCTGCTCAGAGGCGGCGGCAATCTGGCTGGTCATGGCAGCAATATGTTCGACCGATGCCACTACCTGTTGCAGGCCCTGGGTTGCCGCAATCGACTGTTCGGAAACCCGGCCGGTATGGTTGATACTCTGGGTCATCACATCGCTGACATCACGGCCATGGCTGAGCAGGGTCTCCAGCATGGCTGCGGTGTCATTGGTGGCTTCCTGAGTGTGCTGGGCCAGATCACGTACTTCTTCTGCCACCACAGCAAAACCACGGCCGTGATCGCCGGCCCGGGCGGCTTCAATGGCTGCGTTGAGGGCAAGCAGATTGGTCTGCTCTGCAATGCCGCGGATGGTTTCCAGCACTTTGGTGATGTCATCGGAGCTTTTTCTCAGCAGGCTGAGTTTGTGGTTGGCTTCCTGCATATCGACCGACATCTGACTGAGGCTGTCTGAACTTTGCTGCAGCAGGTGGGAGCAATCGTTGACCCGGTCCTGTGCTTCGTTACCGGCGCTGGCAACAGAAGCAATATTTCCTGAAATGTCTTTGGCGGTTGCGCTCATTTCATCAATGGCGACGGCCAGATGTGCTGTTTCCTGCTCTTGCTGAGAGACGGCCTGAGCGGTTTCCACGGCACTGGCAGCCAGGGCTTCTGCTTCGTTGCGCTGTTGGCTGGCAGCAGTCTTGAGCTGATTGATGATATTGCTGAGGTTTGCGGTCATGGCCTTCATTGATGCATACACACCAGTGGCCTGACCGCTGTCTTTCAGGCTGGCACGCAAATCCCCCTCGGCGATCGCGCTGGCGATTTGTTCCATGTGCTCGGGTTCACCGCCGATAGGCCGGGTAATATTCCGGCTGACCAATAAGGCCGCCGGGATGATCAGTGCAATGACCACCAGAATGATCGTCAGTCCGCTGATTTTGAGGCGAGAAATGGCCGACAGGGCTTCCGCGTGATCGATCTCTGCGACGATCACCCAGCTGGTTGTTCCGAGTGCAATGGGGGCAAAGGCAGAAAGTACGGTGTTCCCTTTATAATCAGTGATTTCTGCAATGCCTGTTTCACCTGCCAGCGCCCGCTGAACGGCCGGGGTATCGATTTTCCCTTGGTCCGGATGGCGGAATGATGCGGCGACCGAGTGGTGAACCGGGTCAATAAATGAGTTGGAGCGCATCAGCTTATCCGGGCCGACCAGATAGGTTTCGCCGCTTTGTCCCAGTCCGGCTCTGACCCCCATGATGGCTGTCAGGCGATCGATCGGAAACTGGAATACCAGAACCCCGGACAGGGTATTTTGATCATAAACCGGTGCCGCGATGAAACCGGCCGGAGACTGATAAGACGGCAGGTAGAGATTGAAATCGATCAGCGCACTCTGTCCCTGCGGCAGGCGGAGTCCGGCCTGATAGGCTTCCTTGAGCAAACTGTTGCGGAAAGGCCCGTCACGCAGCGAGGTGGCAAAATCCACTTCTTTGTAAACGCTGTAGAGTACCTGACCGGATTTGGCATCGATCAGGAACAGATCGTAAAAGCCCGATTTATCGATCAGAGTGCGGAAAAAGGGATGATAGCTGGCATGCGCCTGATCATAAGGGGTATTACCGGCACTGAGCAGATTCTGTTTTTCTCCCAGGCCGTACGGGCTGCTCGTAATATAGGCTGACTGCAGTGTCAGCGCCACGGGTGACAGCTGGCTGACCAGCGATGTTGCCGTGATGTTCTGTTCCGGCGCATTGGCTTTCAGACGCGGCATGAATTGCTGAGCATAAAACTGGGTGACCTGCGATCTGAGGTTGTCTGCCGTGACAGGCAGATCGGCGACGCCCTGACGAAACGCGCGGAGTGCACTGACAGTCATCGGGTTCACCGCTTCGAGTGTAATTTGCTGGGTCAGCGTATTGAAATATCTTTCAATCGCATCCTGTTTTACTTCGCGCAGGGACTCCAGCTGGTTATAGGCTTGCTGTTCCAGTGACTGACTGGCCTGATACATTGTGAGCAAAGAGATCGCTGCCGCGGGCAGCAGGCCAGCCAACAACAGACAGCTCATGATCTTATGTTGCAGTTTCATAACTCCCCCAGGATCCTACCCACAGATACAGTCGAACTTAGTTCAGCTTTCGAGTTGCGACGAATCATTCAGCACAGCTGCAATGCACATTCATTGGTTTTTGTGATACCTGTCAACGGACCTATAAGTGACTGATATTGATTGATTTAACAATAATGTTTTTTAAAGCAGGTGCTGAAGATTCCTTTTTTGAACTTATTGATTGTTTTAGAAGGAAATATTGATCAATCCCGGGATAAAGTTGATCCGCCGGGTTTTCTGTTCTGCTGGAAAGTGTCGCATAAACAAAGAGATGCCTGTTTTTACGGTGTGAGGAGGTAATCGCCCATGGCAAAAGAGACGCGGCTGAGTGCAGAAGACAAACAAAATCTGGTCAATGAGCTGAAGCAGTTGATCGCCACCCGAATGGGAAAAGCGGTCAATGTGACTCGTCAGCGGGATGATGAGGCCGGGCTGGTGGTAGAATTTACGGTTGAAGGCCAGCGGTTTGCGGAAGTAACGATCTAAGCCTGAGCAGCCCGGCACATGACCTGCTGCCGGGCGTATTCATTCAGACCGGATCAAAACTGGCGAGTGCCAGGATCTGCTCGATCGTCTGTGTAAAGTCCAGTCCGGTTTCCCGGGTTGCCATTGGAAAAACACTGCGTGGGGTCATGCCCGGTGAAGTGTTCATTTCAATCGGATAGATATTGCCGTCATCTCCCAGGATCACATCCAGTCTTCCCCAGCCACGACACCCCAGCGCATGAAAAGCGCGAATTGCCAGTTGCTGAATGGCTAGTTCGGATTCCGGGGGAAGATCGCTGGGGCAGTGATAGCTGGCTGTCTGTGCGCCAAATTTTGCACTCCAGTCAAAAAAGGTATCGGAGCAGATTTGTACGACTGGCAAGGCTTGCTCGCCCAGGATGCCACAGGTGTATTCCCGCCCGCTGATGAAGCTTTCCAGCAGAATATCATCGTCATAGTCGAAGGCTTGCCGGATGGCGGTTGGCAGTTCGTCCGGGGATTCAACTTTATTGACGCCGATACTACATCCCTGTGAGCTGGGTTTGACGACCAGCGGATAACCCAGAGATTCGGCGGCAGCGATGATTTCTTCCATCGGCTGATGGCGATGTACGCCATACCACTTGGTATAGTGGAACCCCTGCTGAGCCAGGATCTGCCGGGTGCGTAGTTTGTTCAGGCACAGGGCGGACGAGGCCAGCCCGCTGCCGGTATATGGAATTTTCAGCCAGTCCAGCAACCCCTGAACATGGCCGCTTTCGCCCAGACTGCCATGAAGCGCGATGAAAACTTTGTCAACAGATGATAACGCGTCCAGCGTTTTATATAGTTCGTTCGGATCGATAGTAACCACGTCATGACCCAGTTCAGCAATGGCATCGCTTACGGCTTGTCCCGACCGTAGTGACACACTGCGTTCACTGGATTCCCCTCCCATGAGTACACCTACACGCATAAACAACTCCCTCCATAGGTTCACGTGCACATATACTAATGCAATGCGAGGCATCGCACAAAGTTATTGATTTATATGGTAATAGTGAAACATGACATTTGTTCAATGAATTCTTTTTCATCAAATTCATTGCTTTGCAGGCATATATGAAAAAGGTTTTATAGTTCCGGTGCATGTGTTTTTCGTGGCATTGTTGTGATGCTCTTCAAAGACTATGACGCTTTAACTCTGTTAGCATGCGTTACAAAGTTACCGGTAACATAACAACAAAACATCCGGACAATTGACGACGTGACCTAAAAACAAAAGGACAGTACCCAATGAAAAAGTTGACCTGCACCCTGATTGCCGCTTCTCTGGCCAGCAGCTTTACGGCTTCGGCCATGGCCGCTGAATATACCTTCAAATTCCAGTCTTCGGATCCGTCTGGCGACAAGAACTATCAGGTTCAGCAAGCCTGGGCTGAGCGAGTTGAGACCATGTCCGGCGGCCGGATTGATATCGACCTGCTGCCGGTCGGCAGTGTGGTAAAACACACGGAAACGCTGGGTGCGATCAAAATGGGTATCCTGGATGGCCAGATCACGGCAACAAGCTACTTTTCCGGCAAGGATCCAGCTTTTGGCCTGATCGGGAACATGGTCGGTGCCTGGTCTGATACCACGCAGCTGTTGCAATACATCAACTATGGCGGCGGTTATGAGCTGATGACGGAACTTTATGCCCCGTATGGCGTGAAGTTTATTGGCGGTTCGACGACAGGTGTGGAGTCGTTTGTCTCGAAAGTTCCTGTGGATGGCGTCGCGGATCTGAAAGGTCTGAAGCTGCGTGCCCCAGAAGGTCTGGTCCAGCAGGTTTTTGCGGCTGCGGGCGCAGCACCGGTCAATCTGCCGGGCTCTGAAGTGTTTACCGGCCTGAGCAAAGGCGTCATCGATGCGGCAGACTACACAGTCTTTTCGACCAACCAGAAAGCGGGAATGAATGATGTGGCGACGCATCCGGTCCAGCCCGGTTTTCACTCTCTGCCGCTGATCGATATTTCCATGAGTCAGAAAAAGTGGGACAAACTGCCTGCAGATCTGCAGGAAATTCTGACCACTTCGGTGCGTGATTTTGCGTATGACATGACGACCCAGCTGAAAATTGCCGATCAGCAAGCGGTGAAGGAAGCGCAGGCCAATCCGAAGATCACGATTCACAACTGGTCTGATGAAGAACGGAAGAAGTTCCGTGAAATTGCACGTGAGCAGTGGAAAGTCTTCGCGAAAAAATCACCAAATGCAGAAAAGGTGTATGAATCTGTAACGAAATTCCTCGAAGATAACGCCTTGTTGTAATTTTCCGTATCTCCGTCAGAAACCTCTGACATCCCCTGATGAGGGCTGCTGACAGCCCTCTGTTTCTGATATCGCAAGTGTTGTGAGCTGTCTGCCATGAATACCAACCCAACGCCCGCCGGTCAGGACGCTGAGAAGCCGAGAAACTGCCTAGATGCGGCGATCGTGAAAATCGGCAATCTGCTGAGCCTGCTGTTCATCTTTACGGTGATCATCTCTTTTTACGAAGTGCTGATGCGCTACGTCTTTGACGCCCCCACAATCTGGGTGCATGAAACGGCGTCCTTCATCGGTGGTTCCCTGTTCATTGTTGGCGGTCTTTATGCGCTGGCGACCGACAAGCATGTGCGTGTCGTCTTGCTCTACGATATGGTCTCACCGCGTACCCGCCAGTACCTGAATGTGTTTCATCACATTATGGGACTGCTGTTTTCAGTGCTCATGGCCTGGGCATCTTACACCATGGCACAGGAGGCCTGGTTGACGCCCTGGGGGGAGTTGCGGCTGGAAACGTCAGGCTCCGCCTGGAACCCGCCATTCCCTGCATTACTGAAAGGGATCATTTTTGTCTGCCTGTGCGTATTGTCCGTGCAGTTTTTGCTGCACCTGATTGCCGAAATCCGTGGCCTGAGGAAAAAAGATGTTTGAGTTATCGTCAATGGGGATCGGCTACGGCAGCCTGCTGATGCTGGGGCTGATGATTGCCCTGCTGCTGACCGGGATGCAACTGGCTTTTGTGACGGGTCTGGTTGCACTGATCTTTACTTTAGGGTGGTTCGGACCCGACGCAATGCCGCTGGTCACCAGCCGGATGTATTCCTTTGTCGACGGCTATATTTTCCTGGCCGTGCCTATGTTTGTCCTGATGGCAGCACTGCTGGATCGTTCCGGGATTGCCCGCGATCTCTTTGATGCCATGAAATCGGTGGGCCGCCGGGTCCGCGGCGGCGTCGCGGTGCAGACCCTGCTGGTGGCTGTAGTACTGGCGTCGATGTCCGGCGTGATCGGCGGTGAAACCGTGCTGCTGGGCATTCTGGCGTTGCCGCAGATGCTGCGTCTGGGCTATGACCGTCGTCTGGCAATTGGCACGACCTGTGCCGGTGGTGCCCTGGGCACCATGCTGCCTCCGAGTATTGTGCTGATTATTTACGGCCTGACCGCCAGCGTATCGATCGGAGATCTGTTCAAGGCTGCCTTCCTGCCGGCCCTGATGCTGGCCCTGATGTATATCGGGTATGTGCTGGTCCGCTGCAAGATGAATCCGGCATTAGCGCCGTTGCCAACGGAAGAAGAGCTGGCTGAAGATGCAGCCCGTGAAACCAGTTACTTCAAGGCTCTGTTTTTCCCGTTGCTGTCTGTGGGAGTTGTACTGGGCAGTATTTATACCGGTGTGGCTTCGGTGACTGAAGCTTCGGCGCTGGGTGTGGTGGGGATTATGCTCAGCGCACTGATCCGCGGGGAAATGAACTGGAGCATGCTGAAAGACAGCGCTATCGCGACCATGCGTACCTGCGGCATGATTATGTGGATCGGTATCGGTGCCAGCGCGCTGGTGGGCGTGTACAACCTGATGGGCGGCATTGATTTCGTTGAAGAAACCATTCTGGCCTTCAGTGGCGGCAGCCCGACGATGACCTTGCTGATCATGATGGTGATCCTGCTGGTGCTGGGGATGTTCCTGGACTGGGTCGGCGTTGCACTGCTGACCATGCCAATCTTTGTCCCGATTATCACCGGTCTGGGCATGGATCCGATTTGGTTCGGCGTTGTCTTCTGCCTCAACATGCAGGTTTCTTTCCTGTCACCGCCTTTTGGTCCGGCTGCCTTCTACCTGAAATCCGTGGCACCGAAAGAGATCAGTCTGGGCGAAATCTTCCGTTCACTGCTGCCGTTTATCGGTTTGCAGCTGGTCGCGCTGACCCTGGTGATTGTCTTTCCGCAGTTGGCGCTGTGGTGGCGGTAAGCAAATAACAAGAACAACAGAACTGTTGCCCTGCGACATCGCAGGGCAGGGATAAAGTCGATGAAACCAAGAAAAATTATTGTGATGGGGGTTTCCGGTTGCGGCAAAAGCTCAATCGGCAGTCATCTGGCCCGGGCACTGGGGATGAATTTCTTTGACGGCGATGACTTTCATCCGCCGGAGAACGTGCAAAAGATGAGTGAAGGGATTCCGCTGACGGATGAAGACCGGGCTGAGTGGCTGGCGCGTCTGAATCAGCTGCTGCGGGATGAACCCCATGCGGTGCTGGCCTGTTCTGCGCTGAAACCTGAATACCGGGCACAGTTGCGTGCTGGTGTTGAACCGCTGCTCCTGGTTTATCTGCAGGGGGATTTCGACACGATCTGGCAGCGACATCAGCAGCGTGCTGATCATTACTTCAACGGGCGTGCGATGCTCGAAAGTCAGTTTGAAACTCTGGTTGAACCTGCACAGGACGAGGCGATCTTCATCGATATACGTCAGCCGCAGGACGCGGTGCTGGATGACATTCTCAACCGGCTGCCGCAAACCGGCTCACTCACTTAATTACCATTTGCTGTAAGGGAACGAGGATGACATCGACTCCGTGCAATATTGCGATGATTGGCTTAGGCGTGATGGGGCGCAATCTGGCACTGAATCTGCTTGAACATGGGTTTTCAGTCGCCGGTTATGACTTACAGGCGGATCTGACGACGCAGGCCGGGGCAGAAGCTGCAGCGCTTGGCAAAGCCGCTTTTGTTGCCTGTGATTCACTGGCGCAGGTGCTGGCAAATCTTCAGACGCCGCGCGTGATTGCGCTGTCCGTACCGGCCGGGCCAGCTGTCGATACGGTGATTTCAGCTTTGCTGGACGCCGGTCTGGCGCTGCAGGATACGGTGATTGATACCGGAAACAGTTTGTGGACGGACACCATCGCCCGCGATAAAGCATACCAGGGCAAATTACAGTTTTTCAGTACCGCGGTGTCCGGCGGCGAAGTGGGAGCCCGGCACGGTCCGTCCCTGATGGCTAGCGGCAGTGCCGATGCCTGGCGTCAGGTCGGCCCGATGTGGAAGGCGATTGCGGCGCAGGTCGACGTTGCCGGTATGCCGCTGCCGCCGCTGAGTCAGGGAGAAGCCTGCGCGGCGTATCTCGGACCGGACGGTGCCGGTCATTATGTGAAAATGGTGCATAACGGCATTGAATATGCCGACATGCAGTTGATCTGCGAGGTTTATCAGTTCCTCAGACAGCAACTGAAGATGTCAGCGCCGGAAATCGGCCAGATCTTTGCCCAGTGGAATCAGGGGGTTCTCAACAGCTACCTGATGGAAATCAGTGCGGATATTTTGCAGCAGGCAGATCCGCAGACTGGTCGGCCGCTGGTGGAGATGATTCTGGATAAAGCGGGTCAGAAAGGCACCGGACTGTGGACGGCAGTGAACAGTCTGGAAGTGGGCAGTCCGGCGCCGACCATTGCACAGGCCGTGTTTGCACGGGCGATGAGCGGCATGAAACCTCAGCGCCTGCAGGCAGAAAAGACACTGATGCTTGTGACCGATGACAGTTTGCAGATGTCTCAGGATGACATCATCGCGCAACTGCATGATGCGCTGTATTGCGCCAAGCTGTGTACTTATGCGCAGGGTTTTGCCCTGATGAAGGCCACGGCTTCGGAGCAGAGCTGGGCGCTGGATTATGCCGAAATTGCACGAATCTGGCGGGCGGGCTGTATTATCCGGGCGATTTTCCTGCAGGATATCAGCCGTGCATTTGAACAGCAGCCGGATTTGGACAATCTCCTGCTGGCCGATCATTTTCGCCAGGCTTTGACTGAACGGCAGCTCAACTGGCGCAAAGCCGTTGCGAATGCCAGCCTGACCGGCATTGCCATGCCGGGGCTGAGTTCAGCTTTGCACTACTTTGACGGACTTCGCACCGGCGAGTCGTCTGCCAGCCTGTTACAGGCTCAGCGCGACTATTTCGGGGCACATAGCTATGCCCGGACGGATCAGCCAGAGGCAAGTAAATTTCATCTGACCTGGAGCCAGTCTCCCCGTCATCAGGTTCAAGTCTGACCCGACAGGCCCTTTCCGAAGGGCCTGTTTTGTTTTTGCGCCAGATTCCAATTCCAGCCGCATCCTTGTGATAATCTTGGGACTGTTTCAGCCCACTCTGTTTGATGAAAGATACAACCCGAATGACAACCAAGAACAAACGTCCGACCCTGCAGGATGTCGCAAATCTGGTCGGTGTGACCAAGATGACGGTCAGCCGATATCTGCGGGATCCGAATCAGGTATCTGCTGCGCTGCAGACCAAAATTGCTGCGGCGGTGGAACAGCTGGGTTATATCCCCAACCGTGCGCCCGATATCCTTTCAAATGCCAAAAGTTACGCGATTGGGGTCTTGGTGCCTTCGCTGACCAACCAGGTGTTTGCCGAAGTGATCCGGGGCATTGAAAAGGTGACCGGTCCGGCAGGTTATCAGACCATGCTGGCTCACTACGGCTACAGTGCTGAAGTGGAAGAGAAGAACATCGCTTCACTGCTTTCTTATAACGTTGACGCGATCATTTTGTCCGAAAGCGTTCATACCGAACGGGCACGGAAAATGCTGGATACGGCCGGGATCCCTGTGGTGGAAATCATGGACTCAGTCTCTCCGGCCATTGCACAGGCCGTGGGGTTTGATAATCAGGCGGCTGCTGAAGCCATGACGGAGCAGATGATCACCCGTGGCCGCCGCAACGTGGTGTACTTTGCGGCCCGGATGGACGCCCGGACTCATCTGCGTTACCTCGGGTATGAACAGGCGATGCGCGCGCACGACCTGACGCCAAGAAGTCTTCAGACAGAAGCCGCGTCTTCGTTCACACTGGGGGCGGCATTATTGCGTCAGACGCTCAAAGCGTATCCGGATACTGATGGCATTTTCTGTACCAATGACGATTTGGCGATTGGTGCGATTTATGAGTGTCAGCGACTGGGGATCCCGGTGCCGGAACAAATCGCGGTGGCCGGTTTTCATGGTCACGATATCAGTCAGGTGATGGTACCGCGGCTGGCGACGGTGGTGACTCCCCGTGAACAGATTGGTGAAGTTGCCGCAGCGCAGATCTTGCAGCGTTTGCGCGGGGAACCGGCGACAGAGAAGGTGATTACGCTGGATGTGAAAATTGAGCTTGGTGAGAGCATCTGACGGCCGGGCAAAAAAAGCGGGGGCTGATGCCCCCGAATATGTTGCCAACACAACCTTCAAGGATGCAAATGACACTTCACGACACATGTGAGAACCCGGCCACCGACTGCCCGTGCCTGTACACGGTTTGGCCCCAGGGTTCCCGGCATGTTTATGTACACGGACGGTAGTTCACGCCCATCCGGTCTAAATAGCGGAGCTGGCCGTTCAGGCGGGCTTTGAAATCCTCCCAGTCGCGCTGTTCCGGCGGACACCAGCAGACTTCACTGATGGCCAGCAGGCGCGGAAACAGCAGGTAGTCAAAACGGGACTGACTGAACACATGCTCGCACCACAGAGCGCACTGAATACCGAGGATCTGATCCAGTCTCGGATCTGTCGGGGCCAGTTCGGCCAGCGGACGATAGCTGTAGACGGTTTCCAGCGGCAGAAAACCGGCCCAGTTGGCCCCTGCTTCTTCGGCTGAATAACCCTGAGCGAGATCCAGATAGGTGTACTGGGCCGGTTGCATGATCACTTCATAGCCATTGCCCGCACATGTCAGACCCGCGTCCTCGTTGATCCAGGGCAGGACAATCGTGTGTTTGCTGACCTTGTCTCCCTTGACCACTTCCTGCCAGCCCAGCATACGCTTGCCTTTCTGTGCCAGATACTCTTCGACAAAGCGCAGGATATGGCCCTGTAATTCGAATGGATCTTCATAACCCTGCTGATCCATGAGTGCCCGGCAGGCCGGACTGTCGGTCCACACCCCGTTGGGAACTTCGTCCGCGCCCACATGCAGGTAAGGCGCCGGGAAGAGTTCGCAGACTTCATTCAGCACCGTGGTCAGGAAGGTGTAGGTGCCGGGCAGGGCCGGAGACAGCACGTTGTCCGGGTAATTCTGAATACTGCGGTATTTCGACCGATCTTCGGGATCAATCAGTAAGTCTGGCAACGACTTGATGGCCGCACGGCAGTGACCGGGAATATCGATCTCGGGGATTACCTGAATACCCCGGTCAGCCGCGTAAGCCACGATTTCACGGATGTCCTGCTTGGTGTAGAAACCGCCGTAGCGGCGATCCACGGTCGAGAACTGCGGTGCCAGCACTTCTTGAGGGCCGCGCCAGGCTCCGATTTCTGTCAGGGCCGGGTAGGCATCAATTTCAATCCGCCATCCTTCGTCATCGGTCAGATGCCAGTGGAAGGTGTTGAATTTATAGCGGGCCAGCTGATCAAGCAGCCGTTTGATCCGGGCGACAGAATGGAAATGACGGGCACAGTCGAGCATCATGCCCCGGTGACCGTAATGCGGCTGGTCGTGAATCTCCACCATTGGAATGCTCAGCAGACTTTCGATCTGATGCAGCGGCTGAGTCGGCAGCAGCTGTAACAGACTGGCGGTTGCATGGCTGAATCCTGCGGCTGAGCTGGCTTCCAGCCAGATGTGGTCACTCTCGACCAGCAGATGGTAGGCGCCTTCTGCCATGTCCGGCTTGTGCTGATAATGAATCTGGCCGTCGGTTTGGACTGCCAGCGGCGTGTCCAGCCATTGCGCCAGTTCCTGCTGCAGCCAGTGAACACTGCCCCGGGCTGCCGCCGGTATTTCTGCCAGCGCTGTATCCCGCAGGAACAAGAACTCACCCGGCAGGCTGTGCAAACAGGCGGGGGCCGGGATCAGATTGATGGCTCTGGCCTCCGGCAAATCAATCCTCAGTCTTTCCTGCGATGGCCGGCGAAGGTCCAGCGGCGTGACATCGACAGGGAAAGCCTGGTCGTGCTGGCTGGCATAAAGACAGGCTTCTGTCACGCCATCGCTGTGCAGCGTCAGCGGCGGTGTCCTGATGGTAAATTCAGTATAAAAATGGCTGTTGGCTAACAGGGCTTCATCACCTGAAGCGGACAGCGTACAGTAACTGCCCAGTTGCTTCAGCTGACCATGACTGACAGACGCAGGTTCGATCCAGCGGCTGAGGATAAAGTCCAGCGACCAGGCACTCAAAGCATATTCCCCGAGGTTGTGCAGGGTCAGCGCAAAACGGGATTCAGTATCAGTCTGATGGATCACGGTTAAATCAAGGCGATAGCTCATGATAGCCCCTTATAATGGATACAGGTTGTGATCGCCCTGGGCGATCAGAATGGCGCCGTCCATGGCATCCCCCTGCGGGGTTGCCAGCCGGCGCTGAATGGCTGGAGTCAGCCAGGGACCCATGCGTTCAGCAATTCCGCCCATCAGGCAGATCCGATCTGCACCGTGAGCAATCAGCGCATTGAGCCACATTTCAATATCGGCGGCGGTCTGTTGCAGCATGGTCACTGCCAGTGCATCGTTGTCTTCGGCCAGCCGGAAAATCTCCGGTGAAAACTGACCATAGTCGCAGGGGCGGGCGGTTTTCGACCATTCGACTATGGCATCCACATCATGATCAAAGTGCGCCAGAACAAGACGCGCCAGTTCAGTCTGAGGCACGATGCCGTCGACGCTCAACAGCACCTGCTGGATCAGGCGGAGTCCCATGACGGCGCCGCTGCCCTGATCAGAGATCGGAAATTCACGGCCACCGACCACAGTGACATTTTTGCCCCGTCGCAGCAGGCCGACTGAGCCGGTCCCGGCAATAAAAATCGCACCATCTTGTCCGCCCCAGGCTCCCAGACAGGCGCCGTAGCCGTCAGTATTCAGGGTGAGGCGGGCAAACGGGTGGGGCTGGGCCATAAAGTCATACCAGGCCTTGCGTTGCTCTGCCCCGGCCAGCGCCAGACCAACGGCCATCTCACCGTAATTCTGCTCGCTGAGTCCGGCCTGCGCAGTTGCAATGGCAATCGCTTCCCGAATGGATGCCATCGCGATGTCAGCGCCCAGCAGGATGTTGGCGCTGCCGGTCCTGGCTTCGGCCAGCACTTTACCCCGGGCATCGCACAGACGGGCCCGGCAGGAAGTGCCGCCGCCGTCGACGCCAACCAGATAACGGAAAGCCTCAGTCATGGTTACGCTCCCTGAATTGCAGGGTAACGGCCAGCAGATACCAGGCCGCATGCGGGATCCATTGTTCTCCCCAACGCCAGTTCTGGTAGATATCGTCGGCCTGGGCGGCAGGCGCGAATGCGATATCCGCTTCATTGTCGAAGCCGGAAGTGATCCCGTTACACACGCCGCCGCGGGCGTTGAAAAAGCCCAGATGCGGCAGGTAGCCGGGGGTATTTCTGCCTGCGCCGTCGAGCATACACATGTCAAACGGGTTCAGGCCCAGAATCCAGTTCAGTAACTGGTGGCCGTAGGCTTTCAAGGCTTGACGCAGGTCTTCATCAGTGACCACGGGGGCGGCCATGAATGCCATGGCCGCCAGTGATCCCAGACGGGCGTTTTCGCCCTGCCACCAGTACCCGCTTTCATTGCGGTGCGGAATGAAAAAGCTGCTGTGTTTGTCACCGTCCACGGCTTTGATGTACTGGCGCGGGTAGCCAAAGGGATTGGCGGCCGCTTGAGTAATACTCAGTTCGAAGTGCAATGCATGGTCCACAACCTGACGGATGGCCTGCAGGCGAGGCTGCTCTGGCTCCACCTGAAGGTACTGGAGCAGGCTGATTACAGGCAGACCCGCTTCAACCGCATGGAAATACGGGCGGCTGCCATCAGCGTTGGCACTCCAGAAAAACTGCTGCTGCCGGTCGCTCTGCTGACGTGCGGCCAGACGTTCTGCCCAGTGCCGGGCTTCCGTGAGATAGCGGGATTGTTCCGTGGCTTTGAGCAGTTCGACTGCGGCCAGCAGGGCGCAGTATTCATCGATGATATTTTCCTGACCGTCATCCAGATAGCGGCTGTTGTACTCTTTCAGATGCCAGTATCCGTTCTGTGCGGCGATCAGATACGTTTCTGCATTTTCCATCTGGCCCAGTTCCAGTCTGGCGGTGGCTTCGCTGTGCACCAGCCGCGAAGCTGCGGCCAGGGCGGCAATGGCGACACCGCCGCCCTGACGGAAGCCAGCCTGAAAACTGTCAGCTTTGATTCCCTCCTGTGTTGAATAGCTACAAATCTCCCGTTGCCCGGTGGATTTACTCCACTTATCGAACACTGTCATATAAAAATAACCCTGCGGTGCATGCATCCGCAGTAAAAAATCCGCGCCATAAAGTGCCTCTTCAATCAGGCGGACGCGGGAAAAATCCGCAAAGGCGGGGTCATCCTGCAGCGACTCAAAGGCAGTGAGCATGTTCCACACCACCATCGGCGTCTGCTGGGGATTCAGGTAGTTGGCATAGGACAGGTGACTGAGATATTTACTGACGTCACCGGAGGCGT
Organism: Photobacterium sp. R1; assembly: GCF_054600795.1. Classification (NCBI taxonomy): domain Bacteria; kingdom Pseudomonadati; phylum Pseudomonadota; class Gammaproteobacteria; order Vibrionales; family Vibrionaceae; genus Photobacterium; species Photobacterium sp. R1. The sequence continues at coordinate 87,954 of NZ_BAAHZP010000004.1, forward strand.
CATACCAGCCTCCGTGCACATCGGCGGTCTCCTGACTGCCAAACAGCGGGACGGCACGATCAAACTGATCGAACTTGCCGCCGCAGCGCTGGGATTTGAAATAGTGCAGCACATCACTGAAGGTACGCTGCATCAGCAGGCCTTCACCAATCTCAAAATCGGCTGATTCCGTGTCACCGAGGCGGAGGCGGTACCGGCCCGCTTCCTGCCAGTCACTGAAATCGATCCGTGCAGCGGCACCGGTATGCCACGCATCGGTCTGCTGGCTGCGGGAAAGCGTCAGCTGCATCACCGGTTGCTGATCCTCGCTGCGGATCAGGGTTGCCTCGGTTTGTGACAACGGAGACTGATGCTGGACGATGGCAATTTTATTGCCAGTACGTTCATAACCGAGGTGATTGATTAACAGCTGCATAGCTTTCCTTCTTTTCTGTTGTTTTTCCGGGATTGCTGTCCTCATCGACGGCACTTAGTTTTGGTACAGATAGCAGCGCACAAAATGGTTCTCTGCCAACTGGGTGACTTCCGGCAGTCGCTGGCGGCACTGTTCCGTGGCATGACTGCAACGTCCGGCAAACGGGCAGCCAAGGCTTTCTGGTGTCCAGAGCGGAATGTCGCCTTTGTTGCCGGCCAGCGGTTCATGGATCGACTTACTCGGATCCGGCACCGCGGAAATCAGCAACTGGGTATAGGGGTGTTGCGGGTTGTGGATAATTTCTTCCGTATCTCCCCATTCCACCATATGGCCGACATACATGACCGCCAGATCCTCAGCGATATACCGGGCCGTGGCGATGTCGTGCGTGATATAGAGCAGCGCCATTTCACGCTCAAACTTCATTTCTTCCATCAGGTTGAGTACCCCGGCACGGATGGAAACATCCAGCATCGAGGTAGGTTCATCGGCCAGAACCACTTCGGCTCCGACAGCAATGTTCCGGGCCAGATTGACCCGCTGACGCTGACCGCCGGACAGCTGATGCGGGTACTTGGCGGCGGTCTCTTTCGGCGGGATCAGGCCGACTTGTTCCAGCAGCGCGTAGACCTTTTCTTCCAGTTCTTTTTTATTGCCCTTGCTGACTTTGTTGTGGATCAGCAGCGGGCGGGCAATATGGTGAAAAATCGTGTGGGTCGGGTTCAGGGAACCGAACGGGTCCTGCCAGACCATCTGCACGCCCTGGCGGTACTGCATCAGTTCAGATTTTCGGGTGATGTTCTGAATGTCCCGGCCGTAGTATTCGATGCTGCCTGCTGTCGGTTCGTACATCTTGGCAATCATCTTGGCGGTGGTGGACTTGCCGGAACCCGACTCACCAACGACCGCCAGACCGCGGCTTTTGTACATTTTGAACGACACCTGATTCAGTGCCCGCATCTTCGATTTGGCCAGTGAATTGCTGTTCACCGCAAAGTCTTTGACCAGATTTTTCCCTTCGATAATTGGGGTTCCGACTGGATTGCTCATCTTGCCTCCGATCCTTCTTAATTTTATTTTTGATACAGGTGGCAGTTGCTTAAACGGCCGGGTTCCAGTTGGCGAAGCTGAGTGCTTTGCGAAAAACAGGCATCATGGGCTTTGCTGCACCGAGCCTGAAAACGGCAGCCCTGCGGGACATCCAGCAGATTGAGCGGGTTGCCCGGAATTCCCTGCAGGCGGGTTTTAGGCCCGGTCAGTGGCGGGAAAGAGCTGCCCAGTCCTTCCGTATAAGGGTGATACGGTGTTTCCAGAATTTGCTTGGACGGTGCCACTTCCACCAGTTCGCCGGAGTACATGATGCCAATGCGGTCCGAGAACTCGACCATCAGTGACAGGTCATGGGTGATGAACAGAATGGCGAAGCCGAATTCTTCTTTCAGTGCGTAAATCTTTTGCAGGATTTCACGCTGCACCACGACATCCAGCGCGGTGGTGGGCTCATCCATGATGATCAGCTTCGGATTCAGTGCCAGCGCAATTGCGATCACCAGGCGCTGACGCATGCCGCCGGAGAACTGGTGCGGGTAGTCCTGCAGGCGATCCGGATGGATATCGACGATCTCCAGCAGTCCCTGCGCGCGTCGCACCGCCTGCTCCCGGGTCAGGTTGGTGTGGTGCATAATCACATCGCAGAACTGTTCTTCCATGGTCAGAACCGGGTTGAGTGCATTCATGGCACTCTGGAAGACCATGGAGATTTCACTCCAGCGGAAGCTGCTCAGCTTCTGATCGTTGAACTTCAGGATGTCTCCGTGACCTTCAAACAGCACTTCACCGCCGGTAATGAACGCGGGCGGCTTGTGCAGCCGCATCAGGGAAAAGGCAACAGTGGATTTACCGCAGCCGGATTCACCGGCCAGGCCGAAGACTTCACCTTTGCCAATGTCAAAACTGACATTGTTCACGGCACGGACATCCCCGGCGTCGGTGATGTAATCGACGCACAGGTTACGGATGGAAATTTGCGGAGTCGTCATTATTTCTCTCCTCCCTGAAGTGCAGGCTGAGCGGTTGCTTTGGTGGCAGCTTGTGCTGCCTGATTTTTCTTCGCCATGTTCTGCCAGCGGCGCAGGCCTTTATGAGAACGCAACTGCGGGTTGGCAATTTCATCGACGGCAAAGTTCAGCAGGGCCAGGCCGATGGCAATCAGAGTCAGCGCCACACAAGGCGCCAGCAGTTCCCACCAGGCACCGACCAGCATGGATGATGAGGTTTGGACGTTGTAAAGCATGATCCCCCAGCTGATGGAGTTCGGGTCGCCCAGTCCCAGGAAGGACAGGGTGGCTTCCGTCATGATGGCCAGCATCACAGAGCCGATGAAGCTGGCGCCGATGATGGAAATCAGGTTTGGCAGAATTTCGACAAAGATGATGCGCCAGGACGATTCCCCCAGGACTTCAGCGGCTTTGACGAACTCTTTTTCACGCAGTGACAGGGTTTGAGCCCGCACCACCCGCGCACCCCAGGCCCAGGAAGTCATGGCAATCACAATGGTGATCGTGAGCGGCCCGGCCTGACCGATGAAGGCCGCGATGACGAACAGCAACGGGAGCTGAGGCATCACCAGCATGATATTCATGGCGGCTGTCAGCACATCGTCCACTCGGCCGCCGAAGTAACCGGCAGAGACGCCGATCACTGTCGCCAGGAAGCAGACCATCAGACCGGCACCAAACCCGACTGCCAGAGACGTGCGGGCACCGTAGACCAGCTGAGACCAGATATCCCGGCCCATGCGGGATGTGCCCAGCACGTGGTCTGCCTTCTTCGACATCCGCAGCGTCCGTTTGTTGTCCGCCAGATTCTGAGCCACCCAGCCATCCGGGTTGTCCTGCGCTGCTTTCACGACAAAAGACGGGTATTCATGCGGGTTGCCGGTCCGGCGATCCGGTTCATGTTTGGTGATCAGCGGTGCAAACACTGCGGCCAGAATAAAGCAGCAGATGATGATCAGGCCTGCCAGCGCTTTATTATTGTTTGCGAGAAGTTTGATAAAGGCTTTCATGATTATTTGCCTCCCTTACGCAGGCGGGGATCCAGCGCCACAATCAGCAGATCAGCCATGAAGTTAAAGAACAGCATAAATAGGGTCATGATCAGCAGCTGACCTTGCAGCACCTGATAGTCACGGGCGTGAATGGCATTGAGCATCACAGTCCCCAGCCCCGGATAGTTAAAAATGATTTCGACAATCAGCTGGCCGCCGATGGCCATTCCCAGTGCCATCGACAGGGCCGTGACGCTGGGCAGCATGGCGTTTCGTGCGGCATAGTTGAAGACCACGCGGTTTTCATTCAGGCCTTTGCCTTTGGCCATGGTGATGTAGTCTTCGTTGAGCAGGTTGATCATGTTGTTTCGCATGTTGATCAGGAATCCGCCGATCTGAATGGCTGTGGCACAGATCAGGGGAAGAACGGCGTGATAGAGCACATCCTGATAGAAAGCCCAACTGGTCCAGTCTGGCAGGGTACCCGGCGTGTAGGCATAGCTGGTCGGGAACCATTTCAGGCCCAGGCCGAAGGTAAACAGCACCAGCATGGCAATGACCACAGGCGGGACCGCCTGAATGACCAGCATCCCCGGTGAAATAAAGGCATCATATTTACTGCCGCGTTTCCATGCGGCGAAGATACCGAGCACGGAGCCGATACAGAACGCGAGAATCACGGCGGAACCGGCCAGGAACAGTGACCAGCCAAGTGCACCGCCTAAAATGTCGTTGACCGTCTGCGGATAGAATTTGATTGAGATCCCCAGATCCCAGTTCAGAATGCTTTTGATGTAGGTGAAATATTGCTGGTACCACGTCTGAGCTTCGTCAAAGCCCAGCAGTTTTTTCATGGCTTCAATCCGTTCGGCGGTCACCTGAACAGAAGCGTTGGCGAACATCATGGTCACCGGATCGCCGGGCATTGCCCGGGGAATTGCGAAGTTCAACGAGGCTGCAAACAGCAGGGCAACCAGGTAGAACGATAAACGACGTAGAAAAAATCCCATAACTCACACCTTTCCCAACCAGTGACGAAACGACCCTGGGCTGAACTCTGGACGAAAAACCCCCTGACGTCTCGCGCCATACTCTCAAACAGTGTGGGGGAAGAGGCGGTGCGCAGAAGGCGCACCGCAAATGAAGCAATAATTATGATTTTGGTTTCAGGTCTAGCACTTGTAACAGACGCTCCGGAATACCGGCCCAGACCATTGGACGGCCTTTTGGATTCTGCTCGTTCCACCAGCCCGTGAAATTCGAGGTGTTGTACTGGAACATGTCAGCACTGGACATCACAGGAATAGTCACCTGATTTTCAGCAATGATTTTCTGGATCTTGTGTGCCATTGCCATTTGCTTTTTCTTATCCGCAGTTTTGTAGAAACCGTCCAGCAGCTGGTCCAGTTCTGCATTCTTGTAGAAGTGCATCGCAAAGCGCGGGTTGCCTTCACTCTGCAGGCGGGAGTTGAAACCACTGTTCCAGTACAGGTGCGGATCGGCACCGTTGAAGTAGTTGGTGTAAGCCACATCGTAGCTGCCTTTCAGCATGGCTTCATTATACACCGCGAAGTCAGGGGTACGCGCATTGGCTTTGATCCCGACTTCCTGTAACTGCTCGACAGTCAGCTGAACGGTGTTGTTGAAGTCGGTCCAGCCATTGGGCGACTGAATATCCAGCTCAATTTTCTTCCCGGTCGGCGTTTCGACAAAACCGTCACCGTCAATGTCTTTGAAACCAGCTTTTTTCAGCAGTGCTTTTGAACCTTCAAGACTGTAGGTGTTGTATTGCTTGTACTGGTTATACACCGCTTTGTCAGACCAGGCTTTGAACCCGTCACCCAAGCCAGAAGCATAATGGTTTGGTGTACCGTTGCCGTAGAAAGCGATATCAATAATGGTCTGACGGTCAATCGCCATGGAGAAGGCGCGGCGGAAATCAACATTGTTGATCGCTTCGTTGTTGCCCGCTTTTGGCGATTTGAAGTTCAGCATGTAGGCCTGAGTCCCCGCAGCCGGATACCAGTATTTGTGGTTCGGGTTGGCTGCAGCATAGGTGCTGTCGATATCCGGGATGAACGAAGAGGTCCAGTCCAGCTCAGACGCAATGACCTTGCTCAGCAACTGGTCGTTGTTGGCAATCTGCGGCATCCGGATACAGTCGATATTCAGGCTTGCGTTATCCCAGTAATGCGGGTTGCGGCATTGAATGTACAGTTGTGGCGTGAAGGTGTCGATTTCTGTAAACGGACCGGTACCGACCGGGTTTTCGTTGGCAAAAGTCTCCGGCTCTTTCACCTTGCTCCAGATATGCTCCGGGACCACAGGTACGAAAGACATTTCGTAAGGTACGTTGGAGTTGGCTTCAGTCAGATCGAAGGTGATTTTATTGCCGTTAATCCTGACGTCTTTCACCCACTTGATGATACCGCGCTGATCCAGTGCCGGATGCTTCTTCAGCAGGTCATAAGTGAAGGCAATGTCTTTGGCAGTAAACGGAGTACCGTCTGACCATTTCACGCCGTCACGGATGACGTAAGTGACCTGCAACAGGTCGTCAGACATATAGAAATCTTTTGCCAGACGCATCACCGGCTCGTTGCCGTGCATTTGGTTGAAAACCACCAGTTGCTCGAAAACGAAGTCTGTTGTGGTGCGCAGGTTGGTTTGCAGATAAGGGTTGAAGTTACGAACCAGCGTCGGATAGAAATCCGGGACGATGGTTAGCTCACTGCGATCTGCACTCATCGCAGGAGAAGTCATAGCAGCTGCAGCGGCAGCCAGGATGGCAAGTGTTATCTTTGTTTTCTTTATGTTGGCAAGCATAGCTGTTCCTTACTCTTTGCTTTGTAGGGTTTTTGCATCACTTAGGTTCCTCCTTCCTTCTGTGGCGGAGGCTGTTTATCCACTCTGTGCTGGTTGAGTAACGCGACCAGTTCAGATGGCCTGTGGACATTCAGTGCCCTTAAGGAAACGTCCTCAGCGGATTTTCGTCAATTGCATTGCACGTTAAAAACGTCAAAACGCTGTCGTGTGCCGTTAAAACCGTAAAAATCGGCGCTGATTTTACCTGTGGTCTTTCTGTTTTTCATTAGAATGACGCGGTCAGAATAAGAAGTTTGTAAGTATTTACTATCCTGTTTTGTGTTTAATTATCAGGTTTTTTGAAGTTTTCTATTTTTTAGGGAGGCTCTTTTAGCCGGAGAAAAGTGCTTATTTTCAAACGGAAATTTTTTGTGAAGGTTTTGTTGTGATTGACGTCTCATATCATGAATTTTGTCATTAAGTTGGCCATGACATCCCTGAAAAAGTCGATTTCTTCATCAGTGAGTGGTGGTTATTTATCCATGTTGTTGTGGCAAAAACGGGGCTATTTTTCAGCGGGAGAATTAAGTTGCGGTACAGTTTGAAATGTTTTCCAGAGGGGTGTGCAGCATTTGGGGCACAGAAATGAATGGATGCCTGCGCTGGAATGACAGCGCAGGAAAGACAGAGCCAGGTTCAAATCAATCGTCGGAAAGGCCCTGCTGAGCAGAAGGACATCGAATGCGCTGATACCGGGAACTGTGATTCAGTTACTGGCTGATCATCAGCTGCAGACGGTTTCGCATCTCTACGATGTTATCTCTTTCAGCACTGGCCTGCGGACATCGTTCCAGAACAAAATCCAGCGTGTTCAGGACCGTTCGCCAGCGCGGTGTTTTCGGCAGGGTCTCGAGATGCAGGTACTTATCCAGCGTGCGTGTCTGCAGCGTGCTGCGGTCGAGATAGACCCGCCACAGACCGCTTTCTTCTGCCAGGTCAAATTTGGTTTTACCTGTGCTACTTTCCCAGAACAGCAGACTGTTTTTCATCACCTCAACCAGCAGATGGCGCAGCTGATCAGCTTTGTCCGGCTGCGACAGGTCCAGGCGATCGGCCAGCTGGCTGAACTCGTCGCCCAGTTCGCGAAGCCGCTGCAGATTATGCTTGTCACCGTCTGAGGCAAAGCCGGACAGGACATCCACTGCATTTTCCAGCAGCGTAATCCGTTCCTTGGAGCTGGGGCCCTGCTGGTCAAAGATGAACATCTGACTGAGACCGGATTCCGCCGGCAGCTGGATTAAATCGGTGGCCAGCGTCTGGTTCTGGTCCTGGATCCGGTAGACGAGTTCGCCGCGGTAGTGACGGTTATTTTCAATATCGTCGGGCAACTGGGTCAGCAGGAGATCCTGCACGGATAACCGTTCCAGCTGTGCCGGTGCACGCTGGAACAGCTGCCCGGCGGCATTATTGGCATAGCGGATACGGCCGTCTTCCCGGGCGCAGAGGATCGCCTCGCTGGTGGATTCCAGCAATCCCAGCAGCCGGGTCTGGGTGTCCAGCAGCGCCGCCTGAACCTGTTCACGGTGGCGGATTTCCTGCTGCAGGGCCTGATTTTCACGTCGCTGGCGTTCTGTCTGTGCTGCCTGCAAGTGAGCGCGAATTCGGGCTGAGAGTTCATCTTTATGAAAGGGTTTACTGAGATAATCGTTGGCACCGCTCTCAAATCCTTTGACCCTGTCCTGGGCCTGTCCCAGTGCCGACAGCATAATGATCGGCAGTTCCGTCAGACTGTAGCGGGTCCGCAGTTCCTGACAGACTTCGTATCCGTTCATGCCGGGCATCATGACATCCAGCAGGATCAGCGAAGGTTGCTGATTTTCCATGATGTTCAGCGCCTGGGCACCGTTTTCTGCGGTGATCACCCGGTAACCGGCAATCCGCAGGAAGCTGGTTACCACCTGAAGGTTCACCGGCTCGTCATCCACAACCAGCAAGAGTTCGCCATCCGGATTTTCCGGCAGTTTTTCTGTCTCCAGTATGCTTTGTTCCTGACGGGGAGCCTGAAAATGCGTCTGGGTTGCAGGTTGGCTGCGGGCAATATCGGCTTCCGTCGCTAACGGCAGAGTAAAGCTGAAGGTTGTTCCAATCATGGGCTGGCTGCTGACATAAAGGCTGCCGCCCATCAACTCAATCAGCTGGCGACTGATGGACAGCCCCAGCCCGGCTCCCTGCCGGTAGTTGGCAGACCCGGTATTGGCCTGTACCAGGGGCTCAAAAATGTGTTCCAGCTGCTCCGGAGGGATCCCCTGGCCGGTATCAACCACCTGAACCCGGACCTGATTTTCCAGGACGGTGGCGGAGAGAATGATTTTGCCTTCGGAAGTATATTTGATGGCATTCCCCACCAGATTATAAAGCACCTGTTCCAGCCGCTGTTCATCGGCCAGAACCAGTGGCAGATCCGGCTGGATCTGGTTAATCATCCGGACCGGTTTGTTGTCCAGCAGGTGGGCGGACAGCTCCAGTACCAGACGGTTGGCCGCAGCCAGATCGACAGCATGGGGGCGAATGTCGAGGTCGCCATAGCGCATTTTGTGGTAGTCGAGCAGGTCATCGACCAGTTTGGTCAGCCGCTGGCCGCTATTGATGATCATGTCCAGCTGGTGTTGCTGGCTGGGTTGCATCGGGCCGTTTGCCCCGGCCAGTAAGGCCTCCGCAATCCCCACCATCCCGTGCAACGGCGTACGGAGTTCATGTGAGGTGGTGGCCAGAAATTCATCTTTCAGCTTGTCGGCTGTCTGTAACTCTTCATTTTGTTGCCGGATGACGGCCAGATTCTGTTCCAGTTCGGTATTTTGCTCCCGGATCAGGGTGATTTTTTCCCGGATGGATCGCTGCATGCGGGCGAAGCTGATTGCCAGGCGGCCAATTTCATCTCGTCGGTCGGTCGAGGTGATTTTCTGATCCAGATCGCCAGCCGAAACCTGTTCCGCGGCCCAGGTCAACCGCAGTAAGGGCGCCGTAATGTAGTTGGACAGCCAGTGAGCGGTCAGGGTCACCAGCATGACCGCGGCCAGAATCGCCAGAAGGAAAAATTCCTCAAGCTCGTGAATACGTGCAAAGGCTTCCTGCTCGGGTAATTCCACCACCAGCGCCCATGGATTGCCCAGTACATCAATCGGGGCATAGGCACTCAGAACTGGGATTTGTTTATAGTTCAGCAGGCTGCCGACACCTGTTTTGCCGGACAGGGCTTGATCTATGCCCGGACTGGCAAGTCGGGCTGGCAGCTGACCGTCATTTGGCAGGCGCAGATTGTGATCCGGGCCAACCAGCAGCGTCTGGACGAACTGGTTGCCTTCGCTGCTGTTCGCCATCACGGCGGCGATCGCCCGGTTGCTCAGCTTGAAAAAAGCATAGCTGTGCAGGTAGCCATGCTGAATGATCGGAGCAGCGAACCAGGCGGTTGCTTCTCCCGTGTCTTCATCGGCGGCAAAGTCGGTGTAGGCGATAGGCAGTTGTTCAGACTTTTGCTCGCTGAGCGGCTGGCGGGAATTCTCCGGCCGGCGTTCCCGGTACTGATGCGTCAGGGTCCGGATATCGCGGAACGTCTGGCTGAGCGCCGGATACTGTGCGGTTTCGGTACTGAGGCTGGCGGCAAACAGCGCCGGACTGCGCGAGGTATAAACCACGTTACCGTCCAGATCGACCAGCAGGATATCGCTGAAATCCGAGCGTTTGAGATACGCTTCGTATGCCCAGTGATAACGTTTATAAATCAGGCGGTAGCGTTCCTGAACGATAAAATCTGGTGAGGTATTATCGACATGGCCGGACAGCGGCCGGGTGGTCAGGGTTTGATTAAAATATTCCCCCCGGCTGGCGCCTTTGCTGAGGCGCTGAATATCCCCCAGCTGGCGAAAAGCCCCGACGATTCCATAAAAACGGCCCCCGCTGGCATTGGCCAGCTCAGAGCTGATAAAGCTTTGAATTTCAGATTCTTTTGCTGCGAAAAAAGCATCCAGTTGTTGGCTTTTATTATCTCGCAATGACGCCAGGTGGCTGGTGCTCTGTTCTGCCAGATCCCGGGTGTGGGAGTGAAGAAAGAACAGGGAAGACAGCGTGAGCGGGATCAGGCTGAGCAGAAGAAACGCCAGCATCAGGGTATGCTGGAGGCGTTTGAAACGGGTGGTATTCTGCATTGCTGACTGACCTTTGACCTGCGGTTGACCAATTTGTCTGCGATGCAACCGGTTTGCCCGGTTCGGGATGTCAAAATGAAAGCCGTATTTTTGACGGTTGAATAAGGCGGTTGCACCAGAATACCCGGTTATACTGAGTTTTTTTGTACAATCAAGGAAGTCTGCTGCGAAGCGTGTGCCAAGGCACAATTTTGGCGTTTTTGACGGATTTAGCGGGAAAAAGTGCGGAAATGATGCCCCGCCAGTCTCAGGAATGGCAGGGCAACGGATTATTTTTTCGCGTGATAAATTGAGAACTTATTGTTTTTCGCACGAATGTTATAGCCGCCCAGGCAACGTTCGAGCAGAGGCGGATACTGCAGGAAGTTGTTTGCGACGATAACGAGTTCACCGCCTTCGTTCAGATGGGCCGGTGCCTGTTCGATAAACTGCTCGGTGGCTGCATAGAACGTTTTCAGACCCGCATGGAAAGGCGGGTTGCTGATCAGAAAATCATAGGATTCCGGCAGTGAGGAATAAACATCTGTGGCAACAAAGTGACCTTCCAGATGGTTTTCGCGGAATGTCTCCCGGGCAGAGGCAATGGCCAGTGCGCTGACGTCAGCCAAATCCAGCATGATTTCCGGGTAGCGGGCTTTTAGCACCGCACCAATCACACCGGCGCCACAGCCAAAGTCCAGAACCCGGCCGGACAGAGCAGGCAGGTTCTCGATCAGCAGCAGGGATCCCTGATCGAACTCGCCATGACTGAACACACCCGGTAAGGAGCGGATGGTCAGGGTCTGCTCGCCGATCGTCAGCGGGTAGCTGCGGAACCAGTCATCAAGCTGGAAGGCTGGTGCCTCATTCTGGCAACGTCCCCAGAAGAAACTGCAGCGGCGGGCTGAATCATATTTGTTGATCGGACCATACGCGGCAAACATTTTTTCGGCACTGCGCACTCCACTGCGGTTTTCGCCCACAATGCAGATTTCGGTGTCCTTGCCGCACCGGGCCAGCAGCATCGCCAGCAAGTATTCGGCTTCTGCCTTGGCCTTCGGCCAGTACAGCAGGATCATGTCAACGCCTTTGGCATCTTCGGCACACAGTTCAGCACCAAAATGACTGCTGATTCTGCTGCTGCGGCTCAGGGCTGTGTGCTGGCCGTAGTGGGTGGTAAACACGCGCACACTGGCAGCAACTTTTGCCAGTTCGACCGGATAGAGATCGTCCAGTTCACCTGCGACCAGGACATGACGATCGGTAAAAAAGTCGGTTTGACGGGCCACTACCTGACTGGCAGGGCTGAACGTTGCGGCATTGGCAGACATGAGAGCCTCTGTGGGTGATTCTGAATCCGGGCGCGAATTGTTCCACAAAAGCGCCCGGATGGAAAGGCAGCCAGATTATTGATTGTCCTGTTGTTCCAGGAAATCTTTGAACTCTACTTCATAGAGTTTAAACAGAACCAGCGTCACTGAGAAAATAATCGGACCATAAATCAGACCAATCAGGCCAAACAGATGTAAACCGCCGAGGATCGAGAAGAAAATCAGCAGGGTATTCATCCCCGAATTGCCCTGCATGAGCAACGGGCGCACGAAATTGTCGATCGATCCAACCACAATGATGCCCCAGGCCACCAGGAATACGGCCCATTCCCACTGATTGATCAGCAGCAGATACAGGGCTGCGGGCAGCCAGATTAAGGCTGTACCGAATACCGGAATGAAAGAGGCAAAGGCCATCATGGAACCCCAGAATAAGCCGGGAAATCCTGCCAGCCACATGGCAAAGCCACCGGCGACACCCTGTGCCAGAGCCGTCAGAAACGAACCCATGACAGCTGACTTTGCCACCTGCTCGACTTCTGTCAGCAGGGCATCTTCCTGGCTGCGGGACAGCGGCAGCACATGGCGCAGGGTGGATACGATCTTTTTATGGTCACGCAACAGGAAAAACAGCACGAACAGCATCAGCATAAAACTGAGGATAAAGTTGGTGGCATCGCCCAGCAGTTTGGCGCTGATGTTCAGCAACTGAGTGCCAAATTTGGAAGCCGCTGTAGCCAGTTTCTGAACAATCGACTGCACGTCCAGACTTTCAAACGGCGACCATTTATTGAGGGTATCCAGCGCGGTCTGGGCATAAGGATGAGCCAGAAGGTCTTTGGGGCCACCACTTGTCAGCCAGGCATAGCTGTCTTTCGAAAAGGTCGAACCCTGTTGCACAATCGAGGCGAAAACGATCAGGACCGGGATCACGATGATGAAAGTCAGGATGATGCAGGACAGAATGGCTGAGCGGTTCGGACGTCCCAGTTTCCCTTCAATACGGGCATGAAGCGGATAAAACAGCAGGGAAATGATAAAGGCCATCACGATGGGTCCCAGATACGGTTCGATCAGCCGGTAACTGGCATAGGCTGCCAGAACTAATGCGGCAACGAGCATCCAGTGGCGTGACTGGGGTTGAAACGGTTTTGGCACGGGATTGTCCTCAAGCTGTTTTGACTTCTTTCATCATTGCATCAGCTTGCGGAGGTGGCAATGTTCTGAGCTGATCTTTCTTTGAAATTTCAGAGACATCAGTTCAGTGAATCTGTTTAGGCGGGGCTGAAGGGGGGGCGGTATCCGCAGCAATAAAAAAGGGCAGGAGAAACCTGCCCTTTGTGGATGTGTTCTGATGAAACCTTACTTGGCTTCTTCAGCCAGGGTTGTAAAGGCGTATTCCGCCGCTTCCAGCGTAGCGTGAATCTCTTTTTCGCCGTGAGCCAGCGACGTGAAGCAGGCTTCAAACGCAGACGGAGCCAGGTAGACGCCTTTCTCCAGCATCAGATTGAAGAAACGCTTGAAGCGTTCCACGTCACAGCGCGCGACGTCCTGATAGTTGTGAACGTTTTCCTGATCGGTGAAGAAGAAGCCGAACATGGCACCAACCTGATTGGTCACCAGCGGAATGCCGTATTTGTCAGCCAGGGCCTGGAAGCCTTCAGCCAGATGCTGGGTCGTCTGGGCCAGACGTTTTTCGTTGCCTTCCTGCGTCAGGACAGACAGACAGGCGTAGCCAGCAGCCATGGCAACCGGGTTACCGGACAGGGTTCCAGCCTGGTAAACAGGGCCGGTCGGTGCGATATATTGCATGACGTCACGACGGCCGCCGAATGCGCCGACAGGCATACCGCCGCCAATGATTTTACCCAGCGTCGTCAGATCCGGTTTGACATCGTAGTATGCCTGAGCACCGCCTTGTGCGACGCGGAAGCCGGTCATGACCTCGTCCAGGATCAGCAGTGCGCCGAATTCGTCACAGATCTCACGCAGGCCTTGCAAGAAGCCCGGGACCGGCGGGATGCAGTTCATGTTGCCTGCCACAGGCTCGACGATGATACAGGCGATTTGCTCCGGATGTTCTGCAAAAGCAGTACGTACGGAGTCCAGATCGTTAAAGACGCAGGTCAGGGTGTGCTTGGCGAAGTCCGCCGGAACGCCCGGAGAACTTGGCTGACCCAGGGTCAGGGCACCGGAACCGGCTTTGACCAGCAGACAGTCGGCGTGGCCGTGGTAGCAGCCTTCAAACTTGATAATTTTGTCGCGGCCGGTAAAGCCACGGGCCAGACGAATGGCACTCATGGTGGCTTCTGTGCCTGAACTCACCATACGGACCATCTCCATGGAAGGGACCAGTCTGGAGACCAGTTCTGCCATGGTGATTTCCATTTCGGTTGGTGCACCGAAGCTCAAACCCTGACGGGCGGCTTCGATGACGGCATCACGAATCGCTACATGGTTATGGCCAAGGATCATCGGGCCCCAGGAGCCAACATAGTCGATGTATGCTTTGCCATCGGCATCAAAAATATAGGCACCGTCGGCACGTTCAATAAACAGCGGATCGCCGCCGACGCCGGCAAATGCGCGGACCGGAGAGTTGACACCGCCAGGAATGGTGTGTTGTGCTTTGGCAAATAATTCAGCCGATTTGCTCATGGTTATTTCCTGTAATCCTTGGTGATAAGGGCGCTATTGTACGTAAATGCGAATTCAATGGCGAGAGGCCATTCCTGTCGCAGATCAGCAAATTCGAGACTTGATGGTCAATACTTGAACGCAGCAGTCAGGTATTAGATAATCGTGATAAAGGTCAGATGACCAAGTGATGATGAATTGAGAGGTTGCTAATGAGCGATGCCAGTATCCCGCTGAACTTTTCTGACGTTGCAGCGAGTAAGGTGAAAGCGCTGATCGCGGAAGAAGAAAACCCGAATCTGAAGCTGCGAGTGTATATCACCGGCGGTGGCTGTAGCGGCTTCCAGTACGGTTTCACTTTTGACGAGAAGGTGAACGAAGGTGATACCACCATTGAAAACAGTGGTGTGACCCTGGTGGTCGACCCGATGAGTCTGCAGTATCTGATTGGCGGGACAGTGGATTACACGGAAGGTCTGGAAGGCTCACGTTTCTTTGTGAATAACCCGAATGCCACGACGACCTGTGGCTGTGGTGCTTCTTTCAGCGTGTAATAAATTCTTTTTCGCTGAATCGTAAAAAGCCGTCACAGATGTGACGGCTTTTTTATACGAATAGCAGAGTCTTAGCCCCGCGACGGGATCAGACTGGCATTGGTATTGGCTGCCAGCAGATGACGGAACTGGGTGAGCTGTTCGATGCGCTCATTTGCCTGCTGGATGAAAGCGGCTTTGGCCTTTCCTTTCAGCGACTCAGACTGCGGCAGGGAAACCGTCCGCGGATTTTTGTGAACCCCGTTGACCAGAAACTCGTAGTGCAAGTGTGCACCGGTCACCCGTCCGGAACGACCCAGTTTACCGATAGTCTGTCCCTGTTTGACTCGCTGCCCGGTTTTCACCAGACGTTTGCTCAGGTGCAGATATTTGGTGACATACGTCGAGCTGTGCCGGATAAAGACGTAATTACCGTTAAACTGGTTATAGCTGGACTGCATGACGACACCGTCACCGGCGGCCCAGATCGGTGTTCCCACTGGCGCGACGTAATCCGTTCCCCGGTGTGCTTTGACTTTACCGGTGACCGGATGCAGGCGACGCGGGTTGAAGTTGGAACTTACGTAACGGAAGTTTACCGGCGAGCGCAGGAAGGCCTTTTGCATGGCCTGACCGCTCGGGTCGTAATATTTCCCGTCATGGCTGTTTCTTACCGCAGTGAACGTCTGTCCCAGGTTGGTAAAGGAAGCCGCCAGAATGTTCCCCCGACCAATTGGCTCGCCTTCGACATAGCGCTCTTCAAACAGCACTGAAAACGTATCGCCTTCACGGATATCCAGTGCGAAGTCGATGTCCCAGCCAAAAATGCCGGCAATTTCCATGATTTGGTTGGCTGTCAGGCCCGCATCGGTGGCCGCATTCCAGAAGCTGGAGGTGATGACGGCCTGGGCGAAATTCAGTTGGGTATCGACTTTCTTTTCTTCTTTTTTCGAATAGAAGGTATCGCCTTTGCGCGTGATGTAGAGGGTTTCGGTGGCATTGATTGGTTGGATCAGCTGAATCAGATCCTTATTTTCATCAAGTCCGAAACGCAGTTTGTCGCCCGGACGCAGGGTAATCAGTGATTTTGTGCCTTCATCGGCATTGATCAGGCGGTACAGGGTTGCAGGACTCAGGCCGACTTTATCGAAGACCAGTGCCAGGCTTTCGCCGGGCTTAATTTCATGTTCTGTCCAGGTGAGCGGCGGTGGCAGCAGAGGAGGCGTCACACCACTGGCTTTGAGCTGCGGGCCGTTGAGATCGAGTTCGAGAGGATAAAGTTTGCCGATTTCAAACTTTCGCTCGGGCTGGTCCATGTCCTCGGGTTCCGGCAGCAGCATCAGCAGCACAGTCACCGCGCTAATGGCGGAGATAAGAATCTGGTGCATCCGTGGCAGCCGGGAAAATTTTGATATTAGCATTTGATGATAGTTATGATGTTTTTTGCGTATCAGTGAAAAATAAGACAAGCCTAAGTCTAACTGGTTTCAAAAAACATCGCTATTCAAGTAAGATTGCCCTTTATCATTTTTATGCCAATTTTGTGGGAGTGAACAAGAATGGCCAGCATTGAACAAGCGTTAGCGGAAATTAAGCGCGGGGTCGACGAACTGATCCCGGAAGAAGAGTTGATTGCCAAACTGAAGGAAAATCGTCCTCTGCGCATCAAACTGGGTGCGGATCCGACAGCGCCGGATATTCACCTGGGCCATACCGTGATCCTGAATAAGCTGCGTGCCTTCCAGGAGCTGGGTCATGAGGTTACTTTCCTGATTGGTGATTTCACCGGAATGGTCGGTGATCCGACCGGGAAAAATACCACGCGTCCGCCGCTGACGCGTGAAGACGTTCTGCGCAATGCTGAAACCTATAAAGAGCAGGTGTTCAAGATCCTGGATCCTGCGAAAACCAAAATCGAGTTCAACTCCACCTGGCTGGCCAATCTGGGTGCTGAAGGCATGATCCGCCTGGCTGCGAGTCAGACGGTGGCACGTATGCTGGAACGTGACGACTTCAAAAAGCGGTATAACGAAGGCCGCCCGATTGCGATTCACGAATTCATGTACCCGCTGCTGCAAGGCTACGATTCTGTGGCGATGAAAACAGACGTTGAGCTGGGCGGCACGGATCAGAAGTTCAACCTGCTGATGGGCCGTGAGCTGCAAAAAGCTGAAGGTCAGAAACCTCAGGTCGTTCTGACGATGCCGTTGCTGGTGGGTCTGGACGGCGTGAAGAAGATGTCAAAGTCAGCCAACAACTACATCGGTATCGCCGAAGCGCCGACAGAAATGTTTGGTAAGATCATGTCGATTTCTGATGATCTGATGTGGAACTACTATGAATTGCTGTCATTCCGTCCGCTGGAAGAAATCGAGCAGTTGAAGCAAGCCATTGCTAACGGCCGTAACCCGCGTGATGTGAAGATCCTGCTGGCGAAAGAAATTATTGCCCGTTTCCACTCTGAGGCGGATGCAGATGCGGCAGAACAGGATTTCATTAACCGCTTCCAGAAAGGCGCAATGCCGGATGAGATGCCTGAATTTGAATTCGAAGCCGGTGCCGCGATTGCCAATTTGCTGAAAGATGCGGATCTGGTGAACTCGACTTCGGATGCGCTGCGGATGATTCGTCAGGGCGCTGTGAAGATCGACGGCGAAAAAGTGGAAGACACCAAGCTGGAACCAGCTGCCGGTACGGCAGTGTATCAGGTCGGTAAGCGGAAGTTCGCCCGGATTACCCTGAAGTAATTGGTTGAACCAACATGAGGAAAGGCGCCATTGCGGCGCCTTTTTTATACGCTCAGGCCAGCGCCGGAACGACAGTGTGTGTTGCACCGGACTGAGCATACAGCAACCCGGCAACCCGCTGGCCGAGATGGCTTGCAGTCATCCGATCGGCTGTACTGAGTTCTCCGGCCGGGGTGTGACCACTGGCGCCTAACTGACGCCCCATCGGGTTGATTCGCTTGTCATCATAACCATTGGGCATATCCATTCCCACCCACAGCATCCCGTGCTGCATGGCCAGAGTGACGAGGTAATTCAGGGTGCAGTCCTGCTCGCCGCCCTGGCTGCCGCCGACGGTAAATCCTGCGGCCAGTTTGTTGCGCCATCCCTGCTCACTCCAGCTGTCGCTGCTGGCATCGGCAAACGCCTTGAACTGAGCGGCAGGGCCACCCATATAGGTCGGACTGCCAAAGAGAATGGCATCGGCCTGTTCGAGGCTGGCGAAGAGTTCAGGATCATTGAATCGACCGTGATGAATGTCCTCGCCAGAAATCCGGTAGCTCATGACCTGAATGCCTGGCTGCGTTTTGGCACCTTCGGCAATCGCCTGAGCCATCTGGTGGGTCGCACCTGAGCCGGAGTAGTAAACCAGAGCAATTGTTTTCATTTGTTATTCCTTTATTCATGATGATTCAGGGTGGGCCAGCAGCATCCGGATCGCTGTCAGATATTCCTCAAACGGAAACGCCTGGTACAGGCGGCTGCAGCTGTATGCCAGTTTGATCTTGTGATCATCTGACATTTCGGTGACAGCACTGAACCACGACGGCCAGTCTGCTTCGATGTCAGTCACGGGCGTTGAAGATATCGGATGAAGCGTCTGTGCCGAGCAAAAAGCAGCCACATAAGCCTGCCAGTAGTAAGCCAGTGCCAGCTGGCGATCCGGAACATAAGGCAGCAATTGTCGCAGGGCATCAAAACTTGTGACGCCATGGAGCAGGGTGAAGTCATTGCTGGCCAGATAATAGCCGATGGTCAGCCGGGCCATGTCTGCTTCATTCAGTGTGTCCGGCACGGCTGCCAGAGGGCGATAGTCCGGATGAGCGACCACTTCGCGGATACGTTCAGTAATGATCCATGGCTGAATGTGAACGTGGTGGAAACGCTGATAAGCCTGCGCCAGCTGTTCTTCAGCCTGATAGCGGTCTGTCAGTGTCAGTGCTCCCAACGGCTGATATTCGCTGGCCCAGTAGGCCAGTGCCATGGCAATTTCATCGGCATCATCCGCTTCCAGGGCATAGCTGAGGCGAATGAGTGCATGAAAGGCGCTGGCGGCAAGACCCGGCAGCAAGACAGGCAGCCATTCCTGCAGTGTGGGAGTTACCCCCTGAGCTGCGATCTGCTGGCGAAATTGCTGGTGAAACACCGGAAAACTATCGCGATCACCCAATTCAGGGGGTGTTTCCTGTATGTGCCCCTGTTGCCGGACGGGTTGCAGGTTCGGGGTGTGGTGCTGATAAAAGCGCTGCAGCTGAAGCGGACTGGCCCCACAGCGAGTCAGCGCGATCAGCGCCATTGGCAAATGGTTGGACAGTTCTGGGCCATACAGCGGATCAAATTGCAGGCCCTGCTGAATCAGGGTCAGGCATTCGGGGCGGATGGGATGATACATGTCGGGATCTCCTATTCTGCGGATTTTATAAGCTGTAGTCGTGACGCAAAGCTGGATCGGCCGTCAGATACTGAATGAATTCCCACTCGATCCCATCCTTATCATAGAAGTAAACCCGCTCACGCCAGGGGTGGCTGGTTTCCATCTCATTTTCCCGGTAACCGGCTTCAAGCAACCGGGTACGCACCTGCAAGATGTCATCCACGACCAGACCGATATGGTTGATCCCCAGATCAAGGTAGGGATGACGGTCGATTTGATCCCGATCTACCACCTCCTGCAAAGCCAGATAGGTTTCATCCGTGCCGATATGGCACCAGCGATGTGTGGGTTGCTGACCCAGATGGCGGACGGAAAATTCCGGGATTGCGGTTTGCAGAAATTGGATCGTGTTTTCCAGATGACGGACGGTGAGATTGGCATGTTCAACGTAGGGCTTCATGGTGCCTCCTGGCTTGGTTTATTCTCTATTATGTAAACCATTTTGTTTACATAATAGTATGAAACCCATTTAAGTAAAGTTTTTTGTTTATTTAATTAATCAGTCTCTTTCTCAGGTCAGGAAATGGGTATAGCATGGAAAGCATTCATCAGAGGAACTCCCGGAGAACAGCATGCAGAATCTGGTACAGGAGCTGGCACCACTCATGCAGGAGTACGGCTATACCGTGCTGGCATTGGCCATCGCAATCGAAGGCCTGGGGATACCCGCTCCCGGTCAGTCTTTACTGATCGTCGCAAGCTATCTCTCAGTCAGCGGGACATTTTCTTTACCGGCGGTGCTTGCGGTTGCGGGGGCGGCCAGCTGGTTAGGGAATACTGCGGGATATCTGGTCGGCTCAAGATTTTCGCATGTTGTTGAACAGCGGGGTTGGCTCAAGCCAGCCTCGGTGGAGAAAGTGCATGGCTTTATTGATAAATACGGGGTGATGGGGCTGGTGCTCAGCCGTTTTCTTGAGGGGCTGAAACAATTGATGTGCCTGGGCTGCGGGATGGCACAGATGCCCAGACATCACTTTTTGATGGGAAATACCCTGGCGGTTGGGATCTGGCTGACCGTGTTTGGTTTAGGCCCGGCCTTTTTTCATGAAGAGATCGGGCAAATTGGCCTGTTTTACCATCATCATCAGCATGCCTTCTGGGCGGCTGCGGTGATTGCGGGACTGGCATTGCTGATTTGGTTATTTCGCAAGCGCAGTCCCGCAAACTGATTGCTGCAGGTCAGTTGTGCCGGAGCGAAAAGGTTGGCAGTGACAGGTGCCAGCGAATAGCGGCCAGACGGATTGAGAGGGTCGTGACAATCCCGCCGATACTGGCAACAGCGGTTTCCAGCCCGAGATACAGACCCAGGGTGTGAACAACCCCGCCGAGAATACAGGCCGTGGCATACACTTCGGTTCTCAGCACCATGGGCACTTCGCGGGCCAGAACGTCACGGATCACCCCGCCGCCGCAACCCGTGATCACGCCCATAATCACGGCGACCATGGGAGAAGCGCCGAAACGAAGGGCTTTTTCGACACCGATCGCGACAAAAACGGCCAGGCCGATGGCATCAGCGACAGGCAGAAAGTACCACGGCATTTTCCGCGGGTTTTGAATCGCCAGCATTGACAGCAGGCAGGTACCGAATATCACCCACAGATAGTTGGTGTCTGTGATCCAGAATACCGGGGTCGCACCCAGGGCCATGTCACGGATCGTCCCGCCGCCGATGGCAGTCACACTGGCCAGCACCACGACACCGAAGGGGTCCATTCTCAGTCGCCCGGCAAGCAGGACACCGGAGATGGCAAAAATGGCAGTGCCAAACATATCAAGAGAGTAAATCAGCATAACGCCTCTGCGAATAGCCAGTATGAACAGGCTGTGGTGTTCTGGCTGACCACACCACAGTCAAAGCGGCAGAGATTGTACGGCCTAATGTAATACGTACAACCGATTACGCTGGCTTTGTGAGCTCTTTCACACCCTATTTGGTTGCCCGGTGACGCACTTCATCCAGTTGCTTACAGATGGTTTTTGCAGCCAGCAAGGCGCGCGGCGTCGGCCTGTTGAGCCAGTCGACTTCCACCTGATAAAGCTGCTGACGTCGCATTGCTGGGATTTGCTTCCGCCAGGACTGCCACAGACTGAAGACCTGCGGATCCGGACCGGCACTGCCGAAGGCGGCAAACATGGCTTCCGGCTGGCGGACGATCACCTGCTCTTTTGAGACCTGCGGGTAAGCGACCGGGCTGTCGGCAAAAATGTTCTCTCCGCCACAGACGCTGAAAACCTGGCTGGGCCAGCTGTTGCCGGACATCGACATCAGCGGTGAGCTCGCCAGCTGGTAAAAATAACGCACCGGCGGTTGATGGCGATACGCCTGTTCCAGTTGCGTCAGTGTTTGCCGGAAATCGCCGGCGGCACGCTGCGCTACAGACGGGTCATCGGCAAACTGTCCCAGTGTTTCCAGTGTGTCCGCAATCGCGGCGAGACTGGCTGGATGCGAGTAGAAGATCCGGATACCAAGCTGTTCCAGTTTTTCCATTTCTCTTGGCGGATTCCCGCCTTTCCACGCCAGTACCAGATCCGGCTTGAGCGCCAGAATGCGTTCCAGTTTGATGCCCCGGTAATTGGCAACCCGTTCCAGCGCCAGTGCCTGAGGCGGGTAATCACTGTAATCGCTGGCGGCGATCAGTTTATCGCCCAGACCGGCAGCATAAGCCAGCTCCGTGGTATGCGGGGCAAGGCTGATAATACGCTGAGGTTTTGTCTCGGCAGCCTGAACCACGAGCGGTATCAGACCGATCAATATCAGGACAAGATGTTTCACAGCAGGCTCCCCATCAGAAACATCATCAGGCTCTGCGCGGCCACCCAGCACCACAGCCGCTGCTGGAGCAGACGGTCAATCTGAGACAGATGCAGCGCGGCCGGGGCAATACGGCCACCCAAACGCGGTCGTTCCAGCTTCGTGGTATCGTAGATAGCCGGGCCACCCAGCGCCAGCTGAAGTTTGTGGCCGGTGGCTGTCAGTAACCAGCCCGGTCCCGGCAACTGCCAGTTCTCGCCTTGTTCACGTAGTCCCCGGAAAGCGGCCTGACTGTTCTTGCCCAGGCTGACAACTACGGCCAGCAAACGCAGCGGGACGATATCCAGCGCTGCCAGAATCCGTACCGCGGGTAAACCAAAGTACTGATACTGGCTGCGGCTCGGTGACCAGCTACGGGCCAGACTGACAGCCAGCCGGTAGAGAATAGCACCGAATCCGCCTGCCATCGCGAACCAGAACAGCACGGCAGCCACCTGACGGCCATAGCTGAGTAATTGGGTTTCAGCACAGGCTTTGCCGAGACCAAGCAAAGAGAGATTATCGGTTTTCCGGTTCAGGGCCAGTGCCAGTTGCTCCCGGCAGACGGATTTATCTTCCCGGCTGTGGGCCTGAATGAATGTCTGACTGAAACGATGGCTTTCCTTCCAGCCCAGTGCCACCCAAAGCAGCACCAGATGAAAGAGGCTGTCAAACCAGACCAGTTGATAAAAAGCGATCAGCAGGATCAGCACCGTCATCCACATCAGTGACCAGGCCAGAAGCCCGGATAAGGTGCGCTGGCGGGGCGTGTCGGTGTCTTTATTCACTCGGAGTGCGAGCTGAACTGCAATTTGCTGCCAGGTATGAAGGGGATGGATGCTGGCCGGAACAGGCAGCAGCCAGTGTAATGCCAGCGCCCCCCACATCGCCAGCAGGGTCGGATGCTGATTGAGGAGCGCGAGCATTTCATTCATGAGCGGTTCAGCAGCTCCGTCATTTTCACTACCATGGCAGAAGAGCTTTTCGCCGCCAGTGGCAGGAATTCTTCGAAGCTCATCGGAGACTCTTTATCCGCGACATCGGAAATCGCACGCACCACAACAAAAGGCACGTTGAACTGGTGACAGGCTTGTGCGATAGCCGCGGCTTCCATTTCTACGGCAACCACCTGAGGGAAGTGGGTGCGGATACGTTGCTGTTGCTCAGCGCTGCACACGAAAGCATCACCGGTGCAGATCAGTCCGCGAACCGCATGGGTTTCTGTATCGAGCTGGGCAAGCGCCTGCTCAGCTGTCTGCATCAGTTTTTCATCGGACAGGAATGCCGCAGGTTGCTGGGCCATCTGGCCGATTTCATAGCCAAATGCCGTGACATCGGCATCGTGATAACGGACTTCAGTGGAGATCACCACATCACCCACATTCAGGCTGGCATCGAAACCACCGGCTGAACCGGTATTGAGCACGACATCCGGCTCAAAGATTTCCAGCAGTACTGCGGTGCCGACTGCAGCGGCAACCTTACCAATCCCGGATTGCAGCAGGACAACGTCTGCACCGTTCAGGCTGCCGGTGTAAAACGTACAACCGCCTTTTTTCAGAACTTCGCAGTTGTCTAACTGGTCTTTCAGGAAAGCGACTTCCTGTTCCATCGCGCCAATAATGCCGATTTTCATTGATGTTATCTCTTTCTTCAGAGTGGACCGCTTGCAGTGCGGCGAATGGTGGAGATTGTAACAATGCCAGCCATCAGAGAAAAGGCGGCCGGTTGGTGTCGGTGGTGAAGGAAGGGCATAAAAAAGCGAGCGGGGAGGCCGCTCGCTTGTATGCATGGAAGAAAGCCTTACAGACCGAGGAAATCGAGAATGCCGTCCGCAGCACGTCGGCCTTCGTCGATGGCGGTGACCACCAGATCGGAGCCACGAACCGCATCGCCTCCGGCGAAAATTTTCTCGTTGGTAGTCTGGAACGCATGGTTGCCGCTGGTTTGGATCCGGCCCCACTGATCCAGTGCCACGTCGAAGCTCTCCAGCCATGGCATGGCATGCGGCTGGAAACCAAAGGCCATGATGACCGCATCGGCTTCCAGAACATGTTCACTGCCTGCCACCGGCTCCGGACGGCGACGTCCGGCTTCATCCGGCTCACCCAGTGCTGTTTTCACCACGCTCACTCCACTGACCTGGCCGCTGCTGTTCACTTCAATACCCAATGGCTGAAGGTTGAACATAAAGTTCACGCCTTCCTCGCGGGCATTTTTCACTTCTCGGCGCGAACCGGGCATATTGGCTTCGTCACGACGGTAGGCACAGATCACATCACTCGCACCCTGGCGAATGGAGGTCCGGACACAGTCCATGGCGGTGTCACCGCCGCCCAGGACCACAACGCGCTTGCCGGCCATGTCGATAAACTCCGGCGCATTTTCTTCCAGATCCATCACCCGGTAGGTGTTGGAGATCAGGAAAGGCAGGGCGTCGTAAACTCCGGCTGCATTTTCGTTAGCCAGTCCGGCACGCATATATTTGTAAGTACCGACGCCCAGGAAAACGGCATCGTATTCGTTGATCAGATCCTGAAGCTGAACGTCTGTACCGACTTCGGTGTTAAGACGGAACTCGACTCCCATTTCGGTGAAAATCCGGCGGCGATTGATCATCACCTCTTTTTCCAGTTTGAACGACGGGATACCGAAGGTCAGCAGGCCGCCGATTTCCGGATAGCGGTCAAACACGACAGGTTTCACCCCATTGCGCACCAGAATGTCAGCACAAGACAGACCCGCAGGCCCAGCCCCGATGATGGCGACTTTCTTGTCGGTCCATTCCACGCCGGACATATCCGGTTTCCAGCCCATCTCAAATGCTTTGTCGGTAATGTATTTTTCGACATTGCCGATGGTCACCGCACCAAAGTCGTCATTCAGGGTACAGGAGCCTTCGCACAGACGATCCTGAGGACACACCCGGCCACAGACTTCCGGCAAAGTATTGGTCTGATGCGACAGTTCAACGGCTTCCAGAATCCGGCCTTCGTTCGCCAGCTTCAGCCACTGCGGAATGTAGTTGTGAACCGGACATTTCCACTCACAATACGGGTTCCCGCAGTCCAGGCAGCGGTCCGCTTGTGCGCTGGCCTGTTGCTGGGTAAAGGGTTCATAAATTTCGACAAATTCGATTTTACGGATTTCGATCGGCTTCTTTGGCGGATCAACACGCTCAACATCGATAAATTGGTAAATGTTCTGGCTCATTGGATTCCCTCCCTTATTGTGCCTGAACGCGTAGCTCAGCAGCTGAGCGGCTTTGGTGACCCAGCAGTGTATTCACATCTGCCGACTTCGGTTTAGCCAGGAAGAATTTCGGGATCCATTGATCAAAGTTGGCCAGAATTTCCTGTGCACGGCTTGAGCCGGTTTCTTCCAGATGACGGTCAATCAGACCGCGCAGGTGCTCCTGATGGATCGCCAGATCCTGCAGCGGCAGGGCCTCGATCAGTTCAGGGTTGACCCGGCCGGCGAAATCGCCGACTTCATCCAGAATGTAGGCAAAGCCGCCTGTCATCCCGGCGCCAAAGTTCACGCCGGTGTGGCCCAGAATAGCGACGATACCGCCGGTCATATATTCACAGGCGTTGTCACCAGCGCCTTCAACGACCGCGATGGTGCCGGAGTTCCGGACCGCAAAACGTTCACCGGCTTTACCGGCTGCAAACAGCTTCCCGCCGGTTGCACCGTAGAGGCAGGTGTTGCCGATAATTGTTGATTCGTGCGACTTAAAGGCTGAGCCCACAGGCGGACGAATCGAGATCACACCGCCAGTCATGCCTTTCCCGACATAGTCATTGGCATCCCCGGTCAGATACAGGTTCAGGCCACCGGCATTCCAGACGCCGAAAGACTGTCCTGCGGTTCCGGACAGGTACACATTGACCGGATTCGCGGCCATGCCCTGGTTGCCATAGCGCTGGGCGATTTCACCGGACAGGCGGGCACCGAACGAACGGTCGGTGTTGCGGATATCCAGATAAATATCGGCACCGCTTTGCGTTTCAACCGCAGACAGGGCTTCGTCCACCAGTTTCTGGTTCAGCACGCCGGTATCGAACGGTGTATTGGGTTCACTGCAATACAGGGTCTTCCCTTCGACTGGTGTTGGCGCATGCAGCAGGCCACTCAGATCCAGCTTGCTTTGCTTGGCCGTGAAACCAGCCACGACTTCCAGCAGATCGGTCCGGCCAATCAGATCGGTCAGCTTTTCAACCCCAAGTTTTGCCAGCAGTCCGCGAACTTCCTCACCCAGACCGATGAAGTAGTTCATGACCTGCTCCGGCAGACCTTTAAAGAAGTCACGGCGCAGGGTGTCATCCTGAGTGGCCACACCGGTGGCGCAGTTGTTCAGGTGGCAGATGCGCAGGTATTTACAGCCCAGTGCCACCATAGGCGCTGTCCCGAAACCGAAACTTTCGGCGCCCAGAATGGCGGCTTTGACCACATCCAGACCGGTTTTCAGACCACCATCCACTTGCAGGCGGATTTTGTGACGCAGACCGTTGGCGACCAGCGCCTGTTGTGTTTCGGCCAGTCCCAGTTCCCATGGACTGCCCGCATATTTCACGGACGTCAGCGGGCTGGCCCCTGTACCGCCGTCATAACCCGAGACAGTGATCAGATCGGCATACGCTTTCGCTACACCGGTGGCAATGGTGCCGACTCCTGGCTCAGAGACTAGTTTGACGGAAACCATGGCTTTCGGATTGACCTGTTTGAGGTCGAAGATCAGCTGGGCCAGATCCTCAATCGAATAAATATCGTGGTGCGGTGGCGGTGAAATCAGCGTGACGCCCGGTACGGCATAACGCAGTTTGGCAATCTCCGTGGTCACTTTGTGGCCCGGCAGCTGACCGCCTTCGCCCGGTTTTGCCCCTTGCGCGACTTTAATCTGAATGACGTCGGCGTTGACCAGATAGTGCGGGGTGACGCCAAAGCGGCCGGAAGCCACTTGTTTGATGCGTGAATTCCGCTCATTGCCGAAACGGCGAGGATCTTCCCCCCCTTCACCAGAGTTGGAGAAACCGCCCAGACGGTTCATGGCAATTGCCAGCGCTTCGTGTGCTTCCGGACTCAGCGCACCGATGGACATCGCCGCAGAGTCGAAGCGCTTGTAGAGTTCCGTGGCTGCTTCGACGTTTGCAACGTCGATCGGATTGTCCGAGGCTTTCAGTTTCAGCAGGTCACGCAAAGTTGCTGCCGGACGTTCGTTCACCACCCTGGCAAATGCCAGGTAATCTTCGTACTCGCCGCTCTTCACGGCTTTTTGCAGTGTGGTGACCACATCCGGGTTATAAGCGTGGAACTCACCGCCATGGACGAATTTCAGCAGACCGCCATGGTCGATTTGCTTGCGTTTTACAAATGCCTTGCGAGACAGGTTGTAGAGATCCTGCTGGAAGTCCTCAAAGTTTGCACCCTGAATCCGGCTCGAAACGCCCATAAAGCAGAGTTCGACCACATCCGCATGCAGGCCGACGGCTTCAAACAGCTGCGAGCAGCGATAGGAAGCGACGGTTGAGATCCCCATCTTCGACATGATCTTGTACAGACCCTTATCGATACTGTTGCGGAAATTCAGCATGACCTCGCGGTAAGGCTTGTTGATGGCGCCGCTGTCAATTTGTTGCGCCAGCGACTCATACGCCAGATACGGATACACGGCGGTTGCACCAAAGCCCATCAACACAGCGAACTGGTGCGGGTCACGGGCGGCCGCGGTCTCAATAATGATGTTGGCATCGCAGCGCAGACTGGCATTGACCAGACGTGTCTGGACGGCACCCACTGCCATGGCAGCCGGAATTGGCAGCTTCTCTTCGCTGATGCCGCGGTCAGACAGCACCACCAACACGGTGCCGCCGCGAACCAGACGCTCGGCCTGATCACACAGATCGACAATGGCCTGCTTCAGATCTTTTTCTTTCGGATCGAAGTTGATGTCGATGATGCTATTGCGGTAGTGCTGATCGTCCAGTCCCAACAGCTGGACCATATCGGAATAGAGCAGGATCGGCGATTTGAAGGCGACGCGGTGTGCGTGGCCGTCAGTTTCACAGAACACATTCATTTCACGGCCGATACAGGTAGCCAGTGACATCACGTGCTTTTCACGCAACGGGTCAATTGGCGGGTTGGTAACCTGGGCAAACATCTGACGGAAATAATCGGAGATCAGGCGTTCTTTGGATGACAGAACAGCCATCGGGGCATCATCGCCCATCGAACCCGTAGCTTCCTGGCCCATTTCACCCATCACGCGGAGCACCTGATCCAGCTCTTCGCGGCTGACGGCAAACAGTTTTTGGTAGCTGTTCAGTTCATCGGCAGACATTTCCCGGCTGCCGACCTGATCGTCGCCCATGTCTTCAAACGGCACCAAACGGCGGACATGCGTATCCAGCCACTCCTTGTACGGATGGCGTTCCATCAGCTCGTTATCAATGTCGGCAGAATGCCAGATTTTTCCGAATTTTGTATCGATGACCAGCAGCTCTCCCGGACCGACCCGACCTTTCTCGGCCACTTCATCCGGCGCGTAATCCCAGATACCCACTTCAGAGGCCAGGGTGATCAGCTTGTCTTTGGTGATCACATATCGTGCCGGACGCAGGCCGTTGCGGTCCAGGTTACAGGCGGCATAGCGGCCGTCTGACATGACGATACCGGCCGGGCCATCCCAGGGTTCCATGTGCATGGAATTGAAGTCGTAAAAGGCGCGCAGTTTCGGATCCATATCCGGATGATTCTGCCACGCAGGCGGCACCAGCATTCGCATCGCGCGGAAGAGATCCATCCCGCCGGACAGGAAGAGTTCCAGCATATTATCCAGGCTGGAGGAATCCGAACCGGTTTCGTTCACAAAAGGTGCCGCAGTCGCCAGATCCGGCAGCAGCGGCGAAGCGAATTTGTAAGCACGGGCGCGTGCCCACTGGCGGTTTCCGGCAATGGTGTTGATTTCACCGTTGTGGGCCAGATAGCGGAATGGCTGAGCCAGCGGCCAGCGTGGCTGAGTGTTGGTCGAGAATCGCTGGTGGAACAGACAGATCGAGGATTCCAGACGTAAATCGCCTAAATCTTTGTAAAATTTCGGCAGATCGGCGGGCATACACAGCCCTTTGTAGACGATTACCTGGGTCGACAGGCTACAGATATAAAAGTCAGGATCGTTCTGAATGCGTTGCTCAATGCGGCGACGGGCAATATATAGACGACGATCCACATCCCGGGGTTTCCAGCCTGCAGGTGCGTTGATAAAGACCTGAGCGATAGCCGGCAGGGAGTCTTTGGCGATTGGACCCAGAACCTGCGGATTGACCGGCACATCACGCCAGCCTGCAATCGACAGGGTTTCTTTACTGAGTTCTTCTTGAATAATGGTGCGGGCTAGTTCGGCCAGAACCGGATCCTGGCTGAGAAACAGCATACCGACGGCATACTCACGGGCCAGCGGCCAGCCTTGTTCTTTGGCAACCAGCTGATAAAAACTGTCCGGCTTTTTCATTAACAGGCCGCAGCCATCACCGGTCTTGCCATCCGCAGCGATGCCGCCCCGGTGTGTCATACGATCCAAGGCCGATATTGCGGTACGGACCAACTTGTGGCTGGCTTCGCCTTCTGTATGGGCGATCAGGCCGAAGCCACAATTATCTTTTTCCAGCTTTGGGTCATACAGTGTCATTGCAACTCTCCCTTGCGCCTGCTCCATTGAGCAGGGTTACTGCATAATTATGACAATCTCCCTGATTGTCACTCTTGCTTCCAGCGGACTTTCAAACTAACGGCAATTTACAAAAAGGTCAAATTTTCTTTAATTCTGGTCATAAATTCTGAAATATTCAAAGTCACGTATTTATCTATATGATTTTTAAATAAATAATATTTTTTTGAAATATTTTGTTTACATTTTTCAGGGCGTAATTGATGACTTTTTTGCGTCAAAACCAAGAGGATTTTGTTCTCAGGTAAAAATATTGTTAAAAAGAATAAAGCTCTGATTAAATTCAAATAAAAAAGCCAGCTCATGGGAGCTGGCTTTAAATTTTAGTATAAAATCCAGATGAATCAGGATTCAGACAGCATAAGTGAATGGTCTTTCGCTTCCAGCTTAGAATCACCCATCAGATAAGCATCAATTTCTCGGGCACATTCCCGGCCTTCGTTGATACAACGCACGACAAGTGACTGCCCGGTCCGCATATCACCAGCAGCAAATATGCCTGGTTGATTGGTCGCAAAACCTTCAGTCGCGACATTGCCGCATTCATCCAGCGCGATATTCAGCTGAGCGAGTACGCCCTGAGGTTCTGGATGCAGAAAGCCCATCGCCAGAAATGCCAGATCACAAGGAATGACGCGCTCCGACCCCGGTACTTCCGTGAAGCCCGGACGCTCACCCGGTTTGGCATCATTCCAGGTGATGTCGGCGATGCGCAGTGCGGTAACCTGGCCATCATCATTGCCGATGAATTCTTTCGTCAGGATATTCCAGAAACGATCGCAGCCTTCTTCATGGGAAGTTGACGTGCGCAGAATCATCGGATAGGCAGGCCAGGGCTGATTCACCGGGCGCTTCTCCGGCGGCATCGGCATGATTTCAACCTGCGTAATACTGGCTGCGCCATGACGGTTTGAGGTGCCGACACAGTCAGAACCGGTATCACCGCCACCGATGACCACAACATGTTTACCGGCAGCATGAATCTCTGCTGTTTTCAGATCCATGTTGTTGGCGCGGCGGTTGTTCTGACCCAGAAATTCCATCGCAAAGTGCACGCCTTGTAACTCACGGCCCGGGATCGGCAGGTTGCGCGGCACAGTGGAGCCACCGGTCAGCAGCACGACATCGTGTTGTTTGCGCAGTTCACGGGCGTCAATATCCACGCCGATGTGCGCATTAACGACGAATTTGATGCCTGCTTGTGCCATCAGATCCAGCTTCCGATCAATCACGCCCATGCTGAGCTTGAAATCCGGGATGCCAAAGCGCAGCAGCCCGCCTATTTTTTCGTCCCGCTCGTAAACCGTAACGGTGTGGCCGGCGCTGTTGAGCTGTTCAGCTGCTGCCAGCCCGGACGGGCCGGAGCCGATAATCGCCACGCTTTTGCCGGTCCGGCTGCGCGGGGTTTTTGGCTTTGCGTAGCCTTCACGGTAAGCGGTTTCAACGATGGTCTTCTCGATGTTACAGATGGTAATCGGATCCTGATTGATCCCCAGAACACAGGCGCTTTCACAAGGCGCCGGACAAACCCGCCCGGTAAATTCCGGGAAGTTGTTGGTCGAACTCAGGATATGCCAGGCTTCTTCCCAGCTGTCCCGGTAGACCGCATCGTTAAACTCAGGAATGATATTGCCGATTGGACAACCGTTGTGACAGAAAGGCACGCCGCAATCCATGCAGCGAGACGCCTGTGTGCCAATTTTGCTGGCAAAATCGTCGTTCAGAACGAATTCTTTGTTGTCCTGAATGCGGACTTCAGGGGCGATCTTTGACGGCAGTTCACGGCCGTGCTCGAGAAATCCGGTTGCCTTACCCATGGCTCACCTCCAGTGCTTCCTTGTCCTGTGCTTCAGCCGCGGCTTTGCGTTTTTGCAGCACGGCTTTGTAATCGCGTGGCATGACTTTCACGATGTGCCCGAGGTTATCCTCAAAGTTGCCGAGGAAAGTTTCCGCGACGGTACTGCCCGTCAGTTGCTGATGACGGGTGAGCATATCCCTGAGCAGTGCAATGTCTTCGCTGTCCAGCGGATCCAGATCCACCAGTTCCGGATTGAGCTTACTTTCAAAGTCGTTGAACTGATCCCAGACGTACGCGACACCGCCGCTCATCCCGGCTGCAAAGTTACGGCCGGTCTGACCCAGAATGATGGCCACGCCGCCGGTCATGTATTCACAGCCATGGTCGCCCACGCCTTCAACCACCACACGGGCACCGGAGTTACGGACACAGAACCGCTCACCGGCTTTGCCGCGGATGAAAGATTCACCCGAAGTTGCGCCATAGAAGCAAACGTTGCCGACAATAATGTTGTCTTCTGCAATCAGATCCGACTGAGCATCCGGGTAGAGGACCAGCTGACCGCCGGACAAGCCTTTGCCCCAGTAGTCGTTGGCATCGCCTTCCACTTCGAAGGTCACGCCTTTCGCCAGGAATGCGCCCAGACTCTGGCCTGCGGAGCCTTTGAACTTCACATGCATGGACTGTGGCAGACCGGCATCTTTGTAAACTTTGGATATTTCATTCGACAGCATGGTGCCCACGCTGCGATCGATATTGGTAATCGGGAATGCTGCATTTGCCGCTTCACCACGCGTCAGTGCAGGCTGAGCAGCAGCAATCAGCTGACGGTCCAGTACCGCTTCCAGATGGTGGTTTTGGCTGCACTGGTTAAAGATTCCGTCTTCAGATCGTGCGGGTTCGCGGTGCAGTACCGGACTGAGGTCCAGATTCTTGTATTTCCAGTGACCGATGTTGTCCCGGATTTTCAGATGCTGTGACTGGCCGACCATCTCATCGATGGTGCGGAAACCCAGCTCAGCCATAATTTCACGCAGACCTTCGGCCATGTAACGGAAGAAAGTAACGACATCTTCCACACGGCCGTCAAAGCGTTCACGCAGGGTTTTGTTCTGGGTCGCAATCCCGACCGGGCAGGTGTTCTTATGACACTTACGCATCATGATACAACCTTCCACCACCAGTGCGGCGGTTGCGACCCCCCATTCTTCGGCACCCAGTAGGGTAGCGACAGCAAGGTCACGCGGCGTTTTCATCTGGCCGTCACTCTGGACCACAATGCGGTTGCGCAGGCCGTTTTTCAGCAATGTCTGGTGGGTTTCCGCCAGACCCAGTTCCCACGGCAGACCCGTGTGACGGATGGACGAAATCGGAGATGCACCGGTACCACCGTCAAATCCGGCGATCAGCACCACGTCTGCTTTGGCCTTTGCCACACCGGATGCAATGGTGCCGACCCCGGCTTCAGAGACCAGTTTGACGTTGACGCGGCTCTTACGGTTGGCGTTTTTCAGGTCGAAAATCAGCTGCGCCAGATCCTCTATGGAGTAAATATCGTGGTGCGGCGGCGGTGAAATCAGGCCGACGCCCGGTGTTGAGTGACGGGTTGCGCCGATCCAGTCATCGACTTTATCACCCGGCAACTGACCACCTTCACCTGGCTTGGCACCCTGAGCCATCTTGATTTGCAGCTCGTCGGCATTGGTCAGGTAGTAAGACGTCACCCCGAAACGGCCAGACGCCACTTGCTTGATTGCAGAGCGTTCCCAGTCGCCGTTTTCTTTTTTCTCAAAACGTGCCGGATCTTCACCGCCTTCACCTGAGTTCGATTTTGCGCCAATCCGGTTCATGGCGACGGCCAGCGTCGAGTGGGCTTCGTAGGAAATCGAGCCAAAACTCATTGCACCGGTGGCGAATCGCTTGAGGATCTTTTCAATCGGCTCGACTTCATCCAGCGGGATGCTACGGCTGGGGTCAGCGTTAAATTGCAGCTGGCTGCGCAGGGTGGCGGCATGGTCGCCCTGGCTGTCAACGGCGTGACAGTATTCTTTGAACTGACTGTAGTCTTTGCCACGGGTTGACTGTTGCAACAGTGAAATCGTGGTTGGATTAAACAGGTGCTTTTCACCCCGCTGTTTCCACTGATAAACCCCGCCGACATCCAGCATTTGCAGCGGAATATCACGCAGCGGATAACCGATACGGTGGCGGATCAGCACTTCCTTCGCAATGTCGTCCAGCGTCAGTCCCTGAATCCGGGATACGGTGCCGGTGAAGTATTTGTCGACCACGGCTTTGCTGATCCCCAGCGCTTCGAAGATCTGAGCGCCATGGTAAGACTGCAGGGTTGAGATCCCCATTTTTGAGAAGATCTTCAGCAGGCCGCCGTTGACGGCTTTGCGGAAGTGATTGAAATAGGTATCTGCGTCGGTGGCTTTATCCAGTTTATTGCGTTGCTGCAGAGACACGATGGTCTGGGTGACAATATACGGGTTGATCGCATTGGCACCATAGCCAATCAGGGTGGCAAAGTGATGGGTTTCACGGGCATCCCCGGTCTCAACAACCAGATCACATTTGGCGCGCAGCCCTTTGCGGATCAGGTGATGGTGTACTGCGCCAACAGCCAGCATGGCCGGAATATGCGCGTGCTGCGAATTGACCGGACGGTCGCTCAGGATCAGGATTGAGTAACCATCTTTCACCGCATCTTCCGCGTGCTGGCACAGATGATTCAGTGCCTGTTCCAGCTTGCCGGCTTCGTCACTGGCCTGGAACACAATATCCAGTGTTTTGGCCTGCAGGTGCGGTTTGTCGATGACACGCAGTTTTTCCAGCTCGGCATCACTGAGAACTGGTGAATCCAGCTCCAGTTTCTGGCAGTGCGACGGGCCTTCTTTCAGCAGGTTCTGATCTTCGCCCAGATAGGTTTTGAGCGACATCACCATGCGTTCACGGATCGGATCGATCGGCGGGTTGGTTACCTGTGCAAACAGCTGCTTGAAATAGTGCGACAGATGCTGAGACTGATGCGACAGGATCGCCAGCGGCCAGTCAGCGCCCATGGAGCCCAATGGCTCTTTGCTGTCGCTGGCCATCGGCAGAATGATGTCGTTGACTTCTTCATTGCTGATGCCGAAGGCCTGCTGCTGATGCAGCAGCTTCTCAGCTTCCGGCTGAGTATGGCTGTAATCTGAAGCAGGTAAGTCATTCAGGTGCAGCAGGTTGTCTTTGACCCACTCTTCATAGGGTTGTGCTGCAGCGATGCTGTCTTTGACTTCATCGTCAGAGACAATGCGGCCTTGTTCCAGGTCGGCTACAAATATACGGCCTGGCTGCAGACGACCACGGAAGTGAATGTTCTCCGGCGCGATTTCAACAACGCCTGACTCCGATGCCATCACCAGAAAATCGTCTTTAGTCACGGTATAGCGCGACGGACGCAGACCGTTTCGGTCCAGCGTTGCGCCTACGGTAACACCATCGGTGAAACAGACGGAAGCCGGTCCGTCCCAGGGTTCCATCAGATTGGCGTGATACTGGTAGAAAGCACGGCGTTTCGGATCCATGCCCGGGTTTTCCTGCCAGGCTTCCGGGATCAGCATCATCAGGGCATGCGGCAGGCTGCGGCCAGACAGAACCAGCAGTTCCAGTGCCATATCGAAGTTTGCCGAGTCGGATGCCCCTTCCTGACAAATCGGCAGCAGCATTTTCAGCTCTTCTTCGCTGAACAGATCTGACTGCAGCAGGGCTTCCCGTGCTTTCATCCAGTTCAGGTTCCCGCGCACAGTGTTGATTTCACCGTTGTGGGCGATAAAGCGGAAAGGCTGGGCCAGGCGCCATCTCGGGAAGGTGTTGGTGGAAAAACGCGAATGAACCAGTGCCAGCGCACTGACCATAGCCGGGTTTTGTAGATCCAGGAAATATTGCGGCACCTGCTCGGTAGTGAGCTGGCCTTTATAGATCAGAGTCTTACTGGAGAAGGCGTTGATGTAGAAGTCGTCCCCGATGTTGGCGACGCTTTCCAGACAGACGCGAATTGTGTAGTTACGCAGGACGTAGAGTTTGCGCTCGAGTGTGTCCTGAGGCATCTCGCTGCCGCCAGTCACGAATGCATGTTCGAACTGAGGTTCAGTGCTCAGGGGGTCGGCGCCAATCATGCTGTTGTCGGTTGGCAGAACGCGGTAACCCAGCACCGTCAGACCCAGGCGCTGGGCATTACGGGCCAGAATTTCACGGCATTGTTCCCGTTTGTCTTCATCTTTCGGGAACAGAATGACCCCTACGCCGTAGTGTTCAAACGCTGGCAGCGTCAGGCCGATTTTCTGGCATTCCTGCATCAGGAATTCATGAGGCTTTTGCAGCAGGATCCCGGCACCGTCACCACTGCACGGGTCACAGCCCTGACCGCCACGGTGTTCCATCCGTGCCAGCATATCCAGAGCCTGGGTGATCACCTGGTGGGACTTGCGGTTCTTGAGATGGGCGACAAAGCCGATACCACAGGCATCGTGCTCCATTTCAGGGACGTAAAGCCCCTGACCATTCAACGCATGATCTGTCATAACTACATCCTTCCAGTGTAGGGCAGACGGTTCCTCCGCCTGCGATTCCTTCTTTATTGTTATGCCTGCGTAGACTGGTCAGCCGGGCATCATGCGCTGGCTGGCCGTAGGAAGCTGTCTATCTTGCGATGACAGGCGGTCTTGGGTACGTCAGTTCATTGCCGCAGAGCCAAGACATGAAAGCCATCCTGGCGGATGGCAATCTGGTTATATAATGCACACAATGAAAATATATTACAGAACTGTTTGGTGAATTACTATCACTAAATCCGACTTTAGTTGTACGTAACTTCGGGCAAAGCAGGCCCTGTAGTCACATTAATGATTAAAAATTCGTTAAATTGTTGTTTGTGTGAATTGTTATTGTGTTTGTGTTTTGTTAGAGGAGTATATGACGAAGAGATTCAGGTGGTAATTGTAGTTATTTTATTTCAGATTGATTTTTTGGCATCTTGAATCAGTTGCTCGGGGTATCACCAGAAGAATGCTCTGACAGAGTCAATGTAATCAGTGACAGAACCTTGACGCTGCGAAGTGTCAAACATCACTATTTGGCATATAAAAAAACCACCATATACAGCAGCTTCTTGCAACTGTGTTAAATTGTCGTCACGTATTCAGAGGTGCAGTGATATGCCAGCGGGACTGGTCTGGAAAGGATGCAGAGAGGAACAGACATGCAGAATAGACACGGTATGACGCTTGCGGGTGCTGCCTGTACCGCCGTCCCGGCATGGGGCGCTACCGAAGAAAGTATGAGTCTGTCGGCAATTGGCATGGCTGTTCTGATGATGGCGATCCTGACCTCACTCGGCGCCTGGCTGATTCACCACTTAGGTCGTCTGGCTTTTCGTCGGCTTCATGCGACGATTTCCCGTTTGCCGATAGCAGCAGCGATTGTCCGCAGTAAGGACGGAGAACTTTTCTATGCCAACGCTGCCTGCCAGGAATTACTTGGGGTCAGTAAAGTCGGGCGGCGGTATTATTATCCGGAAGGGATTGGGTCCCAAATGATGGCGGATGTGCTGCGTCCGCTGCAGTCCGGAACTGATTTTGACAGTGTTGAGGAAACGCTGCGACTGGGAGGAAATAAAACAGTCCGGGTGCTGATTTCAGGCCAGCTGATGAGTTTTCGCTGGCAGTCAGCCTGGCTACTGTTTCTTGTTGAGCCTGCCGCGCAGAGTAATCCTTATGTTCAGCTCGAGCAGCGTGTTTTCCAACGCGTGCTGAACTCCCTGTCAGAACTGGTTTATTTTCAGGATAAAGCCGGGAATATCCTCGGAACCAATACGGCCTTTGATCGTTTCTGGCGGGGACGTCGTGAAGAAGGACTGATTCAGGGTGATCCGACCGGGATCGGCGAGGTGCCTGTCATTCATACCTGGACTACGGCTCCGGATGGTTCCAGCCGCTTGCTGGAAACCAACAAGACAACGATGACCGATGAGGAAGGCCAGGTCATCGGGATGCTCAGTATCAGTCATGATGTGACGGACTGGCACGAAATGCAGGAAAGCCTCAAGCAAGAGATTGAAAAGCGAGAGGTAACAGAACAGATCCTGGCCCAGCGAAATACACTACTCAATTCTATTCTCAATGCCAGTCAGGATCCCATCGGCCTATACAATGAGCACGGGGTTTATGTGGGATGTAACGAACCGTTTGCCCGGGTACTGGGGTTCAGTGCCCGGGAACTGATTGGCAAAACGGCCCGCAATGTGATTGATCCTGAAATGCTGCAGGAGTTTTATCAGACCGATATCAAAGTGCTGAAAGAAGGGGTTACCGTCAAAACGGATGCCTATGTGATTCTTGAGACCGGGCAGCCGGTCTGGTACGAGATCGTCAAATCTCCTTACCGCGATCCGACGGATGGCTCTGCCGGGATTTTGCTGATTGCCCGGGATGTGACCGAGCGGAAGCAGGCGGAACAACAGCTCGCAGATGCCATTATGGAGTTGCAGGAGCTGAGTTTTGTGGACAGCCTGACCAAAGTGGCAAACCGTCGCAGCTTTGATGAGCAATTACGTAAACTCTGGCACAGTCATATGCGGGAACAGCAGCCGCTTACCCTGATTCTGTGTGATATCGACAGTTTCAAAGCATATAACGACAACTACGGACACCAGCAGGGCGACTGGGCGCTGCTGGAAGTCGCACAGGTGTTTGACAGTGTGATCCGGCGTGAGACTGACGAAGTGGCCCGCTATGGCGGAGAAGAGTTTGCTTTCCTGTTGCCGAATACGCCGCTGTGCGGCGGTGAGGTCGTTGCGGAAAAAATTCATGACAAAGTGGCGGAGAAAGCCATTCCCCATGGTTTTTCCGATATCAGCGATATTCTGACGGTAAGTCTGGGAGTTGCGACCATGACGCCAATGCCGAATCAGGATTACGGTGAATTGATTGCGATGGCTGACAAAGCGCTATATAAAGCAAAAGCCGACGGACGGAACACCACCCGCCTGATGGCTGAACTCGATGAATTCTGATGCTGCCTGAGGGCAGCATTTTATTGTGACAGGATAATCCATGAAACAAATCAAGATGTTGGCGCAGTTCTATGTCGATCTGCTGGTGAAACTGGGCATTGTGCGCTTCAGCCTGCTGCTGGCATTAGCGCTGGTAGCTCTGGCTGTGGTGGTGCAAGTCGGAGTGACGCTGGCATTGCAGGGAGAAGTGCTGAACATTGATATTGTCCGTTCTGTGTTTTTTGGTTTGTTGATCACTCCCTGGGCGGTGTATTTCCTGTCGGTTGTTGTGGATCAGCTTGAGGACTCCCGTCAGCGGCTGTCCAAGCTGGTGAGCAAACTGGAAGAGATGCGCTCGCGTGACCTGACGCTGAATAAACAGCTGAAAGATAACATCACACAACTGAATCAGGAAATTGAAGTCCGGATCAAAGCAGAAGATGAGCGCCGGATTGCCATGGCAGATCTGGAAAGCGAAGTCGCGCAGCGTGAGAGTGCCCAGCTGGAGCTGGCAGAGCAGAGTGCCTTGCTGAAGTCTTTTCTGGATGCATCGCCGGATTTGATTTATTACCGCAATGAAAGAAATGAGTTCTCTGGATGTAATCGGGCTATGGCGGAACTGACCGGAAAAACCGAGCAGGAGCTGGTTGGTCTGACTCCCTGGGATGTCTACAGCGAAGAAGTGGCCAGTAAGATTGTTGAAACCGATCAGCAGGTGTTCACTCAGAATGTCTCTCTGACTTATGAGCAATGGCTGGAATATCCGGATGGCCGCAAAGCTATTTTTGAACTGCGCAAAGTGCCTTTCTACAGTCGTGACGGTCGGCGTCTGGGCCTGATGGGGTTTGGCCGGGATATCACCGAACGCAAGCAGTATCAGGAAGCGCAGGAGAAAGCCAGCCGCGAGAAAACAGCCTTTATCTCAACCATCAGCCATGAATTGCGTACCCCGCTGAACGGGATTGTCGGCCTGAGCCGGATGCTGCTGGAAAGTCCGCTGAGTGATCAGCAGCGCGGCTATATGCGGACGATTTATGTCAGCGCCATCACGCTCGGTAATATTTTCAATGACATCATTGATATGGATAAATCGGATCGCCGTCGGCTGGAGTTGTTGCCGGCACCGCTGGATTTCCATGCCTTTATTGAAGAAATGGGGAATATTTCCGGACTGATGGCCGAACAGAAGGGATTGCGTTTCGATCTGGAACAGCTGACTGAACTGCCGTCTTATGTACAGGTGGACGGGACCCGGCTGCGCCAGGTTCTGTGGAACCTGATCAGCAACGCCACCAAATTCACCAAAGAAGGTGGCGTAATTCTGTCGATCAGCAGTGAGTTGCTGGATGATCAGCAGGCCGAAATCACCTTCGAAATTGAAGACAGCGGGATTGGGATTCCGGAGTCCGAGCTGGATAAAGTATTTGCGATGTATTACCAGGTGAAACAGGGACAGGACAATCTGCACGCGGTCGGAACTGGGATTGGTCTGGCGGTTTCGCGGCAACTGGTGAATATGATGGGCGGTGATATTCAGGTCAACTCTGAGGTGGGTGAAGGCAGTACCTTTACCGTGACCATTTGCGTGCCGCTGCTTGAACAGATTACGGAAGATGATGAAACGCCTGTGTTGGCGCAGCGTTCACTGCGCATCTTTATGGTGGAAGATATCGAGCTGAATATCACGGTTGCCAGGGCGCTTCTGGAAGGTCTGGGGCATCAGGTCACCGTTGCGATGCGGGGAGATGAAGCGCTGGAGGCGTTTGATCCAGGACAGTACGATCTGGTGTTACTGGATATCCAGTTGCCGGATATGACAGGCTTTGAGATCGCCAAAATACTGCGCGCTCGTTATCGTCAGCTGCCGCCACTGGTCGCGCTGACGGCCAATGTGATTAAAGATAAAGATGAATATCTGGAGCAGGGGATGGATGATGCCATCAGCAAACCTCTCAGTGTCAAAGCCATCAATATGGTCATTGAGCATCTGATGGAATCGGAATATGCCCCGGCGAATGAAGCTGCCCCAGTACCTGCACAGGAAACAGTAATGAGCGAAGATACCCTGAACAAGCTGCTTGATTTTGAAATGCTCAGTTCTTATGTCGATATCGTCGGGACGAAGCCGGTGTTCGACTCGATTGAAATGTTTGAGAAAATGATGCCGGAATATCTGGCGATTCTGGACTCAAACATGACGGCCAAAGATCAAGACGGTATTAAGTTTGAAGCTCATAAGATCAAAGGAGCGGCGGG
This sequence comes from Photobacterium sp. R1, assembly GCF_054600795.1. Lineage (NCBI taxonomy): Bacteria > Pseudomonadati > Pseudomonadota > Gammaproteobacteria > Vibrionales > Vibrionaceae > Photobacterium > Photobacterium sp. R1. The sequence continues at coordinate 128,955 of NZ_BAAHZP010000004.1, forward strand.
ATCGATTGGGCTCAAGCGTATCCAGCAGGTGGCGCAGAAGGCACAGTCGCCGGAATTGCCGGCCTGGTGGGAAAATATCGAAGACTGGGTGGATGAAATTAAAAACAGCTACCAGAACGATCTGACACTGCTGAAAGGCTGGCTGGAGGGTCTTGAAAAGTAAGCTGCTTGTTTGAGTGTCATAAAAAAAGCGTCGCATTGCGACGCTTTTTTGCTTCATCTTTCGTGAAGTCGAATCAGAAGGCTGCTCAGCCTTCTTCGATATCACCGCAGAAGCGGTAACCTTCACCGTGGATGGTCGCAATAATTTCCGGGGTATCTGCAACAGATTCGAAGTGCTTGCGAATACGGCGGATGGTCACATCAACAGTACGGTCGTGTGGTTTCAGATCGCGGCCGGTCATTTTCTTCAGCAGTTCTGCACGGGTCTGGATCTTGCCCGGATTCTCGCAGAAATGCAGCAGTGCACGGAACTCAGAACGAGGCAGTTTGAACTGCTCACCGCTTGGGCTGACCAGAGAGCGACTGTTCAGTTCCAGAGACCAGCCGTTGAACTCATAGCGCTCAACCAGACGGCGATCTTCGGCTGCCAGACCCTGGCTCATGGCACGGGTCAGCAGGTTGCGGGCACGAATGGTCAGTTCCCTAGGGTTGAAAGGCTTGGTGATATAGTCATCCGCACCGATTTCCAGACCGAGGATTTTATCGACTTCGTTGTCGCGTCCTGTCAGGAACATCAACGCCATATCGCCTTGCTCACGCAGCTCACGAGCAAGGAGCAGGCCGTTTTTACCCGGCAGGTTAATGTCCATGATGACCAGGTGAACAGGATGCTCAGACAGCATCTTGTGCATTTCTGCACCGTCGCTGGCTTCAAATACTGTATACCCTTCGGCTTCGAAGATGCTTTTCAGGGTGTTACGTGTTACTTGCTCGTCTTCTACAATTAGAATGTGAGGGGTTTGCATTGGCAGTACCTAATTACTCAAAACGGAATCTGGTCTAACACAGAATATGTTAATTCTATAAAAATAATTCGATCACAGGCAAAGTAACAGAACTGTTGCAGTTTGCACTCGTCTTTTCAACTACCTGCTGGTACGCCATCCTCATTTTTCAGCAGACGCTCAAAAATCACCACTGAAAAACCCGACTTTTACGGAACTGGCTACAATTTCCCTTGGATGCTGACGATTGTATGCATTTAACAGCGCACTAACAATATGATTTTATTGTAATGTGCCCGGTTTTTTCGAATTTGTCATGGCATACTAGCCTGTCAGAAACACTATCTTATTGTTATAGCTCAAACAATTTGTTGTTTCAGCAATGAAATGCGGCTGTTAAAAGTTTCTTCAACAGAACAGGATTCGGACTCATGACGGAAAGCAGCAGACAAAATCTCAGTCATGCAATGTCATCAGGAGCGTCGGATTCGCAGGCTCGACACCACTTATGGCAAAACTATCAGCAGATAATTTTCCGTGCGGTTCAGTCGCCACCGTTCACAACCTTCGCTATTTTAACAGCATTTAACCCGGAAAGTATTGTGCTCAGTTGTAAGGAAAATCATCAGCGACAGGCCAGCCTTGAAGCGGAGTTATCTGCACTGGGCTATGCATTCCAGCGGCTGGATTGCAGTGCACCGGACGGAAGCTGGCATGAACCCAGTCTGGCCGTTGCCATGGACATTGAGCGTGCATGCGCCGTTGCTGCACGCTGGCAACAAAATGCTCTGTACTGGGTTGCTCAGCAGCAATTGACGCTGGTTCCGGTGAGGCTTGGGAAGCAAGGATTTTCCCGGTCTGTACTGGGGGCTTGGCAAACATTTCTTCACATTCAAGGATCAGAATAAAGGAGTTGCAAGATGAAAGATTTATTGCCGGATTTGTGTGACCACTATGAGCAGGACGTACGCTGGTTACCGTTGCAGCATCGCGACTTTGGCGGTAAGCCCGTGTTTTACGGAGAAGTGGTGACGCTTCGGTGTTTTGAGGATAACAGCCTGGTTAGGGAAATTCTCAATGAAGACGGTACAGGGAAGGTTCTGGTGGTTGACGGACATGGCTCACTGACCCGGGCTTTGCTCGGAGATCAGCTGGCGGCACTTGCCGTTCAAAACAACTGGGAAGGCATTGTGGTCAACGGGGCTGTCCGTGATGTGGTGGCGCTCAGTGGAATGGAACTCGGCGTCAAAGCCATTGCAGCCTGTCCGTTCAAGACGGAAAAGCGTCAGACTGGTGACCGAAATGTCACGCTGACTGTGGCACACACACTGGTCTATCCCGGCGATATTCTGTATGCCGATCCGAACGGCATTTTGCTGAGTAAAGAGTTGCTTGATTTGTCGGTATTCTGAGCGGGATTTCAGAACCTGAAGCCGATACCTAGCTGATAGACCTGTTCGAGGGATTCATAGTCCATGGTGGCGTGCAGGTTGAGTCTGTTGTTGAGTTCGTACTGACTGCTGAGTTCAACACCCAGCCGGGTATCTTCTTCGATCCGTTCTGAGGTGAAGGCACTGCGCAGGCTGATTTTCGGACTGAAGTTGTACTGCACACCGGAAAGCAGACCGCGTGAAGCAGACTGATACTGATTACCGCTTTTCAGCCGGGTACTGACATAGAGCTGGGTGGAAGGGGAAAGGGCATAAGTGTAGCCACTGTCGATTTGCCAGAGGTCAAACTGTTCGGCGCTGCGAGACTGTGAATCCAGAAACCAGCCCGAGGGCGGCGATGGCATCATTGTTTGTTCTGCCTCCGCAGCTATTGCCGGCTGAGCCAGCAGAAAGAGCAGACAGATGATACTCCCGAATTTCATACCCCATCATCCCTGTAATTCGTATCGCTTCGGGGCCTGGTGTCAGCCCCGTTTAATCCCTTAATACTAGGCCAGAAGTATGAAAGGATTCATGCGATCGAGCTCTGCCTTTCGAGTTACAGCGAAGATTGCGGGAAAGATCAAATTCTGATCAGTCTGTGCTGTTCCTGATACGGGAATACGTCTTCGAACTGACCCTGTGAAATGTTCTGCTGCAGCTGTTGCCAGTAGGCTGGATCAAAGAGATCACTGTGCAGTTCATCAAACAGGGCGCGAACTTTCGGGTTGATCAGCAAGAAGGTACGAAACTCTTCCGGAAACACATCGTTGGTTCCGACGCTGTACCAAGGCTCTGCCGATAACTCATCTTCAGGAAAACGCGGCGGCGGAATCCGGCGGAAGTTCACCTCGGTCATGTAACTGATTTCGTCATAGTCGTAGAAGACAACCCGCTTATGGCGGGTAACGCCGAAGTTTTTGAACAGCATATCACCCGGGAAGATATTCGCGGCGGCCAGCTGTTTGATCGCTTTGCCGTACTCGTCAACCGCATGACGGAGATCTTCATCATTGGCCTGCTCAATATAGAGGTTAAATGGGATCATGCGTCGCTCAATATAGAGGTGTTTAATCATCACTTCGGTATCGGTGACAATCAGACTTGAAGGAGCTACGCCTTGAAGTTCTTCCAGCAATTCGTCGCTGAAGCGGTGACGATCAAAGCTGAAATTGCGGTATTCCTGCGTGTCGGCCATCCGGCCAACCCGGTCGTGTTCTTTTACCAGTTTGTATTTTTCCTTTACCGTGTCCCGGCTCATCTCTTTCTGCGGTGCGAATTTGTCTTTGATGACTTTAAATACAAAGCCGTAAGACGGGAGGGTAAATACGCTCATCACCATTCCCTTGATTCCGGGCGCCAGGACAAACTTGTCGTCGGAGTGTTCCAGATGATGGAGAAACTCCCGGTAAAGCTCTGTTTTGCCATGTTTCTGGCATCCAATGGCGGTGTAAAGCTCAGCATGGGTTTTCTTGGGCAGCAGTTCACTGAGAAAACGGACCAGCGCAGCCGGTGCCGGGGCATAGACCATAAAATAGGAACGTGCGAAACCGAACACGATGCTGACATCGTCGACGTGGCACAGGCAGGCATCGATATAAATCTGGCGCTGTGTTGTCGTGAGCACGGGAAGTACCAGCGGGATCTGAGTATCATCCGCCAGAAGCAAACGGCCAATCAGATAGGCGGCTTTATTCCTGTAGAAAGGTTCCCGGATCAGTTCAAGCCGGGCCTGTTGTATCGTTTGTTGTCCAAATTCCAGTTCCAGTCGCTGGACGATGAGTTCAATATCACGGGCTTTTTCTTCCCATTCCAGCGTGAACGGGGTTTCGTCCATCATCCGCTCAAAAAGGGAATGCGGCCCGTTCGGGGACTGATAAATCCGGGTGAGTGTGGTCGGATAAGGGGGGATGCGGCCCGTCTGCGAGCTGTGGACAAAAAGCTTGTCACGGTTGATATCCCGGTGATCGAAGATTCGGCAATAGACCGAATTGAAGAAGCTTTCTGCAATGTCATATCTGGGATAGTCCAGCAGCAGATCTTCATAGGAAGATTTAACCGCAGTTAAAAACTCACGGTTGGCGTATTGCTTGCCGAGCATGATCTGAATTTGACGGCTGACCAGTTCCACATGATGGTCATAAAAATTGATCCGCTGCTTCAGGGCCTGATGAATGGACATCCAGGCCTGATCCTCAAATCTTTCCTGAGCGCCGGCCGTTACATCCAGAAAACGACCGTACATCGCATCAAAACCCTGGAGTATGGTATGCGCAACCAGCTGTTCCATTGCTGCTGTCATGCCGGATCCCTCCGAAATACTGTTTGTCATTGTTGTCGTTTCCCGGGGATTGGTCCTGCATACCCCGGGGCTTCTCTGGCTCAGGCTGAAAAAATTTACAGCAAGAAATCTGGCCAGAACTTTATTGGGCTGGAAATGGCTGTCTGACTTTCGTGCAAACAGGGAAATAAAACAGCACATCAGGTTTACTATGCTATGGCCTTGGGTGAACTGCAATTGCAGATATGCGATTTAGGAAAAATTTATATTCATCATGCCTCAGCAGTATCAGATGAGCGCTTTCGACACCCGGTGCATGGTTTTTGTTTCAGGACGGTGGAAGCAGATCAAAACAAGCCCGCTTTTCCCCGGGAAAATTGTCTGATTTGGGATGTCACCGATTTTCAGAAGGAAAAGCTATATTTCAACGAATGAAAAAATATTTCACTGATGAGTGTTGACTCAATGCTACCGATCGGGTAAACGTAATCAACACGCACACAACATTAGCAATTTTACTAAAAATCATGGCAATGAATCTTATTGGCACCACCACCATTATTATTACCGGCACAACCAGTGTTGGGGCGGGCTGATACGCGTAAGATTTTCAAAAAAAGCCCGCACTCCAGAGTGCGGGCTTTTTTTTACCATGAATTTAACGGTATGTTTTTCCAGTAAAAAATAACAAGACCGGATAAACTTGCCAGACAGTTCAAATTAACGGAAGTGGAGTAGGGAATGCGAGTGCTTAAATTTGGCGGCTCATCGTTAGCGGATGCCGACCGGTTTCTCAGAGCGGCGGATATCATCGCCAGTAATACGCATCAGGGTGAGGTTTCAGTCGTACTGTCAGCACCGGGAAAAGTCACGAATAAACTGGTTTCTGTCATTGAAACAACGGTAACGACCGGCGATGCCGAATTACAGCTCACCGATCTGGAGCAAACTTTTACCGGTTTGTTTGACGGTATTCAGGCACAGCTGCCAGCATTTGACCGTACGGCTGTGGATGCCAAGCTGGCCAGTACCATGGGGCAGCTGAAACAACTGGTTCACGGGATGAAGTTACTGGGCCAGTGTCCGGACAATGTGTATGCCCGTGTCATCAGTAAAGGTGAGCGCCTGTCGATTGTGGCAATGAAATCTGCTCTGGAAGCAAAAGGTTATACTGCCGATCTGATTGATCCTGTGGCTTCCTTGCTGGCGCATGGCGATTATCTGGAAGGTCATGTGGACATTGAAGCTTCCACTGAGAACTTCCGTCGTCAGCCGCTGGCAGAGGGTGTGGTGCACATCATGCCGGGTTTCACTGCAGGGAATGCGAAAGGGGAACTGGTGATTCTGGGCCGAAACGGTTCGGATTACTCCGCGGCGGTTCTGGCAGCCTGTTTACGTGCCGAATGCTGTGAAATCTGGACCGATGTGGATGGCGTTTACAACTGCGACCCGCGCCTGGTGCCGGATGCCCGTTTGCTGAAATCTCTCAGCTATCAGGAAGCGATGGAGCTCTCTTACTTTGGTGCTTCCGTACTCCACCCGAAAACTATTGCTCCGATTGCTCAGTTCCACATTCCGTGCCTGATTAAAAACAGTTTCAATCCACAGGGCGCAGGAACCCTGATTGGTCAGGACACTGGTGAAGATAATCTGGCGATCAAAGGCATCACCACCCTGAAAAATCTGACCATGGTCAACGTGTCCGGTCCGGGGATGAAAGGCATGGTCGGTATGGCTGCCCGGGTCTTCGGGGCGATGTCCGCGGCCGGTGTGTCGATTGTGCTGATCACCCAGTCCTCTTCTGAATACAGTATCAGTTTCTGTATTGAAAGTGAGGACAAGCACGTTGCCGAGCAAGCACTGCGGAATAATTTCGAGCTTGAGCTGAAAGAAGGCCTGCTGGAACCGGTTGAGTTTATTGATGATTCTGCAATTGTGACGCTGGTTGGTGACGGTATGCGTACCTCGCGGGGCGTGGCATCGAGGTTCTTCACTTCTCTGGCGGAGGTGAACGTTAACATCGTCGCTATTGCCCAGGGTTCTTCTGAGCGTGCTATTTCAGCCGTGATCCCGGCCAATAAAGTTTCTGAAGCGGTGAAAGCCTGTCACGAGAACCTGTTCAACAGTAAACATTTTCTGGATGTGTTTGTGGTCGGCGTTGGCGGCGTGGGCGGCGAACTGGTCGATCAGATCCAGCGTCAGCAGGAAAAACTGGCTGAAAACGGCATTGTGATCCGGGTCTGTGGTCTGGCAAACAGCCATGGCCTGCTGCTGGATAATAATGGCCTGCCGCTGGAAAACTGGCGTGACACCATGGGACAGGCGACAGAAGCCTTTAACCTGGCCAGTCTGATCCAACTGGTGCAGCGTCACCACATCATCAACCCGGTGGTCATTGACTGTACGTCGGAACAGTCGATTGCAGATCAGTATGTGGATTTCCTTGCAGCTGGTTTCCATGTGATTACACCGAACAAGAAAGCGAACACCGCCAGCATGGCGTATTACCATCAGCTGCGTCAGGCAGCACGGGTAACCCGCCGTAAATTTATGTACGACACGACAGTGGGTGCAGGTCTGCCGGTCATCGAGAACCTGCAGAACCTGATGGCCGCGGGTGATGAGCTGGAACGGTTTGCCGGCATTCTGTCGGGTTCCCTGTCATTTATTTTTGGGAAGCTGGATGAAGGTATGAGCCTGAGTGAAGCAACCACGGTTGCCCGCAACAATGGCTTTACGGAGCCGGATCCGCGTGATGACCTGTCCGGCATGGATGTTGCCCGTAAGTTGCTGATCCTGGCCCGTGAAGCCGGTTATGCTCTGGAACTGGACGATGTTGTGGTAGAGCCTGCATTGCCGCCGGGCTTTGATCAGAGTGGTGACGTCGAAACCTTTATGCAGCGTCTGCCGGAAGCGGATGCGTATTTCAGGGATCTGGCGGAGAAAGCGGCGGATGAAGGCAAGGTCCTGCGTTACATTGGTGAAATCGACAACGGAAAGTGCACGGTGAAAGTGGCTGCCGTTGATCAGGACAACCCAATGTTCAAAATTAAGGACGGCGAGAATGCATTGGCTTTCTATAGCCGTTACTATCAACCCATTCCTCTGGTACTGCGCGGATACGGTGCCGGTACTGAAGTCACAGCTGCCGGTGTATTCGCTGATTTGATGCGTACCGTCGGCTGGAAACTGGGAGTGTAAGGATGAGTGTTACTGTTTATGCACCGGCATCAATTGGCAATGTCAGTGTGGGTTTTGATGTATTGGGGGCGGCTGTGTCGCCCATTGACGGTACCCTGCTGGGAGACAAAGTCACGGTCTCGGCTGGCCGCGAGCCGTTTACGCTGCGCTGCGAGGGTGATTTTGTTGCAAAACTGCCAGCCGAGCCTGAGCAGAATATTGTCTTTCACTGCTGGCAGGTGTTTGCCCGGGAGCTGGATAAAAAAGGTATTGCTCTTCAGCCTGTGTCGATGACGCTGGAGAAAAATATGCCGATTGGCTCCGGTCTGGGTTCCAGTGCCTGCTCGATCGTTGCTGCGCTGGATGCGCTGAACCGTTTTCATGACAACCCGCTGAATGAGACCGAACTGCTGGCGTTGATGGGCGAGATGGAAGGGCAGATTTCTGGTGGTGTGCACTACGACAATGTCGCGCCCTGCTATCTCGGGGGGCTGCAATTGATGGTCGAGGAGCTTGGCATTATCAGCCAGTCCGTCCCATGTTTTGAGAACTGGTACTGGGTCATGGCGTATCCGGGCATTAAAGTGTCTACCGCGGAAGCCCGGGCGATTCTGCCTGCGCAGTATCGCCGTCAGGATGTGATTGCCCACGGCCGTTATCTGGGCGGGTTCCTGCATGCCTGTCACAGCCAGCAGCCGGCCCTTGCCGCGAAAATGATCAAAGATGTCGTCGCGGAACCTTATCGTGAAAGCCTGCTGCCCGGTTTTAAAGAAGCTCGTCAATATGCGTTGGAAGCGGGTGCTCTGGCGAGCGGCATCTCTGGTTCTGGCCCGACAATGTTCAGTATCTGTGATGATATGGAAATTGCTGAGCGGATCGCCCGCTGGCTGCAGCAGCATTATGTCCAGAATGATGAAGGATTCGTCCATGTCTGTCGTCTCGACAGCCAGGGTTCAACAGAAATAGGAAGTGAGTATTAACCATGAAGCTGTATAACTTAAAAGATCATCAGGAAGAAGTGTCATTTGCCCAGGCCGTTCGTCAGGGGCTGGGCCGGAATCAGGGCCTGTTTTTTCCTTCTGAACTGCCGGATTTAGGCGATATTAACGCCTTGCTGGCTCAGGATTTTGTGACCCGCAGCAGCCGGATTCTGTCCGCATTCATCGGTGAAGAACTGTCGGCAGAAACCGTACAACAGATGGTGAGCAACGCCTTTCAGTTCCCGGCACCTGTGGCTCAGGTGAAGGATGGCGTTTATGCGCTCGAACTCTTCCATGGCCCGACGCTGGCTTTTAAAGATTTTGGTGGCCGTTTCATGGCGCAGTCGCTGGCTGCCGTGTCTGATGCGCAGGGAAATATCACGATTCTGACTGCGACTTCAGGTGATACCGGTGCCGCAGTGGCCCATGCGTTCTATGGCATGGACAACATCAAAGTCGTGATTCTTTATCCGAAAGGTAAGATCAGCCCGCTGCAGGAAAAACTCTTCTGTACCCTGGGCGGAAATATTCACACGGTCGCGGTGAATGGCACTTTCGATGACTGTCAGTCGCTGGTGAAGCAGGCGTTTGATGATGCTGAGCTGCGTCAGGAAGTGGGCCTGAACTCAGCCAACTCGATCAACATCAGCCGTCTGATGGCGCAAATCTGTTATTACTTCGAAGCGGTGGCACAGCTTCCGAAAGAAGCTCGTGGCAATCTGGTGGTCTCGGTGCCAAGTGGTAACTTCGGTAATCTGACGGCGGGTCTGCTGGCGAAAGCACTGGGTCTGCCGGTGAAACGTTTCATCGCAGCAACCAATGTCAACGATACGGTGCCCCGTTATCTGCAAAGTGGTCAGTGGGAGCCGAAAGCGACCATTCCGACCATTTCGAATGCCATGGATGTAAGCCAGCCAAACAACTGGCCACGCATTGAAGAGCTGTGTCAGAAGCAGGGCTGGGGTCTGAGCGAGCTGGGTTATGGCGCTGTGACTGATGAGCAGAGTGCAGAAACCTTGCGTCAGATGGATGCCGAAGGTTACCTGTGTGAGCCGCATGGTGTGATTGCTTACCGCGTGTTGAATGAGCAGCTGCAAGCTGGTGAAACCGGTCTGTTCCTGTGTACTGCACATCCGGCCAAGTTCAAGGAAGTGGTAGAAGAGATTCTTGAGAAAGAAATCGATCTGCCGGCACCGCTGGCGAAGCACGGTGCAATGGAACTGCTGTCTGAAGAGCGTGATAACGACTTTGAGCAATTGAAAGTGGTACTGCGCGCAGTGCAGCCTGCATAACCAGGTGTGTTCACTGTTCTGCTTGAAAAGCCCCGTTTCGGGGCTTTTTTGTATCTGTCGAAAGAGTTCCTTTTTCAAATGCAGCAATGTGATTCAGATGTTCTGTTTTTGTCTTGATATTCATGTAACTGTGTCTGATTTTTTGTTTCATTTTTCAGTGTGAACTAAGTTTTATATGGCGAGCACAGCCAGAGCAAAGAATCTGGTTCGCTTTTTTAAGTTGGCTGATTGAGGAAATGGAATGAAACTAGGTGAAGTCTTAAAGAAGGAACGGGTGAGGAAAGGGATATCTCTCACAGAGATGAGTCAGTCCTTAGGTTTGCCAGAGAATGAATATCAAGAGATAGAGGCCGGAAACAGCCCCGCGGAGCGTTGGGGAGGTGTACTGGCTCGTATTGCGATCGTCCTGGAAACGCCGTCGGCCAAGTTGGTGACTGAGTCCGGAAGATATGCGGATAAGCGAGAGGGTCAGTCCGGTCCACTGATTCGTGCATATCGGGAAAAGCATGAACTCAGTAAACAAAATGTGATTAATGATGTGAATAACTACATGGCGGGCTGGGACGGACAGGCATTGCTGACCCTGGCGGAATATGAGCAGATTGAGGCCAGCAAGTCCGGGCTGGAAAAATACGGTCCTATTTTTCTGGGGTTTGCAGAGCAAATTGAACAACCGGTGTTCAATTTGTTTTACCCATGTGCTCTCCCTTTTCATGAGTTGGATGATTATCCCTGAGCGAGCTAATTCAGGTATGTCTTGATCCCGTGTTGACGTTGATACAGAAAAGCAATATCGGTAAGCAAACGCCGCAGCTTAAAAAGCTGCGGCTTTGTTTTTTGAGACCGGGTGAACCGGCTTTCAGATTCCGGCATTTCTTCGGTCAGGAGATTTGATTATAATTTGATTATCATAGTCAGACGAAGAGTATCAGAGAGTGGAAAGCAAAACGGCCCGTTTTACGGTATTGATGGATCCCAGAAAAAAGCAGGCATTTGAGAAGTTATGCGCCTCTCAGGATCTCACCCCTTCCCAGGTGGTTCGTCAGTTGATCCGTGAGTATCTGGAAAAACATGATGTCACTTATCTGACTGACGATACCACCAAAAACCCTCAGGTGAAGTAATCCGTTGCCGGATAGACGTATCCTTCAGACGTCTGTCGCTTTGTCTTCAGGACGGTGTTTTGTGGCCATCTGCTGCGCAGGTAAATCCGGTTGAGTGCTGCTGTCATGAGCGATGGCTGCACTCAAGGCATCTTGGAGTGTCGCACAGTGAAATTGCTCACCAATCAGTTCAATCACCCCAGCTTTACGCAGTTTGGCTGAGACCCGCGAATTTGCGTTGGAAATCAGCACGGTAATGCCGCGTTTTTGCAGGTTGCCAATCACGGAAGCCAGGGTTTTCAGACCTGTCATATCGATAAAAGGGACCCATTTCAGGCGGATAATGACCGTGCCGGGATCGGTATGCGTGTTCGCCAGGATCCGGTCGAACTGATCCACGGCACCAAAGAAAAACGGTCCATCGACGGTAAATACCAGCACTCCGGGCGGGAGTTCCAGCATCCCTTGCTGCCTGATTTCATGATGTACTTCCTGATACGTTGCTTCTTTGACTTCGACACTGCTGGCCATGCGTCGCAGAAAGTGGAAGGTCGCCAGTAACACGCCGATGTTGACGGCGACTACCAGATCAGCAAAAACGGTGAGCAGGAAGGTGATCAGCAGAATGACCACATCAGCCGTCGGCGCCCGGCGAATCATCTGAATAAAATGATGGGCTTCACTCATATTCCACGCGACGACAAATAGAATGGCCGCCAGTGCTGCCAGCGGTATGTAACTGGCCAGCGGTGCCAGCGCCAGCAGGATCAGCACCAGCGTCAGTGAATGAATGATGCCAGCCAGCGGGCTGGTACCGCCATTGCGGATATTGGTGGCAGTCCGGGCAATCGCGCCTGTTGCGGCAAAACCGCCCAGTAAGGGAGCGGCGATATTCGCAATGCCCTGGCCAACCAGCTCCTGATTGGAGTTATGGCGCGTATTGGTCATCCCATCGGCGACGACTGCGGAAAGCAGAGACTCAATCGCGCCGAGCATGGCAATGGTAAAGGCCGGGCCGATCAGCTCGATGACCTGATCCCAGCTGGTGGACGGCAAAGAGAATTCAGGCAGTCCCTGAGGGATACCGCCAAACTGACTGCCGATGGTGGCCACGCCGCTGAACTGAAATACAGACTGAAGCAGCGTGACTACCAGCAAGGCGACCAGTGGCCCCGGAATCCGTCTCATGCCCGGCAATTTCGGAGAAAACAGCGTCAGCAACAGTGCCGTGACTGCCAGTAAGGTAGTGACGACATGAAAATTAGGCAGAACCTGCAGTAACTGATACAGCTTGTTGTGGAAATGCTGGCCGCTGATTGCGGGCAGCCCGAAAAAATACTGCCACTGACCGACCCAGATCACCACTCCAATGCCGGCTGTAAATCCGGTGATTACAGGCGCAGGAATAAAGCGGATGATGCTGCCCAGTTTGGTCAGGCCAAGAAAGAGCAGCATGACGCCAGCCATCAGGGTTGCGACCTGTAACCCCGAGATACCGTATTGCGCGGTGATCCCGGACAGCACGACAATGAATGCGCCGGTTGGTCCGGCAATCTGTACCCGGCTGCCCCCCAGGGCAGAGACGAGAAAGCCAGCGACGATCGCGGTATAAAGCCCTTGCTCAGGTTTCGCGCCTGATGCAATGGCAAAAGCCATGGCCAGCGGCAGGGCAACAATCCCGACAATCACGCCTGAAATGATGTTTCTGACCCAGTGTTGGCGCTGGAATAAACCAGCCTGAAAAGCCTCTTTTACCGCAATCATGTCCGACCCGGATAGCAAATGAAGTGATAATTTAATGATAATTACATTATAATGTGGTGGCAATATCATCCAGCATTGGCAAGACCTCGCTGGGCGAATATCCTTAAGTTGATACTTTTATAAAAGAGAGACCGTTGAGCATGAGTGATACCTTACCTCCTTGCCCAGAGTGCAATTCGTCTTATGTCTATGAAGATCAGGACATGTTGATCTGTCCGGAATGTGGCCATGAGTGGATCCAGGGTGAAGTTGCTGTAGATCCGGATGCGCTGGTTGTGAAAGACTCGAACGGCAATGTCCTGCAGGAAGGTGACTTTGTCACCCTGATTAAAGACCTGAAAGTCAAAGGTTCTTCTTCAGTTGCGAAGGTGGGAACCAAAGTGAAGATCAACCGTCTGGTTGACGGTGACCACAACATCGACTGTAAGATCGATGGTATCGGTGCCATGATGCTGAAATCAGAGTTTGTGAAAAAAGCCTGATTCAGCGCTGAGATTCACACCGAAAAGAAAACGCCGCCGCTCAGAAAGCTGCGGCGTTTTTGTTGTTACAGCGGCTCGGCGAAGCCTTACAGCGTGTCTGTAAAGGTACGGGCAATCACATCACGTTGCTGCTCTGGCGTCAGCGAGTTGAAACGTACCGCATAGCCCGAGACACGAATGGTCAGCTGCGGATATTTTTCAGGGTGCGCGACGGCATCTTCCAGCGTTTCACGCTTGAGTACATTGACGTTCAGGTGCTGACCGCCTTCAATCCGTGGCGCCTGTTCAACAGGCAATTCACGGTATTCAAATTCGCCCAGTTCGTCAGCCGGAACTTCCTGCTCGGTACTGAAGCCTTCTGCGGCACACAGACAACGGGCTGTGCCATTGTCCGTATCCAGCAGCCAGATCGAATTCAGCAATTGTGGGTTGGCCGCTTGGGTGATTTGAATGCCTTTGATCATGGCAGCTCCTTGAGAGTGTTATATCGACAATGAAAGGATTTCAGGTCAGACACTGCGGTCTGCCTCAATGGCATCCTACCGCGTTGTGCCACCGGGCATTTGATCTGTATCAACCGGGTTGCGCCCCCAAGACGGTATCCACTGCACAAATGACGCGCAAAAATGCGCATGATTGGGGCGGAGAATATAAATCATACAACTGAGTGGTCGCTTAATAAGCAGTAAGATGCCGCGAAATCGCTGTAAAGACAGGCTGTTTGTCAGGCAGGAAAAGTTGGCATTGTTCTTTCATTGTAATGTTCAGACCTGATTTGTGAGGAAATCATCATGAGAGCATCTGCTTTGCCAGCCACCACAACCTGTATTCATCATTGTGCCCGTCTGCCACAGGCAAACCGCCCGATTCAGGGCCGGGGCCACTGGCGCACGCCCGTCGGACCGATGAGCCGCCCGAAATCCGCAACAGAATAGCCACACCGCAAGATTCAGGTAAAATGTCGGCTCATGAACTGAGTACGTGCAGCAGGAGCCGACATGTCTGCCCCGGAAACATCTATTTCTGCCCCTTTTGACTGGGCACAATTCTTACAACAGGAACGCCAGCAAGCCTATCTTCAGCAGGCAGAAGCCCGGGTCGCTGAGGAAAGGGCAGCAGGAAAAGCAATTTATCCGCCCGAAGCCTCTGTTTTCAGTGCTTTTGAGGCCACGCCATTTGAGCAGGTGAAGGTGGTGATCCTGGGACAGGATCCATACCATGGTCCCGGTCAGGCACACGGCCTGAGTTTTTCAGTGCAGCCGGGCGTGAAGGTACCGCCTTCGCTGGCCAATATGTACAAAGAACTGGCGACGGATATCGAAAATTTTACCATCCCAGAGCATGGCTGTTTGCAATACTGGGCGGAACAGGGCGTTCTGTTGCTCAATACGGTGCTGACTGTTGAACAGGGAAAAGCCCACTCTCACAGTAAATTTGGCTGGGAAACCTTTACCGATCAGGTCATCGCCAGTCTGAATGAGCATCGGGAAGGTCTGGTTTTTCTGCTTTGGGGCGCTCATGCTCAAAAGAAAGGCAAACATATCGACCGTGAAAAACACTGTGTGCTTGAAGCTGCACATCCGTCACCTTTGTCTGCTTATCGCGGCTTTTTCGGTTGCCGACACTTTTCTCAGGCAAATCAATGGCTGAGAAAAATTCATAAAAGTGAGATTGACTGGCAAATACCTGCACAAATTTAAGCCAACCTAATCTGGATCAAACCCATTTCGGCAGCCCGGTTTACACTTAAAGCTGGAAAGTTAGTGCCCGGGAGGTCGAAATGCTATTGGACAGTATTCACACCGAACATGGTTATATTAGCCGTCTGCTCAGGTTGTTACGCACTAAACTGACTGCGATCAGGGAAGGTCATGAAGTGAATTATCAACTTATTCGCGATATTGTGACTTATCTGCAGAATCAGGCTGAGCACTACCATCATCCCAAAGAGGATGTAATTTATCACTACTACATCAATCATTACGGTAATGAGCAGCGCATTCTGGATCTGGAAGCGGAACACCTCGAGCTGGCGGCTCTGACCGCAGAGTTTGCGGAGACGGTCGACATGATTCTGATGGATGCCGTGATCCCGCTGGACGTGTTTGCTGACAAGCTGAATGTGTTTGTTGAACGGCAGAAACAGCATCTGGAGATGGAGGAGAAACAGGTGTTTCCGGCCATACGTAAACGCTTTACATCAGCCGACTGGGCCGCTGTTGAGAGTGAATATCAGGATTGCCTGAGTGATCCGCTCTTTGGCCAAGAGGTGTCGGCCCAATATAGGGAACTGGCACGACGCCTGGAGCCGGAAGAATAAATTGATCTTTCATTGTAGAAGCACCGGCGGGGTGCCGGTGCTGTTCGTTATCTGGCGTATTGTACAACCCGGATCAGATGTCCACCTCGTCGGTGAACTCATGTAAGATGTCGATTTCCTGAAGTTCCTTTTTCAGGCGCTGTTTATCTTTCAGTGCTTCAATTTCCCGCCATTTCCGTTTTACCGGCTTACTGCGTGAATTACGGCGGGGTAAATCGCTTTCAAGTATATTGTCGAATCCGAAGCTATCCATAGTGCACCTCGCTCAATCCTGAGTATCGCTCAGATCAGGGAGCATATTGCCCCTTGGTCATCAGTTAAATATCACAATATGACTTAGAATAAAATTGAACCATTTCGCATTTGTTACCTATTTGTGAAACTCGTTCATTGCCCTGAAATCGGGCAATGGTTGGTCCAGTGGGCTCCAGACCCCTCAAACACTCACTTTTTCACGGACGCCATTGATTTTTGAGAACTAACTCATCATCATCGCTCAGGTTTTCATCAGTGCCGGGCAGGGAAGACCGGAAAGCCCTGAGCTGGCGCTTTTCAGGAACACGCGATTTCGTGACCTGAGAGCGGCCTATACTGTGATGAAAGCTGAATGAATTCATACCGACTCGCATTGTCGGGTGGGTGGTTAAGCAGGGCGATGAGTACGCTAAGGGGTTGAAGTGACAAGTCAGCTAAATTTCCTGAATGATCTTCTGTGGGGATCGGTCCTGATTTATTTATTGATCGGGGTTGGGATCTTTTTTACCTACCGGTTGGGCTTTATTCAGTTCCGCCATTTTCTGCACATGTTTCAGGTCATGAAGAACAGCCGTAAATCTGATGCGGCGGGTATTTCTTCATTTCAGGCGTTGTGTACCAGTCTGGCAGCCCGGGTCGGAACCGGCAACATGGCCGGTGTGGCCGTGGCACTGACGCTCGGCGGGCCGGGTGCGATTTTCTGGATGTGGCTGATTGCGATGCTGGGGATGGCAACCGCTTTTGCAGAAAGTGCACTGGCTCAGCTGTATAAAACCCGCGATGATGACGGTAACTACCGCGGCGGGCCAGCCTATTACATGGAAAAAGGGCTGGGCATGCGCTGGATGGGCGTGGTCTTCTCTATCTTCCTGATTATTGCGTTTGGTCTGGTTTTCAATGCTGTGCAGGCCAACTCAATTGCCAAAGCGATGAACGTGGCCTTTGGCTGGCAACCGCTTGTGGTGGGGATGGTTCTGGTCGCGCTGACCGGCTTTATTATTTTCGGCGGAATGCGGACCATCGCCCGGACGGCAGAAATTCTGGTTCCGGTCATGGCAATTTGTTATCTGGCACTGGCGCTGGTCGTCGTGGCGATGAATATCGAACAGGTGCCATCCGTGCTGGCGTTGATTTTCCGCAGTGCATTCGGTCTGGAAGAAGCCGCTTCAGGCGCGCTGGGGTATACCATCGCGCAGGGGATGATCAACGGCCTCAAGCGCGGTCTGTTTTCGAATGAAGCCGGGATGGGATCTGCCCCCAACGCGGCGGCATCTGCCACGCCTTATCCGCCGCATCCGGCGTCTCAGGGGTATGTCCAGATGCTGGGGGTGTTCACCGATACCATCGTCATCTGCAGTGCCACGGTCGCGATTATTCTGATTTCGGGCGAATACGTTCCCCACAGTGAAGTGACTGGCATTGAACTGACGCAGCGGGCGCTGTCTTCTCAGGTTGGCGGCTGGGGTGAAATCTTCATCGCCATTGCGATCTTTTTGTTTGCCTTTACATCGCTGGTGGCCAATTACTCCTATGCGGAAACCAATCTGATCTTCCTGGAGCATAACCACAAGGCGGGTCTGGCTATCTTCCGTCTGGTTGTGCTGGGGATGGTGATGTTCGGGGCGCTGGCTGAATTGCCGACGGTCTGGACCATGGCCGATATTTCAATGGGCATGATGGCCATTATTAACCTGATTGCGATTGTGCTGATGTCCGGCACTGTGGTGAAGCTGGCCAGAGACTATAACGCTCAGCTCTCGCTGGGTAAGGTACCGACCTTTGACAGCCGCCAGTATCCTGAGCTGCATGCTCAGTTGGACGAAGAAATCTGG
This sequence comes from Photobacterium sp. R1, assembly GCF_054600795.1. Lineage (NCBI taxonomy): Bacteria > Pseudomonadati > Pseudomonadota > Gammaproteobacteria > Vibrionales > Vibrionaceae > Photobacterium > Photobacterium sp. R1. Next base: position 146,821 of record NZ_BAAHZP010000004.1, read on the forward strand.
ACCCGTTCTCCGGAACGATAGGTCCGACCGATGACAGAGAAAGCAAAAACCACGTGGGTTGTACGTGGTTTTTTTATGCCGAAATGGTACTCTTTGAGGCAGTTTAACGCACAGGAAATCGAAAAATGCTGATTGTGGTCTCGCCTGCCAAAACGCTGGATTATGAATCGCCTTTGGCGACAGAAACTTATACTCAGCCTGAACTCTTGGATCACTCCGCGGAGCTGATCGAGGTCTGCCGGACGCTGACTCCGATGGATATTGCCAGCCTGATGAAGGTGAGTGACAAAATCGCGGGTCTGAATGCCGCACGTTTTGCTGAGTGGCAGCCTGATTTTGCGCCGGCTAACGCCCGACAGGCGATTCTGGCATTTAAAGGTGACGTGTACACCGGGCTGGAAGCCGAAAGTATGCGCGAGGAAGATTTTACTTTTGCACAGCAACATTTACGGATGCTGTCTGGTTTATATGGCCTGTTGCGTCCGCTGGATCTGATGCAGCCTTACCGGCTGGAGATGGGAACCCGGCTGGCAAACGGCCGCGGTGCCAATCTGTATCAGTTCTGGGATAACATCATCACGGATAAACTGAATACCGCACTGGCGGAGCAGGGTGACGATATCCTGATCAATCTGGCTTCAAACGAATATTTTAAAGCGGTGAAGCCGAAATCGCTCAAAGGGAAGGTGGTGACGCCGGTCTTTAAAGACTGTAAGAACGGCCAGTACAAAGTCATCAGTTTCTTTGCAAAAAAAGCGCGAGGTATGATGGCGCGTTATATCATCGATAACCGTCTGACATCGGTTGAACAGCTGAAACAATTTGATGTGGCAGGCTATTATTTCTCGCCGGAAGAATCGACGGATAAAGAGCTGGTGTTCAAGCGCGAAGAACAGTAATCGCAGAAAGCTGAAGTCAGCTTACATGATTGAAAAAAGGGCCGGATGATTCATCCGGCCCTTTTTGTTGTTCAGGTTTTGCAGACAGGACAGCTTACTTCGCAGATTTCTTTTTCGTCGCTTTTTTCTTGGTGCCTGTTTTTTTGTTGTCTTTGGTTTTTTTCTTTTTCTTCACCGTGGTCGGTTTTTTGTTTTTCGGGCGCATGCCTTCAATGAACCGCTCCGGCACTTCTTCTTTCATGTAACGGCCAACCCGTTCGATCATCGCCTGATCATGCGCTTCAACCAGGGAGATGGCAGTCCCTTTCTTACCGGCACGTGCTGTCCGGCCAATACGGTGCAGGTACACATCCGCGGTGCGTGGCATATCGAAGTTGATAACGTGGCTGACATCCGGCAGGTCGATCCCGCGCGCGGCAACATCTGTAGCGATCAGGACATTCACTTCCCCTTCGCTGAAACGACGGATGGTGTTGTTACGGCTCGCCTGTGCCATTTCACCCTGAATCCAGCAACAAGGCACTTGCATCGCCGCCAGCTGATCGCGCAGTTCCGCCAGACGCTCACGGGTTTTGACAAAAATAATGCTGCGCTCGGCCTGCTCTTTTAGGATATTTTCCAGCAGTGCCAGCTTGTGCGTCATGTCGTCACAGCGGTGATAGACTTGCTGAATCTTCTTGCGCTCGCGACGAGGCGGCTCGGCGTTGACTTCAACCGGCTCATTCAAAATGGTGTGGGAAAACTCACGGACCCCTTTGCCTTCCAGCGTTGCCGAGAACAACAGGCTCTGACGGCGCCAGCGGCATTCATCATGCACGCGTTTCACCACAGATCCGAAGCCCATGTCCAGCATGCGGTCAGCTTCATCCAGGATCAGACATTCAATGGCACGGCAATCGAATTTTTCCCCTTCGATGTATTCCATCAGACGGCCCGGTGTGGCGACCACGATGTCCTGCGTTTTGCCCAGATACTCTGCGTGTTCGTCGTAAGAGATCCCGCCGGTAATGGTGAAGATCTTTAAATCGGTATGTGCGGCCAGTGCTTTCGCCTGCTCGGCGACCTGAATCGCCAGTTCACGGGTTGGCGTCAGGATCAGAACCCGGGCCGGACCCGGCTTGCGGCGCGGGAAGTCCAGCAGGTGCTGAATCATTGGCAGCACAAAGGCTGCAGTTTTTCCGGTACCCGTCGGGGCGGAAGCCAGTACGTCACGGCCATCCAGGGCATGAGGGATAGCTTCAGCCTGTACAACGGTCGGACGGGAAAAGCCCATGTCTTCAATCGCCTGTAGCAGCTGGCCATCTAACTCTAATTCGGAAAAATCTCTCACCTGTCTTACTCCTCGGTCGCTTGCGGCCCGCGTTCATGTCTTGGAGGCGGGCAGAGCACTGCTGTGATTCAGTTAAGGGGCGGCATTATAGTGTGAATTGATGCAAGTATCACCGATTAAAGCACAAAAACTTAGCCAGCCGTTGCCGGATACCATTTTACTCAGAGTTTGAGGTAGAAGGCCCGGGTCAGCTCGGTGAATTCCGGTGAGTACTGGCCGTTCTGATGGATGGTCAGCGTTGTCTGCTCGTGGTCACCGGGCTGGTGCATGAGTTCGATTAAAAGACGGGAAACTGGTTTGGCGTTTGTGCTCCGGACCTGACACAACCGGCGACAGTGCAGCTGATGATCAGCCAGCATCGTCAATAAAGCTTCCCCTTCGGTCAGTGGCAGGATCAGACTGGCGCATCCGTCTGCGGCCAGCAGATGTCTGAGACCGGTCAGCAGCGCCTGATGAGACAGGGTATCAGTATGACGTGCGGTTGCCCGGCGCTGGCAGCTGGCCTGTTCACCACTGTTGAAATAAGGCGGATTACACCAGATCGCGCTGAAAGAACCTGCGGCTTGTGCGGCTGCCCACTCCCGGATGTCCTGTTGTTCGGCCTGAAGGCGGTTGTGCCACGGTGAAGCGGCAAAGTTCTGACGGGCTGCCGCCACAGCTGCCGGATCAATATCAACGGCAAGGATCTTCGGGGCACTGGCCTGAGTGCGTTGTGCCGCCATCAGCGCCAGCAGACCGCTGCCGCAACCGATGTCGAGCAGGGCGTTGCGGCCGGGCGTTGTCGCGGATTGCGGGAGCTGCGCCCAGGCACCCAGTAATACGCCGTCAGTGCTGACGGGCATCCCGCAACCGTGGTCATCCACGTGGAATTGTTTAAACGTAAAACCTTTTTTCATCGAATGATTCGCGGACGTCGGTTAAGAAAATCGGATCGCTATTATACCCGAAGGCCCGGTAAATCTATGCTGACACTGTAAACTCAGGCCTTATCCTGGTTAAATCCTCTGTTTTGGATGTTTTGTGACCACGTATCGCTATGGTGATGATTTCTGAATTCTTGCCGTTATTTGGTGTAATATTCCGTTAATTTCATCGATAGGCCAAAGAAAGTGGTGTTTTTGGCTGCGAGGTTGCCACTGGCGTTCTTTTGCTTCATTATGCTGCCTCTTTTGCTGCGTATAGTGATATATGCCAGCGCTATAACTTTTATATGCAAATACAACTAAACAACAGACGAGTGGAAGGTGCAGTTTGAAAGACACACTCAAAGTTTCAGATATATTAGCGATTGGTTTCATGACCTTCGCGTTTTTCCTGGGAGCCGGGAATATTATTTTCCCGCCACAAGCCGGTCTGAGTGCGGGGGATAACCTGCTGCCGGCCATGTTCGGCTTTCTGTCGACCGCTGTGGGTCTGCCGCTGATCGGCATTATCGCCGTTGCGGTTGCCGGTGGTGGCTGGAAAGGCCTGACCCGCGATTTGCCGCCATTTATGGCGACTCTGATGGCAGTCCTGATTTTTATCATTATCGGCCCTGCATTTGCTGCACCGCGTACCGGTCTGGTGGCGTATGAAATGGCAGTCAAACCGTTTCTTGAAGATGCCGGACAAACCAGCCTGACCATTTTTTCTGTTGTCTTTTTTGCGCTGGCTCTGTTCTTTGCCTGGTCTCGCGGCAAACTGATTGATTCGATTGGTAAACTGCTGACACCTGCACTGTTTGCGGTGCTGGCAATTCTGGCTGTGGCTGTTTTCATGAACCCGCAAAGTGAGATTCTGTCGGCGCAGGGTGATTACGCCAACATGGCGTTCACGAAAGGTTTCCTGGAAGGTTATAACACCATGGATACCTTCGCGGCGCTGATGTTCGGTATGCTGATTGTGGACGTGATCCGCAGCAAAGGGATCAAAGATGAGAAAGCGACCTGCAAATACCTGATGATGGCGGGTGTGATTGCAGCAGCAGGTCTGGCATTCGTTTATGTTTCTCTGTTCTACCTGGGTGCGACCAGCGCAACAGTTGCTGTAGGTGCCAACAATGGCGGTGCGATCCTGGCTGGCTATGTTCTGGCACTGTTCGGTCCGGTTGGACAGTACATTCTGTCTGCCATTGTGATGCTGGCCTGCCTGACCACAGCGATTGGCCTGATCAGCGCCTGTTCGGATTATTTCAGTTCACTGACCCGCCTGTCTTATGAGGCTTGGGCTGTGATTCTTGCTGTGATCTGCGGTGTGGTGGCAAATGTGGGTCTGAATCAGCTGATCAGTCTGTCTGTTCCTGTCCTGTTTGCACTGTATCCGGTCGCTGTGGCACTGGTACTGCTGACTTTTGTACGTCGTTTCCTGCCGAATCCGCGTCTGGCGTACCGTGTGGTGCTGCTGGTCTCTCTGGTCTTCAGCCTGATCGATGCGGCGAAAGTTGTTGGTCTGAACGTATCTTTCCTGAACTTCCTGCCGTTGTTTGAGTACGGCATGGCGTGGACGATGCCGACGCTGCTGGCTCTGGTAGTGACCCGCTTTATCCGTGCGGACATCCGTGAGCCGGAAGTACAACAGGCTTAACTTCGGTTTCCTGAAAAAACGCCCCGCAGATGCGGGGCGTTTTTATTTGTGATGCCTGATTTATGAGGCCTCAAAGGGAATCACCGTATTCTGTCAGTACCTGCTCGCACCATTGCTCGATACGCTCATCACTGAATTCATACTGGCTGTCTTCATCTAGCGCCAGGCCGACAAACAGAGACTTGTCTTCAGTCAGTGCTTTTGACGCTTCAAAGTTGTAGCCCTGATTTGGCCAGTAGCCGACAAACTGAGCGCCGGTTGGCAGCAGTTTATCGTGCAGCATGCCCATGGCGTCCAGATACCATTCGGTATAGCCTTCCTGATCGCCCAGTCCGAACAGCGCAATGGTTTTCCCGGTCAGCGTCAGGCCGTCGAGCTGTTCCCAGACCGCTTCCCAGTCTTCCTGCAGTTCGCCGAAATCCCAGGTTGAGATCCCCAGGATCAGCAGGTCATACTGGTTCATGTCGCTGAGGTTGGCATCTTTGATATTGTGCAGATCCACCAGATCTTCGCCGATGCAATCGCGGATTTTTTCCGCGGTCATTTCGGTATAGCAGGTGGTCGAGCCGTAAAACAGGCCGATTTTCATACTGATAATTCCTGGGGTGGCAACAAATTTGCGCTGATTTTACCCTCTCAGGCGCTTCGGTGCACCCTTCCTTACCCACCAGCTAGTTACATTGCCTGTGAAATTCAGTACTATGCTTCAAAATACTGTATTTATATCCAGATGTTTTAGGAGCGGTGTGACGTGGACAATAACAATGACATCACCCTGATCGAACGCTTTTTAGATGCGATGTGGATGGAGCGGGGGCTGTCGGAAAATACCTTGTCTTCCTACCGGAACGATTTGATGAAGTTACAGCAGTGGCTGGCTGATCGTAGTCGCGATCTGCTCACGCTTCAGTCGAGCGATTTACAGAATTATCAGCAGTGGTTGTTTGATGAAGATTTCAAGCAAAGCTCACGGGCCAGGATGACCTCTGCACTCCGCAGATTTTTCCAGTATTTGCACCGCGAGAAGCTGCGCGATGATGATCCGAGTGCGCTGCTGCACAGCCCGCGTCTCCCGAAGCGTCTGCCGAAAGATATCACTGAAGCGCAGGTCAGTGATTTGCTGAACGCGCCGGATGTCAACGATCCGCTGGAACTGCGCGATAAAGCCATGCTGGAATTGCTGTACGCGACGGGTTTGCGTGTGACCGAACTGGTCAGTCTGAGAATGGATAATGTCAGCCTGCGTCAGGGCGTCGTGCGGGTGACCGGTAAAGGGGACAAAGAGCGGCTGGTTCCGATGGGAGAAGAGGCGCTGGAATGGATTGAGACCTTCCTGAGCCACGGGCGTCCGCAACTGTTGGGCGAGGTCAGCTCCGATGTCCTGTTTCCGAGCAAACGTGCCCGGCAGATGACCCGCCAGACGTTCTGGCACCGGATTAAACATTATGCGGTGATCGCCGGCATTGATGCCGAGACTTTGTCGCCGCATGTGATGCGCCATGCCTTTGCAACCCATTTGCTGAATTATGGAGCGGACTTGCGTGTGGTCCAGATGCTGCTGGGGCACAGTGATTTATCCACGACTCAGATCTATACTCACGTAGCAACGGAACGCCTGAAACAACTGCATCAGGAGCATCATCCCCGGGCGTAATTTCTGATAACTCCGGCGTATTCGGGTAACGATGATCCAGAAAATGATGCACCTTGTTACAGAGAAGCAGACCATACTGTGAAGTGGGGCTGAGATCCCAATCATGTCCAGTGAAACTCAGCTGGATATGAAATGACTTGCCTTTTGGCGCTGAACTTTGAAAGATGGGCGGACTCTAACGGTCCGTACCTTTATCACACACGTTTTGTTAAGGATGTTTTCATGCCATTTTCCTGCCGTCCCCTGCTTGTTGCGCTGGCTGCGTTCACGGCTTTTTCTGCCAGTGCAGAACCGAACGCCCGTGCCATTGAAGCTACGCTGTCCCCACTGGGTCTGACCGCTGCATCGGTTAAGCCGTCACCCATTCAGGGAATGAGTGAGGTGGTTACTGAGCGCGGCATTATCTATATGTCTGATGATGGCCAGTACTTTCTGGCAGGCCACCTTTATCAGTCGGTCAATGGTGAGCTGGTCAACCTGACGGAACAGAAACTGGCATCTATCAATAAAGACAAACTGAAAGGCATGGAAGGCGAGATGATTGTCTATCCGGCCAAAGATGAAAAATACGTCGTCACCGTGTTTACCGACACCAGCTGCGGTTACTGCCGTAAGTTACACAGTGAAATGCAGGCCTATAATGATGCCGGGATTACCATCCGTTATCTGGCATTCCCGCGTGGCGGTGAGCGTTCGCAGAACTTTGGCGAGATGAGCGCTATCTGGGCTGCCAAAGATCGTGTCAAAGCGATGGACGAAGCCAAAAAAGGCAAACTGGATATCGAACACAGCCCGCACAACGATGATCTGGTGATGAAGCATTATCAGCTGGGTGTTGCAATGGGTGTATCAGGCACGCCTGCACTGGTGCTGCAAGATGGCACCATGCTGCCGGGTTATCAGCCGCCGAGCCGCCTGCTGCAATTTCTCAACAGCCGCAGTTAACGGCGTCATGTCCAGCCCACAGCCCGCAATCATATGCGGGCTGTTGTTTATTCTACCTGCCTGACGGATATAAAACTGTGAATCAGCTGCCCGGCGGATCGTGCCCGGGTACCCGCCATGGCGGTTTTTTGGTATAACAGCTCTCCATCATTTCAGCCTGCACAACACCAACAAGAAATTGCATGAAAATCGAAATCAAACGTCGCCCGGAAGCAGACACCTCAGGTTTTTCGTCTTCGGTTCACCCGCTGTTAAAGCGTATTTATGCCAGTCGCGGCCTGCGCACAGACACAGATTTAGAACGCGGCGCCAGAGGGCTGCACAGTTACGACCAGCTGAACGGGATTGATGCGGCAGTCAGCCTGCTTGTTCATGCCTTGCAGACGCACCAGCGGATCATCATTGTGGGAGATTTCGATGCCGACGGGGCAACGAGTTCGGCCTTGTCGGTGCTGGCGCTGCGCCAGCTGGGATGCCGCAACGTGGATTATCTGGTCCCCAACCGCTTTGATGACGGCTATGGCCTGAGCCCGGAAGTTGTGGAGCAGGCGCAAGCCCGGGGCGCTGAAATGATTATGACGGTGGATAATGGTGTGTCTTCCGTATCCGGTGTTGCCGCTGCGAAAGAGAAAGGCATTCAGGTGCTGGTGACCGATCACCATTTGCCGGGGGAGATTTTGCCCGCAGCAGATGCGATTGTGAATCCGAACCTGCACCAGTGTGATTTTCCGTCGAAGGCGTTGTGCGGCGTCGGTGTGGCATTTTATCTGATGCTCGCGCTACGTGCAGAGCTGCGCAGGCTGAACTGGTTTACAGAGCAGGGCATTCCCGAGCCCAATCTGGCCGGATTATTGGATCTGGTTGCGCTGGGAACCGTGGCGGATGTGGTGGCACTGGACGGGAACAACCGGATTTTGGTGCACCAGGGACTGCAACGTATCCGGGCCGGACAATGCCGTCCGGGGATTCGGGCTCTGATCGAAGTGGCGAACCGTGATGCTTCACGGCTGGTTGCCAGCGATCTGGGATTCGCACTCGGCCCACGTATTAACGCAGCCGGCCGGTTGGATGACATGTCTTTCGGGGTTGAGCTGCTGCTTTGTGAGGATATGCAAACAGCGCGGCGGATGGCCGTTGAGCTGGATGGCCTGAATCAGACCCGCAAAGAAATCGAGCAGGGCATGAAAGAAGAAGCGCTGGCGATTTGTGAGCGCTTGAAGTTCAATCAGAAAGACATGCCTTACGGTCTGGCTTTGTATCAGGCGGACTGGCATCAGGGCGTCATCGGAATTCTGGCTTCCCGGATTAAAGAACTGTATCACCGCCCGGTGATTGCTTTTGCGTCGGCGGGTGAAGGCGAAATGAAGGGGTCCTGCCGTTCCGTTCCGGGGTTGCACATGCGGGATGTACTGGATCGGATTGATACGCGCCAGCCGGGGATGATCCTGAAATTTGGCGGTCATGCGATGGCGGCGGGCCTGACGCTGAAAACATCTCAGTATGAGGCCTTCAGTGCTGCTTTTGACCAGGCAGTACGTGAAGAGCTGGATGAATCGGCGCTCAAAGGGGTGTTACTGACCGACGGTGAACTCGCGGGCCGGGATATGAATCTGGAAACCGCGGAACTGCTGCGTGGTGCCGGCCCCTGGGGACAGCAATTTCCGGAGCCCAGTTTTGATGGCCGATTTCGCCTGCTGCAGCAGCGGCTGGTCGGCAGTAAACACCTGAAAATGATTCTGGAACCAATTGACGGCGGCAGCATGATTGATGCGATTGCCTTTAACATTGATGTGAGGCGCTGGCCGGATGCGTCGGTACAGCAGGTGGATTTGGTTTATCGTCTGGATGTGAACGAATTCAGGGGTAACCGCAGTGTTCAGCTGATGGTGGAACACCTTGAAGCCGTATGAATTTTTTCGAAACGGAGCCTTGGGCTCCGTTTTCTTTTTGCCGTCCTGAATTTCCGGCTGTCAATCCTGAGGTGGAAATAAAGGATAAGTTTTGTGATCCTCTGTTTATTCTTGCCGCAATTCGCTAAAATCCCCCGGTTGTGTCCGTTTCGGCGAAAAGGCTAAGAAGAGTGGCAATGTTCGAAGTTAATCCAATTAAAAACCGTCTTGAGGATGTGTCTGCACGGACTGACATCCTTAGGGGGTACCTTTGACTACGATGCTAAGAAAGAGCGTCTGGAAGAAGTCAATGCAGAATTAGAACAACCTGATGTATGGAATGAGCCAGAGCGTGCTCAGGCATTGGGTAAAGAGCGTGCAGCGCTGGAAGCGGTGGTAGAAACCATCGACCAGCTGGACCAGGGCGTGGAAGACGTTGAAGGTCTGCTGGAGCTGGCGATTGAAGAGAACGATCAGGAAACCTTTGACGAAATTGGTCCTGAGCTGGATGAGCTGGTCACCAAGCTGGAGCTGCTGGAATTCCGCCGCATGTTCGCTGGTGATCACGATTCGTCCGACTGTTACGTGGACCTGCAGGCAGGTTCTGGCGGTACCGAAGCGCAGGACTGGACGTCAATGATGCTGCGCATGTACCTGCGCTGGGCAGAAGCCAAGGGCTTCAAGACAGAAGTGATTGAAGTCTCTGAAGGTGATGTTGCGGGTCTGAAATCGGCAACGGTGAAAATCACCGGCGAATATGCATACGGCTGGCTGCGCACCGAAACCGGTGTTCATCGTCTGGTTCGTAAGTCACCGTTTGACTCAGGCGGCCGTCGTCATACGTCTTTTGCGTCTGCTTTCGTATACCCGGAAGTAGATGACAATATTGATATCGATATCAATCCATCCGATCTGCGTATCGACGTTTACCGTGCGTCCGGTGCGGGTGGTCAGCACGTTAACACCACGGAATCTGCGGTACGGATTACGCACGTACCAACCAATACTGTGGTTCAGTGTCAGAATGACCGTTCTCAGCACAAGAACAAAGATCAGGCCATGAAACAGCTGAAAGCGAAGCTGTTTGAACTGGAAATGCAAAAGCAGAACGCCGAGAAACAGGCGAATGAAGATGCGAAGTCTGATATCGGCTGGGGAAGCCAGATCCGCTCTTATGTGCTGGATGATTCCCGAATCAAAGATCTGCGTACCGGTGTCGAAAACCGCAACACCCAGGCGGTGCTGGACGGCGACCTGGACCGCTTCATTGAAGCAAGCCTGAAATCCGGTCTGTAATACCGGCCCTGAACTGTTGTTAAGGTTAACCATGACTGAACTAGTACAAGACGAGAACAAACTGATTGCTGAGCGCCGCGCGAAACTGGAACAGATTCGTCAGGATTGCAAAGCAAACGGCCACCCAAACGATTTTCGCCGCGACAGCCTGGCTGCCGATCTTCAGACTGCTTTTGGTGAAAAGACCAAGGAAGAGCTGGAAGAAGCAGGTCAAGTGGTTGCGATTGCTGGCCGTATCATGGCCAAACGTGGTCCATTCCTGGCCATTCAGGATGTATCCGGCCGTATTCAGGCTTACGCTTCGAAAGATGTACAAAAAGAGCTGAAGGAAAAATATTCAGGTCTGGATATCGGTGACATCATCGGTATCAAAGGTGTGCTGCATAAATCCGGTAAAGGCGATCTGTACGTCAATATGGATGAGTACCAGCTGCTGACGAAAGCACTGCGTCCGCTGCCGGAAAAATTCCACGGTCTGACCGACCAGGAAATGCGCTACCGTCAGCGTTATGTGGATCTGATCGTGAATGAAGAATCCCGTAACACCATGCTGATGCGCTCGAAAGTGGTGAACGCGATTCGTCAGTTCATGACCACCAAAGGCTTCATGGAAGTGGAAACGCCGATGATGCACGTGATCCCGGGCGGTGCGACTGCACGTCCTTTCATCACGCATCACAATGCGTTGGACATCGACATGTACCTGCGTGTTGCGCCTGAGCTGTACCTCAAGCGTCTGGTTGTGGGTGGCTTTGAGCGTGTGTTCGAAATCAACCGTAACTTCCGTAACGAAGGTCTGTCTCCACGCCACAACCCGGAATTCACCATGATGGAATTCTATATGGCGTATGCGGACTATCGTGATCTGATGGACCTGACCGAAGAGATGCTGAGCTCCATTGCGCTGGATCTGTGCGGTACGACAGGTCTGCCATACGGTGATGAGACCATTGAGTTCAAAGGTCCATATCCTCGCATGAGCATGCTGGAAGCGATCAAGCACTACAACCCGAACAACGAAACCATTCAGGGTCTGACTTATGAGCAGGTTCAGGATCGTGACCTGATGGTGAGCATTGCGAAATCGCTGCACATTGAGGTGGAGTCGTTCTGGACTTGTGGTCAGCTGCTGGAAGAAATCTTCGGTGAAACTGCTGAGCCGAAACTGCTGCAGCCAACGTTCATCACAGAATATCCTGCAGACATTTCTCCGCTGGCGCGTCGTAATGATGAAAACCCGTTCATCACTGACCGTTTTGAGTTCTTCATCGGTGGCCGCGAAGTGGCAAACGGCTTCTCGGAGCTGAACGATGCAGAAGATCAGGACCAGCGCTTCAAAGCGCAGGTGGATGCGAAAGACGCCGGTGATGATGAAGCGATGTTCTATGACGCCGACTACATTACGGCGCTGGAGCATGGCCTGCCACCAACAGCTGGCCAGGGCATCGGGATTGACCGTCTGGTGATGCTGTTTACCAACAGCCACACGATTCGTGATGTGATTCTGTTCCCGGCCATGCGCCCGCAGAACAATCAGTAATAGCGAATCGCTCTGAATCTGAAAAGCCACTTCCCCGGAAGTGGCTTTTTTTGTCTCAGCCAGAACATGATCTGAGTCCGGCAAGCATACTTCTGTTTTATATAACATTTTTTATCTGAAGGCATAGAATCAATTATGGAGTTAATGTCATAATCCAGCCTTTGTGGTGATGGACAATCCTTAGGAAAAAGAATGAAAAAAGTAGCATGCGCTGTGTTGGCTGGATTGATGCTCAGTGGCTGTGTTTCGACGGAACTGACGCCGCCTCCGACAGATTTTTCAGGCAATTTGCCTGAAGAACTGAAAGAAAGATTTGCAACACTCAATGATTGGCCGCCGGAAGGGAGCCGAGGTGAAGTCCGCACTTTCCATTTTGACAGCGAGCGTTCGTTGTTAACAGTTATTCATCAGCTGCGCAGTACCCGCTGGCAATGGCGAATGGATCAGTCCAAGGTGAAGCCGGAATTGATGGATACTGCGTGTGAGCAATTTGCAGAAGCCATTGAACAGGGACTGGGCGTTCGCTTCTGGTATACGGGAGCTGGTGGTTTTGTCAGTGACCCTGTGTCCCGGGAAACCTGCGCCGCAAATAAATCCTGATTTACGGCACTTGCCCATACCTGATTGAAGAAAAGCCAAAAAATATCACCGGATGCTCAGGCAAAAGGTGATATTTTTGTTATGTGAGGTTTTCGTCACATATACTTGTGAAATACCGAATTGCATTTTTGATGAAAAAAGCATCGCAGTGTTCGTACGGTGTTCGGCAGAATAGGTGATCGAATGGGACAGGGTGCAAGCAAAGAAATCTGGCACGGGGAGTTAGTCCTGCTTGGCGGGCAGACAATTCCCTGGCTACATGCTCTGGAGCAGGTCGGGTGGATTTGCCACCATTGCCATGACTTAAGGGCAGCCGAAACGCTGTTGCTCGAAACCGGCCCGTGTCTCGGGGTCGTCGACCTCAGTCACGATGATTTCAGCCTGAATGCCATCGCCGGTCTGGTGAACCGCCATAAACAGGTACGCTGGCTGGCGCTGGTTCGTGATGAACAACTGAATATTGAATCGGTCTGCCAGTTTATCGTCAGTTTCTGTCTCGATTACTTCACTTCCCCCATTCCTGAAGCGCAACTGTTAAAAACTCTTGGCCATCAGCGCGGCATGTTAACGCTTGAGCGAAAAGTCTGGCCCAAACTCGGCCAGTTCAGTCAGCAGGGCGTGCAGGGTGATACGCCGGTGATGAAAAAGTTACTGCAGCACGTCAAACGTCTGGCTGCTGCCGATATGCCGGTGCTGATTCAGGGCGAAATTGGAACGGGTAAGGAAATGGTGGCGGAGGCCATCTTTCAGGCTTCAACCCGGGCCAAGGGCCAGTTTGTGACCGTGAATTGTTCGGGGGTGAATGCGAACTGGACACTCAATGGTTTGCCTGCCGAATGTTGTTTCGTTACCGCACAGGATGGTGTTCTGTTTCTGAATGAGGTGACCTCGCTGGCACCTGCCCGGCAGCAGGAATTATTGCAATGGCTTCAGGAAGGGCGTTTCACGAAAGAAAATGGCACTGTGGTGTCCGCTGAACCCAGACTCATTGTCGCCACGCATTACCCGCTCGATACACTGGTCAGTGAAGGACAGCTCAATAAGGAGCTGTTTTATCGTTTGAATGTACTCAGCCTGGCTGTCCCGCCACTGCGGGAACGCGGTGATGACTTATTGTCCTTAGCCAATGCGCTGTTGCTGAAATATGCCCGGCAGTATAACTGCGGGGTGAAAGCTTTTTCTGATGATGCCCGACAGGCGATTATGACCTACAACTGGCCGGGCAATGTTCAGGAACTGATCGGCCGTATCAAAAGGGCCGTATTGCTGACCGAGCAAAAGAATATTGAAGCGGATCACCTTGAACTGCCCCGGCAGTCAGATGATAAACAAAGCCTCAAGAAAATCCGTGAAGAGTCGGAGCGCAGCGCACTGCTGAGCGTTCTGGAAAACAACCGGGGTCAGATCACGGCGGCAGCCCGCGAACTCGGGGTTTCCCGGGCGACGATGTACCGGTTGCTGAATAAACATGACCTGATCCCGCCGCCGCGGGATCTGGGTCAGAATTCCTGACTAGGCAGAGGTGCCGACTGTTTCTGGTAACGGGAACACTCTGTCGTATGCCAGGTTGTAGAGGTAGGCATAAATCAGATAGAACACGACCAAACCCAGATCCATGACCAGGGCCGCCCAGAGGCTGATGTCCAGCCACCAGGCCATGATGGGCAGGGTGATCCACAGCAGGCTGAGCTCAAATCCTAATGCATGCACGAAGCGGTGTTTCGTATTTTTCTGCAACTGGCCGCTGTATCTGAGCATGGCATGATCAAACAACAGGTTATAGGCATAGTTCCAGACCGTTGCAATGACCGAAAAAACAACGCCCAGAATCCCGATATGGGCCATCTCAAAGCCGAATCCGTAGCTGAGTACCAAAGTGATCAGCACCAGGGCGATGCCTTCAAATCCGATCGCGTGGCGGACTCTGTCCCAATGTGTACGCATGTGTGTTACCTCAATTTTGAATCACCGTTCTGATGCGTATACTAATCAGAATATTGATAGATAAAAGTTAGTAACTATCGTTTTTAAAGATAGATGGGGCGGAGATGCATTTTTCACTCGAACAGCTCAGAGCTTTTGTCGCCGCAGCAGAAACCGGATCATTTTCGGCAGCAGCACGGCAGATGGGCAAGGCGCAGTCCGTTATCAGTACGGCCATTTCAAATCTGGAGACAGACTTTCACTTGGCACTGTTTGACCGAAGTGGCAAAAAGCCGGTTCTGACCTCTGAGGGGCAAGCGTTGTTGATGAAAGCCCGTCGGGTACTGGCGCAGTGCGGTGAGCTGCAAGTGGCCGCCGATAGCTTCCAGCAGGGAGTGGAACCGAAATTAACGCTGGGTGTGGAGTCGATGGCATTGCTGCCGGCTCTGGCGGATGTGCTGAAGGCGTTTGAGACTAGGTATCCGCTGGTGGAAGTTGAAATCCTGACGGTTGGGACAGGCGATGTCATGAAGTTACTGCATGACGGCAGGGTTCAGCTGGCGCTCATGGTACAGCTGGCTTTTCTGAATCCGGAGATCACGGTGCATGGCCTCGGGCAGGTGGAGGTCTGGTGTGTGGCAGCCAGCGACCATCCGCTTGCTGCGCTCAAGACCGTCGACTGGGCTGATCTCCGGCAGCACCGTCAGGTGTTGCTGACGGGCCGTTACGGGCAGGACAGCGAAGGGTGGCGAGTCTCTGATACGATTTGGCGAACCGAGCATATTCTGTCGGCGATTGAGCTGATTCAGCGCGGGATTGGCTGGACGGTACTGCCGGCAGAAACGGTCAGGGATAAAGTGCTGACCGGACAGCTGGTCCGGCTGGAACCGGCATTTGAAGCGCAGGCATGGAAGCAGCCCGTGGATCTCGCCTGGAGCAGTCAGTATGCACTTGGTCCGGCCGGGAAATTGCTGTGTACGATGCTGAAATCGATGGTGCTTTCCTGACAGCAGGTTCGGTGTTGTTGCAGATCATTTGCGGTAAGAGGAAAACCCTGAAAATTTATCTATCGCTGTTGTTTCCCTCTGATTCTCAGCGATAGATTGCATAATTATCCGACTATTTGGCTTTTTATCAGAGAGAACAAAATAACTTCTTGTTTTTGATGCATTATCGGGCAAGAATATGCTTCATATCACATCATTCTACCTTATAACCAGGAGGAACATACAATGAGCACATTCAACACAAAATGTCTGCGTCCTGCTGGTGATTCGGATCGAAATTCCCATCAGCATTAAGCTCAACTGACCTCTGGTCACTGATCTTAAATACTTTCTACAGTAATTCACTGTGTAAATGGGCCGCGGATACGTCTGTCGCGGCTAGTCAGTTGTCAGCCTGAAAACGGTCGTATTTGCGTCCCTCCATGTTTTATTCAACGGAGAGCACTCTCATGCGCCAATCAGTCTATTTACGTTTTGCTGTTTTACTTATTCGTCTTGATCTTCATCGTGAAGAAGAAGCATGGCGTCGCGAATACCGACGGATGCAGTTTCATTTACCTCAACTGTCTTCACATATTCTGAAAGATATGGGAATTGACAAAGATATGCGCGTCGATTCAGCGCTGGCCGGTCAACGAGCCATGCGTAAGAGCCGTCACCTCAGGCGAGCATTTCGGTCGCGAAGTCTGACGTAATCGCTGGCCTTACTCTGCGGAGTAAGGCCAGAAAGAACCCAACGGCCCCCGTTTTAGCGGGGGCTTTTGTTTTCGGCTTCAGTGGAATTACGGACAAGGATTTGAATAAGTGAGCCCAACTTGCTCAAGATCTGCCAGAATTTCAGCATTGAGTTCTACCGACAGACTGTCGATATTCGCCTCCAGCTGAGTCAGATTCGTCGCGCCAATCAGGGTTGACGCATTGAACGGTTGCTGATTCACAAAAGCCAACGCCATTTGTGCCGGATCCAGTCCATGCTTTTTCGCTACTTTCACATAAGCTTCCGTTGCTGCAATACCTTGGGGGGTAAAGTAGCGGACGAAGCGCTCGAACAGCGTACAGCGGGCGCCTGCAGGTTTTTGACCATTGAGGTATTTACCACTGAGAATTCCGAATGCCATCGGAGAATAAGCCAGTAATTTCACGCCCTCATAATGGCTGATTTCCGAAAGACCGACCTCAAAGCTGCGATTGAGCAAGTTATATGGGTTTTGGATGGTGACTACCCGCGGCAGGTCATGTTTTTCTGCCAGACGTAAAAAGGACATCACGCCCCACGGGGTTTCATTTGACAGTCCGATGTAACGGATTTTACCGGCACGCACCAGTTCGGCCAGTGCTTCCAGTGAATCCGTTAAAGTGACGCCAGTATTTTCATCCGGGTAAGGATAATTCAGCTTGCCAAAACAGTTTGTTTCGCGCTGCGGCCAGTGTAACTGATAGAGATCGATATAATCAGTTTGCAGTCGTTCCAGGCTGTTTTCAACGGCTTCATGAATGTTCCGCCAGTCCAGCGCCATCTGATTTCGGATATGCGGCACATTACGCGGCCCCGCAACCTTGGTTGCAAGAATGACTTTGTCTCGCTTGCCGGATTTTTTCAGCCAGCTGCCAATATAGGATTCTGTCAGTCCCTGTGTTTCTGCTTTGGGCGGTACCGGATACATTTCAGCAGTATCGATCAGGTTGACACCGCGCTCCAGAGCGAAGTCGAGCTGGCTGTGGGCTTCGGCTTCGGTATTCTGTTCACCAAATGTCATGGTACCCAGACCAATCTGACTGACTTCGAGAGATGAATGGGGGATCTTATGGTATTTCATTTGCCCTCCTTGGACCGCAAATTCACTTTGACTATAACCTAGGATGTAGCGGCTGAAAAGCGGCAGGAAAATAGGGGGTTAGCACAAAATGTGCCGGTCGTTTTGTTGCGACAATAATGCAAGCCTGACCTTAGAGCGCCGGGAACAAAGTGGCCGCCTTGCTGAACGGACAATGTTCGCACATAGTTAAATCAGTTCCCTGACTGAGGAGTGGCCATGAAATTGTCCCAATTCAAGCACTGGGTGAAGTCGCCCGGTGAGGATGTGCCGAGATGTGTGCTGACCAGTTATGCAGGTCAGGCGGATTATTTGATGGAAGTCGAGTACAGGCACCACCTTGAGCCGTTGAAAGATGACGACGATAATACACTGCACTTTCAGAATATGGAGCAGGTGAGGGAGTTCTTGAGGCCGCTGGGCGTGAAATCGATCACGCTGCGAATGATCGATCCGCATGACGAATTTTCCCCGGACGGCAAACCACAATGCTGTCAGGACGAGATGACAATTCCCCTGTAATTCCGGGCTGTCAGAGCATGAAATGGCGGGCCAGCAGTTCGGCAGTAAATTGTGTTTTGAGATAAAAGCCGCGTGGCAGGGTTTTGATAGGCTGGCCGTTGGCCCCATAGGCCTCTGTCAGGGCTTTGCTGTTGGCCGCTTTCGGCCGGAGTTGCAGGACTTCACCATGCCGGGCGGTGATTTGTTCCACTTTGCCCAGAACGATCAGATCCATCAGTTCTTCCCAGTCGCGCCGCAGGCGAGCTTCTTCATCTGCTGAAGGGCTCCAGAGCAAAGGAGAGCCGACATGGCGTTCTGCCAGCGGAATTTCGCGTTCACCTTCGACTGGAATCCACAGTACCCGCGCCAGTTTGTGTCTGATATGGCTGTTTTCCCAACTGACGCCATGCAGGCCCGTCAGAGGGGCGACGCAGACAAAGGTCGTTTCCAGTGGTTTCCCCTGGTGGCTGATTGGGATCGTTTTCAGTTCAATACCAAGCTCGGTAAAGTCGGGGACAGGCTGACTGCCGGCTGTGGCACCCAAATGCCATTCCAGAAGCTGGCCGACCCAGCCTTTATCACGACGCAGATCCGGTGGGGGGACTTGTCCTGCCTGCTCGGCCAGTTCTCCCAGCGTGTAACCAGCAAGTGCCTGTGCCCGCGCCAGCAGCTCGGATTCAGAGGTTGGGGGAGAATTTTGGGGCATCGTCATTAGCAGGTATGTCGTACAGGCAATCAGAGAACAGCGTATGGTAACACAATCATCAGGATCCGGGAGAGCTTGCGATAAAGATCAGCCCGACGGTGGAGATCTTCTCCCAAAGATATCCACAGGTAATTTTTCGAACAAAGTGCATATTCTCTGAGCTGGATGGATTTACAGGGTATTGCGTGGAATTTGAACGACGGTCTGGTGTTTATTTCACCAGGTACCTCCCTGAGTTGTGGATAAATGTAAAGTTGGTTGATCTTTGACCACCGCTGAAGATCCGCTGAATAAGATTGAATCTGTTCTCACAGATATACGTAATAATTGATTTTAAGTTAATGGTTTTTAAGTGATTATTTATTCTGTTCATATCCGAAATAAGAAACCGCTTGTTTTGGTTTTGTTGATTAAATCAGCAATAACAGAGTTTCTACACAAAACTATCCACAGAAAGCGTGAATAAATGTGGGAGAGGTCTCATTTCTCTGTTTATAACCTCCTGTTCAGTGAGAAGTTATCCATAAAGTGAGTGCCAGGTAGGAAAAAACAGTGATTGATGACAATGAATGTTTACCCTGAGCCTATTTCTGTGAAAAAATCACTGTTAATTGATATTTTTACTTGAGGTCGTCCAGTGATTGATGGCGATGGATACCGCCCTAATGTGGGGATAGTTATCTGTAACAGCCATGGCCAGGTATTTTGGGCTCGACGATATGGACAACACTCTTGGCAGTTTCCGCAAGGCGGTATCGATGAGGGGGAAACTCCTGAACAGGCCATGTACCGTGAACTGTATGAGGAAGTGGGTCTGACCAAAAAGGACGTCAGGATTTTGGCATCCAGCCGCCATTGGCTGAGATACAAGTTACCGAAGCGTCTGGTCCGGTGGGACTCCAAACCGGTTTGTATCGGGCAAAAGCAAAAGTGGTTTTTGCTGAGTCTGGAGTGCGATGAGTCTAAGGTGAACATGCAGCGTGGCACCACCCCGGAATTTGATGGCTGGCGTTGGGTCAGCTACTGGTATCCGGTACGTCAGGTTGTGTCCTTCAAACGGGATGTATATCGCCGGGCGCTGAAAGAATTCGCGGCGATGGCGATGCCGTTTAAGGAACGTAAGGAACGGAAATCGAAACGTAAAAACAGGCGAGGTTAACCCAAGGGATCATAATGCTTATGCTGACCCAGCTCAGAGAAATCGTAGAGAAAGTTGCCAGCGCGCCGACCTTGCTCGAAGCGTTGGATGTCTTGGTGGTCAGTATTTGTGATGCAATGAAGACGGAGTGTTGCTCTGTCTACATTGTGGATGAGCATCGGCAGCAATATATGCTGATGGCGACCCAAGGGTTAATCAAACCCTCATATCAGGTTGGGCTCAGTTTTAATGAAGGTCTGGTCGGTCTGGTCGGCCGCCAGGCGGAACCCGTCAACGTGGCTGATGCCAGCAGTCATCCCAATTTTAAGCATATCCCCGGTACCAACGAAGAATCCTTCCGCTCCTTTTTCGGCACACCGATTATTCATCAGCGTAAAGTCCTTGGCGTACTGGTGATTCAGCAGCGCGAAAAGCGTGAATTCACGGAAAGCGAAGAGTCCTTCATGGTGACGCTGGCGGCACAGCTGGCAGTCATTCTGGCGCATGCAAAAGCACAGGGGATGTGGCCGGATCAACGGGATGGCCTGCATCTGACCGGATCCGCTGCATCCACAGGCGTTGCGGTTGCAAAAGCCTGGTGGGACGACAACCAGCCAAGATTGGAAGTGGTGAGCCCGGCATCCTGTCTGGACCGGGAAGCCGAGCAGGAACGATTGAGCATTGCCATTGAGATGGCCAGCAATGAATTTCGTCGCCTGCGCAAACGCTTCGATAGTGAACTTCACAAAGAAACTCTGGCGATTTTTGATCTGTTCAGCCACTTGCTGAACGATCCGATGCTGCGGAAAGATCTTTTCTCCAAAGTTGCAGGCGGTGATCAGGCAGAGTGGGCTGTCCGGCAGACCGTGGAAACGTATTCCGCACGTTTTGCCAATATGAAAGATGATTATCTGCGGGAACGTGCGCATGATATCCGGGAGCTTGGGCAGCGTTTACTGTTCTTTCTGCATAATGAGGAAGGGATCGAGCATCAGTGGGATGCGCCGATTGTTCTGCTTACCCGAGAGCTGACAGCCGCCATGCTGGCCAGCATTCCAAGAGATAAGCTGGCTGCCGTGGTGGCGCAGGAAGGTGCTGCAAACTCCCATGCTGCAATATTATCCCGTGCCCTGGGGATTCCGGCGATCATGGGGGTCGATTTTATTCCTGAAAAAGTTCATAACACGCTGGTGGTTGTGGATGGTTACCGGGGCGACCTGCTGATAGAGCCGAACAAGCAGGTTCTGGCCGAGTACAAACGACTGCTGCGAGAAGAAAACGAGCTGACCGCACTGGTCGAGCAGGATCTCGATAAAGCGGCAGTCACGGCAGATCAGGAAAGAATTTTTCTGTATCTCAACGCCGGGCTGAGTGCTGATACCAATATTGCGGTGAATAAGGGCGTGGACGGGGTCGGTCTCTACCGGACTGAAGTGCCGTTTCTGCTGCAGCGCAGTTTTCCTTCCGAAGAAGAACAGGCGGCTCAGTACCGTGCCATCCTGACGTCTTACCCGAATAAATCAGTGGTGATGCGTACACTGGATATTGGCGGTGACAAGCCGCTCCCTTATCTCACCATTGAAGAAGACAATCCGTTCCTGGGATGGCGTGGCATCCGCTTCACGCTGGATCACCCGGAAATTTTTCTGATGCAGGTCAGAGCGATGCTCAAGGCGAGCATTGGTCTCGACAACATGGATATCCTGTTGCCCATGATCTCCGGGATCCCGGAGCTGGATGAATCCAAAGCCTTGATTGAGAGAGCGTTTGAAGAAGTGTCCGCGTTTGCTGAAAGTCAGGGAAAAAGTTTGCGCAGACCGAAGCTGGGGATCATGATTGAAGTCCCTTCCATTCTCTATCAGCTGCCGGCTTTGAAAGACCGGGTGGATTTTATTTCGGTGGGCAGTAATGACTTAACTCAGTATTTATTGGCCGTTGACCGGAACAATTCACGGGTCGCGAATGTCTATGATGCTTTCCACCCTGCTGTCATGCAGGCACTGAAACATATTCAGAGCGTCAGCGAGTCGCTGGCCATGCCTGTGAGTGTCTGTGGTGAGCTGGCGGGTGATCCGCTTGGTGCGTTGCTGCTGGTTGGTATGGGGTACCGCTCTCTGAGTATGAATACCCGGAACGTTGCCAAAATTAAATATGTTCTGCGTCATACGGCACTCAGTGATATGGAGCAACTGGCAGCTCAGGCACTGACGGCGACCTTTGGTCAGGATGTGCGTAAGATGGCGACATCCTTCGTTGAACAGCGTGGTATGGGTGGTTTTATCCGTGCAGGGAAATAATTGATGCCAGAGATGTTGTGGCTGATCCTGATGTGTTTGGGATTGGGAGCTGTGGTTGGTCTTCTGGCCGGGTTGCTGGGGATAGGCGGAGGTTTGCTGATTGTACCTGCATTGGTCTGGTTACTGCCGCATATCGGGATTGACACAGAGTTAGTCATGCATATTGCACTGGCGACCTCACTGGCCTGTATCGTACTGACTTCAGGTTCTTCAGCCCGAAGCCACCTCCGGTTGGGAAATGTGGATATTTCACTGGTCAAATTACTGGCACCGGGGATGATTTTGGGCGGACTGGCTGGCAGCGCAGTCGCGGAATGGGTACCAACAGTTTGGCTGCCAAAGATATTTGCTGGTATTGTGCTGCTGTTAGCGTTGCAAATGCTGTTATCGCTGAAAGTTTCAGGACGTCATCCTTTACCTGGTGGGACAAAAATTGTCGGCAGTGGCAGCATCATTGGATTGGTTGCCAGTCTGGCCGGGATTGGCGGTGGCTCGCTGACCGTGCCATATCTGAGCTGGTATGGTGTGGAAATGCGGCGTGCGATCGGGACGGCGGCGTTTTGCGGCTCCATTATAGCGGTTGCCGGTATGGCGGGCTTTATTGTCGCCGGCAGCGGAGCTGCTTCTTTGCCGCCTTATAGTGTGGGGTATGTGTATTTGCCTGCGCTGCTGGGGGTTGTGTGTACCTCGGTGCTGACAACCCGGTTCGGCGCCCGAATGGTCAGCAGTCTACCGACGCAGACCCTGAAGAAAATATTTGCCATCTTCTTGTTATTTATTGGCGGCAAGATGTTGTTTTAGAGTAAGCCTGTCTGTGGATTGGCATGAGAGCACCCGCGAGCATGACCGTTCACGAGTGCTGCTTTCATTGATTAACCAAGAGTATGTTTTGAATGAGTCAAGGCTATCTGACGTTTCCTAATTTTGATCCGGTTCTGATTGAAATCGGCCCGCTGGCTGTACGCTGGTACGGTCTGATGTACCTGCTGGGTTTCATGTTTGCGCTCTGGCTGGCGAACCGCCGGGCAGATAAATCCGGCAGCGGCTGGACACGTGACCAGGTGAGTGACCTGCTGTTTTTCGGTTTCTTAGGGGTTGTGATTGGTGGCAGGGTTGGCTACGTACTGTTTTATAACTTCGAGATGTTTCTGGCTGACCCGCTGTATCTTTTCAAAGTATGGACCGGCGGGATGTCCTTCCACGGCGGATTGCTGGGTGTGATGACAGCCATGCTCTGGTATGCCCACAGAAATGGCCGCCGTTTCTTTGATGTGGCTGATTTTGTTGCACCGTTGGTACCGTTCGGATTGGGCGCAGGCCGGCTGGGGAATTTTATCAACGGAGAACTCTGGGGCCGGGTTACGGATGTCCCCTGGGCCATGGTGTTCCCGACTGGCGGACCGCTGCCGCGCCATCCGTCTCAGTTATACGAGTTTTTCCTGGAAGGGGTGGTCCTGCTGATTATCCTTAATATCTTCATTCGGAAACCGCGTCCGGCCGGAGCGGTATCTGGTCTGTTCCTGCTGGGATACGGGAGTTTCCGTTTCCTGGTGGAATACTGCCGCGAGCCGGATGCACAACTCGGCCTGTTTGGAGGCTGGATCAGCATGGGACAAATACTGTCTCTGCCGATGGTGTTTGGCGGTATTCTGTTGATGGTCTGGGCCTACAAAAGGGCAGGCCATCATCGTACCGCTTAACCGCATTGAAGACATGAACAGGCAGCCAAAAGGCTGCCTTTTTTGTGTTATGCTTGCCGCCAGAGTATTTCCTGCCAATTCAGGTCAAGAGAGTCAATGAAACAGTATTTAGATTTATGCCAGCGGATTATTGACGAGGGCGAGTGGGTTGAAAATGAACGTACCGGTAAACGTTGTCTGACACTGATCAATGCCGATCTGACCTATGATGTAGCCAATAATCAGTTTCCCCTGATCACGACCCGGAAAAGCTTCTGGAAAGCGGCAATTGCTGAATTGCTCGGTTATATTCGCGGCTATGACAATGCGGCGGATTTCCGCGCACTGGGTACCAAAACCTGGGATGCCAATGCCAATGATAATCAGGCCTGGCTGAATAATCCGCACCGAAAAGGTACGGATGATATGGGACGTGTCTATGGTGTGCAGGGGCGCAGCTGGCGTAAACCTGATGGCAGTACATTAGACCAATTGCGAAAAATTGCAGAGAACCTGAGTCGTGGTATCGATGATCGCGGTGAAATCCTGACCTTTTACAACCCGGGTGAGTTTGAGATGGGCTGTCTGCGTCCGTGTATGCACACACACACGTTTTCGCTGCTGGGCGATACGCTTTATCTGACCAGCTACCAGCGATCCTGTGACGTGCCTTTAGGACTGAACTTTAATCAGATTCAGGTCTTTACATTGCTGGCACTGATGGCGCAGATCACTGGCCATAAGGCGGGTAAGGCGTATCACAAGATTGTGAATGCACATATTTATGAAGATCAGCTGGCACTGATGCGTGATGTACAGCTGAAGCGTGAGCCTTTCCCGTCACCACGCCTGATCATCAACCCGGAGATTCAGACGCTGGAAGATCTGGAAACCTGGGTTACGCTGGATGATTTTCAATTGGAAGGCTATCAGCACCACGATCCGATCCAGTATCCTTTCTCGGTGTGATTGAACAAATCAAGTGATAAAAAAAGCCCCGCTCTTTCGAGACGGGGCTTTTTTGTTGCGATGGTATTTGTGCAATGGATCAGGCGGTGAAAGCCAGAATACCGCCTGGAATCAGGATAAAGACCAGTCCCAGATAGGCTGCAACTGCTGCTTTGCTCTTCACGGCCATCTCGCCAAGGAAGAAAGCACATTTGAGTGGCAGTTCGCGCAGGAACGGCAGGCCGAAAATCAGCAGGGTTGCCATCACATTGAAGCTCAGGTGCACCAGTGCAATTTGCAGGGCAAATACAGCGTGGTCACCGGAAATCGCCGTAGCAGCCAGCAGGGCCGTGATGCAGGTGCCGATGTTTGCGCCCAGTGTAAAAGGATATACATCACGGACCTTCAGCACCCCGGTGCCAACCAGCGGCACCATCAGGCTGGTGGTGGTTGAAGACGACTGTACCAGGACGGTGACGACTGTGCCTGACACGATACCGTGAACCGGGCCACGGCCGATCGCACTTTTCAGGATTTCACGGGCACGGCCGACCATCAGGCTGCGCATCAGTTTACCCATAACGGTAATTGCCAGAAAGATCAGGGCAATGCCCAGAGCAATCATCACGATACCGCCCATGGTTCCCAAAGATTCCAGCGGTGCTTGCACTGCATGGACGACGGGTTTGGTCAGTGGCTTGATAAAGTTCAGGCCTTTCATGCTCATGTCGCCAGTCGACATCAGCGGCGATACCAGCCAGGCTGAGACTTTTTCCAGTAGACCGAACATCATTTCCAGAGGCAGGAAGATCAAGACGGCGAGCAGGTTAAAGAAATCGTGGACAGTCGCGGCAGAAAAAGCACGCTGAAACTCTTCTTTACAGCGGGCATGACCCAGGCTGACCAGTGTGTTGGTCATGGTGGTACCGATATTGGCACCCATGATCATCGGGATTGCGGTTTCAACCGGTAAACCACCGGCAACCAGGCCCACGATGATGGAAGTGACGGTACTGGAAGACTGGATTAGAGAGGTGGCTACCAGACCGATCATCAGGCCAGCAATCGGGTGTGAGGCAAATTCAAACAGGGTCTTGGCTTGTTCACCGACGGACCATTTGAAGCCGCTACTGACCATGGATACGGCAACAAGCAGCAGGTACAGCATGAAAACCAGGTTGGCCCAGCGAACCCATCGCATGGAGCTTTGCATTGGCTCAGCTGTGGTGGCTTGGGTAGTCATAATCTGTTCTCCGTGACATTGTGATGTCATTTTGGTTTCAGTTTCTTGAAAGTTGCCGCGATGGTAGAGAACGAATATTTCAGAAATATGACACAAAAAAGTCATTCACAAGATTATCCGTTCTTTGAGTTGCTGAGGGCAAGCTGGGAGGAGGATCATATTCTTGTAAAAATGCGATAAAGCATTGATAAAGATGGGGATCGCCCGTCAGATATAAGAAGCATTCCTTGCTTCAGCATCAGAGAGAAATATTGTGAACAGATGCGACAACGCTATTTCTGTAGCCGTAGTTTTCCTGAAATAGTTCGCTGATGAGCGGGAGCAGGTAAGTAAATACTGCGGGTATTACGGTGTTTTGTCTCTGATAGATCGGTTTTTCCGAGTTGTTCGCTCTAAACAAACGATTTCACAGAGGTGTCTGTCGACGTCTACACTGTTTTTACCACGCATTGACATAAAAGTGTGATTTTACAGTGAGTAGTAAGGAGCTGCGGTCAATGACCGATGTAATTCTGAAATTCTTTAAATTAGAGTCTGCTGGCGGCATTTTGTTGATAATTGCTGCTGCCCTTGCCATGACGATTGCAAACTCTCCGTTACAGTCCGTTTATGAAGGGGCACTTCATAGCTATATTGCCGGCCTGTCAGTTGAGCACTGGATTAATGACGGTCTGATGGCGATTTTCTTTCTGGTGATCGGCCTTGAGGTCAAGCGTGAGCTGATCGAAGGTGCGCTGAATACCAAAGAGAAAGCGATTTTCCCAGCAGTAGCTGCGTTAGGTGGCATGGTCGCACCGGCATTAATTTATGTGCTATTCAATTTTGCTGATCCTGTTGCGATTGGCGGCTGGGCGATCCCTGCTGCGACAGATATTGCATTCGCATTGGGTATCATGGCATTGCTGGGTAACCGGGTGCCGGTCAGCCTGAAAGTCTTCTTGCTTGCTCTGGCGATTATTGATGACCTGGGGGTGATTGTCATTATTGCCCTTTTCTATAGCAGTGACTTGTCTGCGATGGCCCTGGGAATTGCCTTTGCCGCAACTGCTGTGCTCTTTATCATGCACGCCCGTAATGTGGCCAACTTATTCTGGTACATTCTGGTTGGTGCTGTGCTTTGGGTAAGCGTACTGAAGTCAGGTGTGCATGCGACATTGGCGGGTGTTGTGCTGGGCTTTGCAATCCCGCTTCAGGGTCAGAACAAGCAGGGGCAGGACATTTCGCCGCTGAAGACCATGGAGCATGCATTGCACCCTTACGTCGCGTATTTGATTTTGCCAATTTTTGCTTTCGCTAACGCAGGTATTTCGCTGGCCGGTGTTTCTGTTGATGGCCTGACGGCAATGCTGCCACTGGGAATTGCACTGGGTCTGTTTGTCGGTAAACCGCTGGGAATCTTTATCGCGAGCTGGCTGGCGGTAAAAACCGGGATCGCCCGTTTGCCGGAAGGCACTGGATTTGGTCAGATCTTTGCAGTCTCTGTGCTGTGCGGTATCGGATTCACGATGTCAATCTTCATCTCAATGCTCGCATTCGCTGGCCTTGATGCAGAGATGATCACTTATTCGAAGCTGGGCATTCTGATTGGTTCTACGACTGCGGCGGTTGTGGGTTATGTCTTACTTTCCCGCTCGTTACCAGCAGCAAAAGTCGTGAAGGACAGCCAAACATCATCATAAACGGGACAGGGAGGTGTGTATGAGACCATTGATCGTTCTGACAATTGGCCTGATGGCGAGCGGCGCAATGGCGGAGGACTACAGCCATTGCCAGCAGCAGAGTGACAGTGAGATCTGCAAAGCTTATCAGGCGGGGTACAAGCATGGACAGGCAAGTGCCCGGACTCAGCAGGAGGAAGCTTCCGGTAATTTTGTCTCCAGGGCTCTGGAGCAACGAGCCGGTGAGCGTTACCGCCATCCATTGACGGCAGAAAAAGAGCCGGAAGTGAAGACTGAATAAGCACTTTCCACTTCAAATTCCGGATATTCGTGTGTTTGGATAAAAAAACACTTAGGATAAACCCCAGGCGAAAGCCTGGGGTTTTTTATTCGCGAGCGTTGAGGCCGGTAGCAGTGTCGCACCTGAATTACAATCACTTGTATTATTTTTGGATGGTTTGCAAACAAGGATCAGTAACCAAAGCGGCTGATGCTTTATTTCTGGCACCGCAAACAGTGACGGGGCAGATCCGGGCGCTGGAAGAGCGGTTGAAGGGGAAGCTGACCAAACGGGTTGGCCGGCATATCGAGCCGACGGAGCTGGGGCAACTGGTTTTTAAATATGCCGACAAGATGTTCGATCTCAGCTACGAAATGCTGGATATCATCAATTACACGCAACGAGAGAATCAGCTGCTTGAGGTTGGGGTCGCTGATGCGCTGTCTAAACGTCTGGTCAGTAAAATCCTGATGGCGGGAATTCCTGAAGATGAGCGGATTCATCTGCGCTGCTACGAATCGACACATGAAATGCTGCTCGAACAGCTATCTCAGCACAAGCTGGATATGATCCTGTCCGATTGTCCGGTTGACTCCACGCAAAGTCCGGGCCTGTTCAGTAAAAAGCTGGGGGAGTCCGGGATGAGCTTTTTTTGCTCGAATACCGACAAACCCCTGAGTTTTCCTGCTTGTCTGGAAGATTACAAATTGCTTGTTCCCGGCCGTCGTACTGCCATGGGCCGTAAGCTGCATCATTGGTTTGATCAGCAGGGTATCACCCCGAATATCCTGGGGGAGTTTGATGATGCTGCTCTGATGAAAGCCTTTGGTGCGTATCGAAAATCTATGTTCGTTGCCCCTTCTATTTATGCGTCTGAAATTGAACAGTCGCACGCTGTCCGTGAGGTGAAAAGGGTACGGGCCATCCGGGAAGAGTATTATGTGATTTTCGCGGAACGCATGATCATGCACCCGGCAGTGAAGAAAATTTGCGAGGCTGATTTCAGAAAACTGTTCAAATGACCGCCTTTTTCAGTGATAGAGGTATCGAACAAATCACTGAAGTCGGTGGAAAGATGGAAGCCATAACGTTACATCACAGTGCTCCTCAGGCTGTGTCTTTGCTTAAGGCCATGGCCAATGAGCGGAGGTTATTGATTTTATGCTATTTGCTGGAGGGGGAATTGTCGGTTGGAACGATGAGTGACCGTTTGGACCTGAGCCAGTCGGCCTTGTCGCAGCATTTAGCCTGGCTCAGACGTGATGGCCTGGTTGCTACACGTAAAGAATCACAGACGGTTTACTATCGCCTGAAGAGTCAGGAAGTGAAATCGATGATCGAATTACTGCAAGAGATGTACTGTCCGTAATCCGTGCCTGTTGCACAGCATCGGAACTGACGGGATGACCTGAATTGCAGCAATAAAAAAACCGGCCTGAGCCGGTTTTTTTATTGCTGTCCAATCAATGCGCTGAATTACAGAGCTTTGATTTTTGCAGCCAGACGAGCTTTATGACGAGCAGCCTTGTTTTTGTGGATCAGGCCTTTAGTAGCCATACGGTCCATAACAGGTTGCATGTCAGTGAAGGCTTTAACAGCAGCTTCTTTGTCGCCTGCTTCAACAGCAGCAACAACTTTTTTGAAGAAAGTGCGCATCATAGAACGACGGCTAGCGTTGTGCTGACGACGTTTTTCAGAAGTGATTGCACGTTTCTTAGCAGATTTGATATTTGCCAAGGGTGTAACTCCCAAATTCTTGGTACGGTGACAATTTAAGGCCGAGGAATATGCCTCTAAAACCAAAGATTGTCAAATGATTTGTGCAAATAACAGCCGTGCCAATCAATTTGGCACTTGTGCATTAACACGGTTAATATGGCGGCAGATTCTATCAGCTTTTGGTCCTGCAAGTCACCTTTCTGGACCATCTTTTGTGAGGTTTTTTTGTGAGTAAGCGTCTTTTGCGCTCAGGGCTGATTGTCAGCAGTATGACTTTCGTATCCCGCGTCATGGGCTTAGTCCGGGATGTGGTCGTTGCTAACCTGATGGGGGCCGGAGCGGCCGCCGATGTTTTTTTCTTTGCCAATAAGATTCCTAACTTTCTCCGCCGGCTTTTTGCTGAAGGGGCATTTTCTCAGGCCTTTGTACCGGTCCTGACGGAAAGCCATGCGGGGGGCGATATGGACAAAACCCGAGAACTGATTGCCAGGGCCGCTGGTACGCTGGGGGGCATCGTGACGGTGGTGACCTTATTAGGGGTGCTGGGGTCAGGTGTCATTACCGCTCTGTTTGGTGCCGGCTGGTTTGTGGACTGGCTGAATGACGGTCCGGCAGCCCCCAAGTTTGAGCTGGCCAGCCTGCTGCTTAAAATTACGTTCCCTTATTTATGGTTCATTACCTTTGTGGCGTTGTCCGGGGCGATCCTCAATACCCTGGGGAAATTCGCGGTGTCTTCGTTTACGCCGGTGTTCCTCAATATTTCGATCATTCTGTGTGCCTGGTGGGTATCCCCGAACCTGACACAGCCTGAAATCGGACTGGCGCTGGGGGTGTTTCTGGGGGGGCTGGTGCAGTTTCTGTTTCAGCTGCCGTTCCTGTACCGGGCCGGTGTACTGGTGCGGCCCCGTTGGGGATGGCGGGATCCCGGAGTGGTGAAAATCCGGACACTGATGATTCCGGCGTTGTTTGGCGTTTCGGTGAGTCAGATTAACCTGTTGTTTGATACCTTTATTGCCAGCTTCCTGATGACGGGATCGATCAGCTGGCTGTATTACTCGGACCGGTTGCTGGAATTTCCGTTAGGGCTGTTTGGGATTGCAATCGCTACGGTGATTTTGCCGGCGCTGTCGCGCAAACATGTGGATCAGAACCGGGAGCATTTTGCGCAGACCATGGACTGGGGCGTGCGTATGGTACTGCTGCTGGGTTTGCCTGCTATGCTGGGCTTGATGGTGCTGGCAAAACCTATGCTGATGGTGCTCTTCATGCGGGGGGAATTTACCCCGAACGATGTTGAGCAGGCCGGACTCTCATTACTGGCTTATGCATCCGGTTTGCTGAACTTTATGCTGATTAAAGTGCTGGCCCCCGGTTACTATGCCCGGCAGGATACCAAAACACCGGTGCGTTACGGTATTGTCGCTATGGTGAGCAATATGGTGTTTAACGCCATATTTGCCTATCTGTTCGGTTATGTGGGCCTGGCACTGGCGACCGCATTGTCTGCACTGGTAAATGCTGCACTCTTGTATCGTGGACTGCACCGTGCCGGGGTTTATCAGGTGTCACGTACTACCATAGGCTTTGTGATCCGCTTAGTGATTGCTGGTGGTGCGATGGTTGCAGCTTTGCTGTGGCTTTCACCAGATATGGCTGAATGGCTGTCGATGAATTTCTTGCAGCGTGTTTACTGGCTGACCGGTCTGATTGGCGTTGGGGCAGTCAGCTATCTGTTGACGCTGGGTGTGAGCGGGATGCGTCTGCACCATCTTCGCACAGAAGGCTGACATCCGGGTGAGCGCAACTTGCCCTGAATGGGGCAAAAAAAGATATCTTCCGGGGCGGATGGTTTTAACACCCTTGCGCTCTGGTATATAATCCGTCAGTTTTTGACTTTGGTAATGATAAGCTGCAGATGGAATTGATCCGAGGAATCCACAATATCCGGCCCGGCCATCATGGCTGTGTTCTGACGATAGGTAATTTTGATGGGGTCCATCTGGGCCATCTGGCGGTATTGTCTCAGGTGCGTGAGCAGGCCCGGCGGTTAGGGGTTCCTGCGACGGTCATGACCTTTGAGCCGCAGCCGATGGAGCTGTTTGCCAAAGACAAAGCACCGGCCCGGTTAACCCGCTTTCGCGATAAGTATCAGCAACTGAGAAAAGCGGGTATCGATCGCCTGCTGTGCGTCAACTTCAATACCCGATTTGCGAACATGTCGCCGCATGATTTCGTTCGCCGCTTGTTGGTGGAACAATTGGGTGTTAAGTTTCTGGTGGTTGGCGATGATTTCTGCTTCGGTAAAGGCCGCAGCGGTGATTTTGCCATGCTGGAAGCTGCCGGACGTGAGTTCGGCTTTGAGGTGGTCAGCACGCAGAGTTTTTGTGTTGAAACGCAGCGGGTCAGCAGTACGGCGATTCGTGAAGCACTTGCCCGGGACGATCTGGCCGCAGCGGAAATCATGCTGGGTCGGCCGTACAGTATCAGTGGCCGTGTCTCTCATGGCCGGAAACTGGGCCGTACGATTGGTTTTCCGACGGCAAATGTGCCGCTCAAGCGCCGTGTGTCACCGGTTTCCGGTGTGTATGCTGTCGAGGTACTGGGTGTGGCTGAACAGCCGCTGCCCGGAGTTGCCAATGTCGGCAGACGGCCGACAGTGAACGGTGAGCGCCAGCAACTGGAAGTCCATGTATTTGATTATCAGTCTGATATCTATGGTTGTCAGATTGAAGTGGTTCTGCACCACAAATTAAGAGATGAAATTAAATTCGCCTCCTTTGATGCGCTGAAAGCGCAAATCGAGCGTGATGCCCAGACAGCGCGGGTGTGGCTGTCTGAGCATCGTCAACATGTCCAACTTCGCCCAAGTAACGGAATTGAGAATCAATGAGCGACTATAAAGATACCCTGAACCTGCCTGAAACAGGGTTTCCGATGCGAGGCAACCTGGCCCAACGCGAGCCTGCCATGCTGAAGCGTTGGTATGATGAGGATCTTTACGGTGAAATCCGTAAAGCCAAGAAAGGTAAAAAGTCTTTCGTGCTGCACGACGGCCCTCCTTATGCCAATGGTGATATTCATATTGGTCACGCACTGAACAAGATTCTCAAAGACATTATTATTAAGTCGAAGACATTGTCTGGCTTTGACGCGCCATATGTACCGGGTTGGGACTGCCACGGTCTGCCAATCGAACTGATGGTTGAGAAGAAAGTCGGTAAGCCGGGACAGAAAGTGACTGCTGCCGAGTTTCGCGAGAAGTGTCGCAGCTATGCGGCCGGTCAGGTTGAAGGCCAGAAAGAAAGCTTCATTCGCCTGGGTGTTCTGGGCGAGTGGGACAAACCATACCGCACTATGGATTTCGGCACTGAAGCTAACATTATCCGTGCATTGGGCAAAATTGCTGATAACGGTCACCTGCTGAAAGGCTTCAAGCCTGTTCACTGGTGTACCGACTGCGGTTCTGCACTTGCGGAAGCCGAAGTTGAGTACAAAAACAAAGTTTCACCTTCGATCGATGTGAAATTTAAAGCCGCTGATGAAGCTGAGGTTCTGAGCAAGTTTCAGATGACTGAGGAACATCAGGGCCGGGGCGACGTTTCTATCGTGATCTGGACCACGACGCCTTGGACACTGCCTGCCAACCGTGCTGTGGCTGTGCGTGATGATCTGGAATATGTACTGATTCAGGTCGAAGGTGATAAGCCTGAGCGTCTGATCATGGCCGCTGAGCTGGCCAAAGATGTGATGGATCGTGCCGGTATCGAGCATTATCACAACCTTGGTTTTGCCAAAGGTGCATCACTGGATCTGCTGCGTTTCAACCATCCGTTCTACAGCTTTGATGTGCCAGTGATTCTGGGCGATCACGTGACCACTGAATCCGGTACGGGCTGTGTACACACGGCTCCTGGCCACGGTCAGGAAGACTTCGCGGTCGGTCAGAAATATGGTCTGGAAGTCGCCAACCCGGTTGGCAGCAACGGTGTTTATCTACCAGACACAGAACTGTTTGCCGGACAGCACGTATTTAAGGCAAATGATGCAGTGGTTGAAACGCTGAAAGAACATGGTGCGCTGCTGCATCATCATGCTTACGAGCACAGCTACCCGCACTGCTGGCGTCATAAAACGCCAATTATCTTCCGTGCAACCCCGCAGTGGTTCGTTTCGATGGATCAAAATGGTCTGCGTGCGAAAGCGCTGGAAGAAATCAAAGGCGTCCAGTGGATGCCGGAGTGGGGCCAAAGCCGGATTGAAAGCATGGTTGAGGGCCGTCCGGAGTGGTGTATCTCCCGTCAGCGGACCTGGGGTGTGCCGATTGCGCTCTTTGTTCATAAAGAAACGCAGGATCTGCATCCGAATACCGCTGAACTGATCGAAAAAGTCGCTCAGCTGGTGGAAGAAAAAGGAATTCAGGCGTGGTGGGATGTGAACCCTGCTGAGCTCATGGGTGAAGCCGACGCTGAACAGTACGAGAAAGTACTGGATACACTGGATGTCTGGTTTGACTCTGGTGTGACCCACTATGCAGTGGTTGATACCCGTGAAGAGTTTCACGGTAATGCAGCTGACCTGTATCTGGAAGGTTCAGACCAGCACCGTGGCTGGTTCCAGTCTTCTCTGATCTCGTCTGTCGCGATGAAAAACAAAGCGCCTTACCGTCAGGTACTGACGCACGGCTTCGTGGTGGATGGCCAGGGCCGTAAGATGTCTAAATCGATCGGCAACGTGGTTGCACCGAAAGATGTGACCAACAAGCTGGGTGCCGATATTCTGCGTCTGTGGGTGGCATCGACAGATTACACTGGCGAAGTGGCTGTATCTGACGAGATTCTGAAGCGCAGCGCCGATGCTTACCGTCGTATCCGGAACACCGCGCGATTCCTGCTGGCGAACCTGAGTGGTTTCAACCCGGCGACGGATTGCGTACCGGCAGAAGAGATGGTGGCACTGGATCGCTGGGCTGTGGCTCAGGCGAAAGCTGCTCAGGAAGAAATCATTACTGCTTATGATGAATACAACCTGCATGCGGTGACACAGCGTCTGATGCACTTCTGCTCCATTGAGATGGGCTCTTTCTATCTGGATGTCATCAAAGACCGTCAGTACACAGCGAAACGTGGTGGCCACGCTCAGCGGAGTTGTCAGACGGCTCTGTACTACATTGTGGAAGCACTGGTTCGCTGGATGGCACCAATCATGTCTTTCACGGCAGATGAAATCTGGAATGAAATGCCGGGTGAGCGCGACACCTTTGTCTTCACTGGTGAGTGGTTCGAAGGTCTGTTTGGTCTGGCTGACGATGAAGCTTTCAGCAATGAGTTCTGGACTGAAGTTCAGGCCGTGCGCGGTGCCGTGAATAAACTGCTGGAAGAAGCTCGGAATGAGAAACGCATCGGCGGCGCCCTGCAGGCAGAAGTGACTCTGTATGCTGATTCTGAACTGGCGGACAAACTGAACCGTCTGGAAGATGAACTGCGTTTCGTGCTGCTGACGTCTAAAGCGAAAGTCGCACTGACTGACAATAAGCCTGCAGAAGCGAAAGCAACGGATGTTGCGGGTCTGTCTGTCCTGGTGACTCCGGCAGAAGCAGAGAAATGTGATCGCTGCTGGCACCATGTGGCCGATGTTGGCACTATCGCCGGACACGAGAAAATCTGTGGCCGTTGTGTGACCAACATTGATGGTCAGGGCGAAGAGCGTAAGTTTGCCTGATGAGTAGTTTACCGACTCTGAAGCAATCCGGAATCCGCTGGCTGTGGCTGGCGGTTCTGGTCTTTGCGATCGATATTGGCAGCAAGCTGCTGGTGATGGATACCATGGGATATGGCTGGCCGAATCGCATTGAGGTCTTGCCATTTTTTAACCTGCTGTATGTTCACAACTATGGCGCAGCTTTCAGTTTCCTGAGTGATGCAAGTGGTTGGCAGCGCTGGCTGTTTACAGCGATTGCTCTGGGTGTAACAGGGTTGCTGCTGCTCTGGATGCGTCGCACGCCAGCCAGCCATGGGGTGGCCAATAGTGCTTACGCACTGATCATTGGCGGCGCACTTGGAAATCTGTTTGATCGTCTGTACCACGGCTTTGTGGTGGATTTTCTGGATTTCTATATCGGGCAGAAACACTGGCCTGCGTTTAATATCGCTGATTCAGCGATCTGCATTGGTGCCGCTTTGATCATCCTGGAAGGTTTTCTGGCCGGGAAAAGTAAGACCAAAGAAAGCAGCCGGTAATTTCGGTGCGAGCTCACGAAGCAGGCGCTGCCCGTTGCGACGGGCGGCGCTTTATTGTAAAAAGCGTTGCATCAGGAAGAAGTGCAGAGGCGATGTTCTGCACTTTGCCGCAACTCGAAATCAGGATGTACACATGTCGGTAATTACAGAAAACAGTGAAGTTTTAATGCATTTTTCCATCAAGCTGGAAGACGGTTCGGTTGCTGAATCGACGCAAGCGATGGGAAAACCCGCCAAATTTCGCATGGGTGATGGCAGTCTGACCGACAACTTTGAGCGCTGCCTGCTGGGTCTTGCTGAAGGCGAGAAAAGTCAGTTTGTTCTTGAGCCTGAAGACGCATTCGGTCTGCCGAATCCGGATAACATTCATCATGTTGATTTGGCACGTTTTGGTGCTGAAGCACCGGCTGAGGTCGGAACAATTATTGCCTTTAGCGGCCCGGACGGGCAGGATATTCCTGGTGTGATTACGGCCGTTGTCGGTGATTCCGTGACCGTTGATTTTAATCATCCGCTGGCTGGTCAGCGGGTCACCTTTGATGTTGAAGTTGTCGGCATCGAAGGCTAAACCATGACCGACCCGGTCCGGAACCGGGTTGGAAGGATTGCAGAAAAAGAGTCCCAGATATGAAAATCTTACTTGCTAACCCTCGTGGCTTTTGTGCTGGTGTTGACCGCGCCATCAGTATTGTTGAGCGGGCGCTGGAACTGTATCAGCCGCCAATTTACGTTCGGCACGAGGTGGTTCACAACCGATTTGTCGTGGAAGGACTGAAACAACGCGGTGCGATCTTCGTGGAAGAGCTGAGCGAAGTACCGGATGACAACATCGTTATTTTCTCGGCGCATGGTGTTTCTCAGGCTGTTCGCAATGAAGCGAAAGCCCGTAAACTTACCGTATTTGATGCCACTTGTCCGCTGGTCACCAAAGTCCATATGGAAGTCGCGCGTGCCAGCCGCCGGGATATGGAAGTCGTGCTGATTGGCCATGCCGGTCATCCGGAAGTGGAAGGCACCATGGGTCAGTACGCCAGTGAAACGGGCGGGATGTATCTGGTTGAGACGCCGGCTGATGTCGACAAGCTGACCGGCGTAGTGAAAGAGCCGGGCAATTTGCACTATGTCAGCCAGACGACCCTGTCGGTAGATGAAACGGCGGATGTCATTGACCGTTTGCGGGAAGTTTTCCCGGATATTCAGGGACCGCGCAAAGACGATATTTGCTATGCCACCCAGAATCGTCAGGATGCGGTGCGTGAGATGGCCGCCAGTGTTGACGTGATGATTGTGGTGGGGTCGAAGAACTCCTCAAATTCCAACCGTCTCCGTGAGCTGGCTGAAAAACTTGGGACACCAAGTTATCTGACTGACTGTGAAGAAGATGTTGATGCAAACTGGTTCACGGGCACCCAAAGTGTGGGTGTGACTGCAGGGGCTTCTGCACCTGAAGCGCTGGTGAATCAGATTATCGCGCGTATTCAGACGCTGGCCGGCGGTGAGGTTGAAGAACTGAGCGGCCGTGAAGAGAATATGTTCTTTGAAGTGCCACGTGAGCTTCAGGTGAAGAACGTCGGCTAAGTCAGCTGTGAAGAATCATTATTTCTGGAACCCCGGTTATGCCGGGGTTTTTTTTCGCCGGTAGACAGGCTAGATTAGTGGGCTGCGCATAAGC
This sequence comes from Photobacterium sp. R1, assembly GCF_054600795.1. Taxonomy (NCBI): domain Bacteria; kingdom Pseudomonadati; phylum Pseudomonadota; class Gammaproteobacteria; order Vibrionales; family Vibrionaceae; genus Photobacterium; species Photobacterium sp. R1. The sequence goes on from NZ_BAAHZP010000004.1 coordinate 184,357, forward strand.
AATTTTTCGTCTTTCTTTACTCAGTGCCGCAGAATCAGTTGTGTTTCTTCACCATCGAACGGGTTGTTTGATGCCATTCTTCTGATGGAGGCGAAGAGTTACGCGCAGCGAAAGGTAGATAAGTATTTTGTGAGTTGTTTATTTTTCAGGACATATATGACTTTAGAATGGTCGTGTGCTGAAAAACAAACAGACTCTCATAAGCTGACATTTTTAAGGAGAAACAGCTATGGTCAGAATCGCAGTTGCCGGTGCGGCAGGGCGAATGGGACGCCAGTTACTGAAGGCGACGGCTCAGTCTGAGTATGCCCGTGTGGGAGCTGCAACAGAACGTCCGCAAAGCAGCCTGATCGGTGTTGATGCCGGAGAGTTGGCAGGTATTGGCAAGCTGGACGTGGTTGTCGTTGATGATCTGGAAAAAGCAATCAACGACTTTGATGTGCTGATCGATTTTACGGCACCAGTGGCGACGCTGGCGAATCTGGCGTTATGCCAGCGGCATCACAAGAAAATTGTGATTGGTACGACGGGATTCAGTGAAGCAGAAAAAGCGCAGATTGATGCTGCCGCCAGTCAGATCTCTGTTGTCATGGCACCTAACTACAGTGTGGGTGTAAACCTGACATTCAAACTACTGGAAAAAGCCGCCAAGATTATGGGCGACTACTGCGATATTGAAATTATTGAATCACACCACAGACACAAAGTGGACGCGCCTTCCGGCACGGCCCTGGGCATGGGTGAAGCCATTGCTGGTGCGATGGGAAATAAACTGAGTGATGTCGCGGTATATGCGCGAGAGGGAATCACTGGTGAACGCAGTCGTCATGAGATTGGCTTCGCGACGATTCGTGCCGGAGATATTGTGGGTGAGCACACGGCGATGTTTGCTGATATTGGCGAGCGGGTAGAGATCACGCACAAAGCCACGGATCGGATGACGTTTGCCAACGGGGCTGTCCGGGCTGCGGCCTGGCTGAACAGTCAGCCTGCAGGGTTTTACACCATGCAGGATGTGCTCGGGTTGAATGACCTGTAACAGAAAAAGCGGCCATTAGGATGGCCGCTTTTTTTTCGCCGGATGTCAGGATGAGTTGCCGTTGAATTTGTTCATTCTGCATAAATTTTCAATTTGAGTGGGCATGGATTCTTGTGCGGGCATTCTTTGAGTGTTACTGAGTTTGGGTGTTGTTTTAATGGTTTGTTGGGGTATTTTGGCTTATTGGTGCGAAAAGTTTGAGTTATCCTCTTCATTTTGAGGGGTTTGACATGACTTTTTTGTTCTGTCTGTTTGTCCGATTCGCTGCAAACGGTTGCCTGAACATGCATCTCAAATTTCCGGTGAAAATTGGCAGGAAAAGGTATGCTTTCGTGGGTTTGGCTGAATAAGCGGTCTGTTCAGTCGATATTTTAAATTTAATTTTATCCATTTGTTGACACCTTGGACGTGGATCTCTAGAATGCGCGCAATTTGTCAAAAATCGGCTTGACTCGGTTTATGACTTTCTATGGAATAGGTAAATGCAATTTTATCTGTTTTATTTGCGTTTTTATGAAGATTGGAGGTTGTCTTGAGCAAATCGGCGCTGTTAGTCCTTGAAGACGGGACTGTATTCCACGGCGTATCCATCGGTGCAGATGGTTCGGCCGTTGGTGAAGTTGTTTTCAATACCTCGATGACGGGGTATCAGGAAATTCTCACTGACCCCTCTTATTCGCAACAGATCGTTACTCTTACCTATCCCCACATTGGCAACACCGGTACTAATTCCGAAGACGAAGAATCAACTTCAATCCATGCGCAAGGCCTGGTGATTCGCGACCTCCCTCTGATTGCTTCAAATTTCCGTTCCCAGCAGACCCTGTCTGATTATCTGAAATCCCAGAACATTGTCGGCATTGCTGATATTGATACCCGTAAACTGACCCGACTGCTGCGCGAAAAAGGTGCACAGAACGGCTGCATTATGGCTGGTGATAATCTGGACCCGGCTCTGGCGCTGGAAAAAGCAAAAGCGTTCCCGGGTCTGAAAGGCATGGATCTGGCGAAAGTGGTGACGACTAAAGAAAGCTACAGCTGGACGCAAGGCTCTTGGACGCTGGAGAATGGTCTGCCGGAAGCGAAAGATGCGAGCGAACTGCCATACCACGTTGTGGCATACGATTTTGGTGCCAAGCGTAATATCCTGCGCATGCTGGTCGACCGTGGCTGCCGTCTGACGGTGGTACCGGCTGAAACTTCAGCCGAAGAAGTCCTGGCGATGAATCCGGACGGTGTTTTTCTGTCAAACGGCCCGGGTGACCCTGAGCCATGTACTTACGCCATTGAAGCGACCCAAACCTTCCTGGACAAAGGTCTGCCAATTTTCGGTATCTGTCTTGGTCACCAGATTCTAGCACTGGCCAGCGGTGCGAAGACCGTGAAAATGAAATTCGGTCACCATGGTGCCAACCACCCGGTTAAAGATCTCGAGCGTGATGTGGTGATGATCACCAGTCAGAACCACGGTTTTGCGGCAGATGAAGACACCCTGCCTGAAAATCTGCGTGCCACGCACAAATCGCTGTTCGATGGCTCTCTGCAAGGGATTCACCGTACCGACAAACCGGCTTTCAGCTTCCAGGGACACCCTGAAGCCAGCCCGGGTCCGCATGATGCGGCACCACTTTTTGACCACTTTATCGAACTGATTAAACAGCACAGCGCCTAAGCCGGAGTAGTAAAACGATGCCAAAACGTACTGACATACAAAGTGTTCTGATTCTGGGTGCCGGTCCAATCGTGATTGGTCAGGCCTGTGAGTTTGACTACTCAGGTGCTCAGGCCTGTAAAGCGCTGCGTGAAGAAGGCTACCGCGTCATTCTGGTGAACTCGAATCCGGCCACCATCATGACCGATCCGGAAATGGCGGATGCAACTTATATTGAGCCGATTCATTGGGAAGTTGTTCGTAAAATCATCGAAAAAGAACGTCCGGACGCGATACTGCCAACCATGGGCGGCCAGACTGCACTGAACTGCGCACTGGCGCTGGAAAAGCATGGCGTGCTGGAAGAGTTCGGCGTCGAGATGATTGGTGCGACGGCTGATGCCATCGACAAAGCAGAAGACCGTTCACGCTTTGATAAAGCGATGAAATCGATTGGTCTGGCGTGTCCGCGCGCAGATACAGCGAAAAACATGGAAGAAGCCTACAAAGTCCTCGATATGGTCGGCTTCCCTTGTATTATCCGTCCATCCTTCACCATGGGTGGTACCGGCGGTGGTATCGCTTATAACAAAGAAGAATTTGAAGAGATCTGCCGTCGCGGTCTGGATCTGTCACCAACCAATGAGCTGCTGATTGATGAGTCGCTGATTGGCTGGAAAGAATACGAGATGGAAGTGGTTCGTGATAAGAACGACAACTGCATCATCGTGTGTGCCATCGAAAACTTTGACCCGATGGGCATTCACACCGGTGACTCCATCACGGTTGCGCCGGCGCAGACTCTGACGGACAAAGAATACCAGCTGATGCGAAATGCATCTCTGGCTGTTCTGCGCGAAATCGGTGTAGAAACCGGTGGTTCCAACGTTCAGTTCGGAATAAACCCGAAAGATGGCCGGATGGTGATCATCGAGATGAACCCGCGTGTTTCCCGCTCGTCTGCATTGGCATCCAAAGCAACCGGTTTCCCGATTGCAAAAGTGGCAGCCAAACTGGCCATCGGCTTCACGCTGGATGAGCTGATGAACGACATCACCGGTGGTGCGACACCGGCTTCATTCGAGCCGACTATCGACTACGTTGTAACGAAGATTCCTCGCTTCAACTTTGAAAAATTTGCCGGCGCCAACGATCGCCTGACTACACAGATGAAGTCTGTGGGTGAAGTGATGGCTATTGGTCGTAACCAGCAGGAATCGCTGCAAAAAGCACTGCGCGGCCTGGAAGTCGGTGCCAATGGTTTCGATGAGATGGTCGATCTGGACGATCCCGAAGCGCTGACCAAGATCCGCCACGAGCTGAAAGAAGCTGGTGCTGAGCGTATCTGGTACATCGCGGATGCTTTCCGTGCTGGTCTGTCTGTTGATGGTGTTTTCAACCTGACGAACATCGACCGCTGGTTCCTGGTTCAGATTGAAGAGCTGGTGAAGCTGGAAGCCAAGGTGAAAGAAGGTGGTTTTGCCGGTTTGACGGGTGACTTCCTGCGTCAGCTGAAGCGTAAAGGTTTCTCCGATGCCCGTCTGGCTAAACTGCTGGGTGTGGCGGAACTGGAAATTCGTAAAGAGCGTGACCGCCACAACATCCACCCGGTTTATAAGCGTGTGGATACCTGTGCGGCTGAGTTCTCTTCTGATACTGCTTACATGTACTCATCTTACGATGAAGAGTGTGAAGCGAACCCGACTGACCGTGACAAGATCATGGTCCTGGGCGGTGGTCCGAACCGTATCGGTCAGGGAATTGAATTCGATTACTGTTGTGTGCACGCCTCTCTGGCACTGCGCGAAGACGGTTACGAAACTATTATGGTTAACTGTAACCCGGAGACTGTATCAACCGATTATGACACGTCAGACCGTCTGTACTTTGAACCGGTCACCCTGGAAGACGTACTGTCGATTGTTCGTGTTGAGAAACCAAAAGGTGTGATTGTTCAGTACGGTGGCCAGACGCCGCTGAAACTGGCCCGTGCACTGGAAGCAGCCGGTGTGCCGATTATCGGTACCAGCCCGGATGCAATTGACCGTGCAGAAGACCGTGAGCGTTTCCAGGCTGCCGTTGAGCGTCTTGGCCTGAAACAGCCTGAAAATGCGACCGTGACAACCATGGAGCAGGCGGTTGAGAAATCAAAAGAAATTGGTTTCCCGCTGGTGGTTCGTCCTTCGTATGTACTGGGTGGTCGTGCGATGGAAATCGTCTACGACGAAGCGGACCTGCGTCGTTACTTCAATGAAGCCGTGAGCGTATCGAACGAATCACCGGTACTGCTGGACCGTTTCCTGGATGACGCAACCGAAGTTGATGTCGATGCGATCTGCGACGGTGAGCGTGTCGTCATTGGCGGTATCATGGAGCATATCGAACAAGCGGGTGTTCACTCTGGTGACTCGGCGTGTTCGCTGCCGGCTTATACCCTGAGCCAGGAAATTCAGGACGAAATGCGCCGTCAGGTAGAGAAGCTGGCATTCGAACTGGGTGTCCGCGGTCTGATGAATACGCAGTTTGCCGTGAAAGACAACGAAGTTTACCTGATTGAGGTGAACCCGCGTGCTGCGCGTACTGTACCTTTCGTTTCTAAAGCGACCGGTGCACCGCTGGCGAAAATTGCGGCACGTGTGATGGCCGGACAGTCACTGGAACAACAGGGCTTTACCAAGGAAATCATTCCGCCGTATTACTCAGTGAAAGAAGTGGTGCTGCCATTCAACAAGTTCCCGGGTGTTGACCCGCTGCTTGGTCCTGAAATGCGCTCTACCGGTGAAGTCATGGGTGTAGGCGATACCTTCGCCGAAGCCTTTGCAAAAGCTGAGCTGGGTTGTGGGAAGGAACACAGCCGTGAGAATGCGGGCCGTGCGCTGCTGTCTGTCCGTAACAACGACAAGCGTCGTGTGGTTGACCTGGCTGCCAAGCTGGTGAAACTGGGTTACGAGCTGGATGCGACGCATGGTACTGCGGTGATTCTGGGCGAAGCGGGCATTAACCCGCGTCTGGTGAACAAGGTGCATGAAGGCCGTCCTCACATTCTTGACCGAATCAAGAACAATGAGTACAGCTACATCATCAACACCGCGGAAGGCCGTCAGGCGATTGAAGACTCAAAAGTCCTGCGCCGTGGTGCGCTTGCTGAGAAGGTAAACTACACCACAACGCTGAATGCTGCTTTTGCAACCTGTATGGCACTGACTGCTGATGACCGTCACACGGTGACTTCAGTTCAGGAACTGCATGCGCGTTTAAATCAAGACTAATCAGAAGATGCAGTGTTGCATTGGATGACAGACTGAGAATGGCCCCGGCATAAGTCGGGGCTATTTTTTTTGACGCCAGGATCACCCCCTGAATCAGGCACTGATCAATCTTGTTCAGTCATGATCGTATTAATAGTCAAAACCGAATATTTGCATCGTTCCACAATGTAAATGAGAGGGAGGTTAGACTTTCTTTGCTCCATGCCGCCTTTTTTTGTATCTGAATCAATCTGACCTAGTTTTGAACACAGTAAGCAGTTTTCTCCGGCTGGCTTTTCAGAAGTCAGTCCGTCTTGCACTGTGCCGCCTTGTTTCATCATTGAGGGGAGAGGCAGGCAACACATACAAAAATAAGGGATGGTTATGTCAGAGGTCAGCTTCTTAGAGGATGAATTTCACGGTCTGTTACCTTATGAGCAGGATGAAGTTGCTCAATCTTATATGGCCTGTCTGAAAAATGGATTACCGGAAAGTCAGACCGAGCCGAAAGATATCCTGATTATCGGTTGTGGGATTGCGGGAATGGTCTCCGCTGCGCTGTTACGCAAAGCAGGCCACAAAGTCACGATTGTCGAGGCCAATACCCGGGTTGGCGGCCGGATCCGAACCTTTCGGAACTCACCTCAGAAACGTTATTTTGAAGATGATCATCTGTCTGCTGAGGCCGGAGCCATGCGTATTCCGGACAAGCACAAGCTGGTGCAGTATCTGATTGATTACACGGGCGTTGAGAAACAACTTTTCCTGAATAAAAGCGTTTCGAGAAAAGATGCGTTGTCCGAAAAAATTCAGCATCCGGACCGGGATGCACAGGGCAATGTTGATTTGTCTGATCTTGCAGCAACCGGAAATAACCTCGTTCATGTGAATCGTCGTCATGTTTTGCGGAAAAATTATGAACATGAAGGTTCCGATATCAATGAATTGCTGAATTACGATCTGAAGGAAAGGGAAAAATACTCAACAGCATCTGAATTACTGGAAAAAGCCATTGGCGATCTGGTGAATCAAGTTCAGGCCGACCCGAAAACAGCATGGCCCAAAATTATTGAGCAATACGGCGAGTATTCCATGCGGCGGTTCCTGAAAGAGGCAATTGTCGAACTCAGCGGGGAGGAACACTTGTCGGAAAATGCGCTGGAGATGATTGGCGTCATAGAGAATCTTGAATCCCGAATGTCCTATTCCTTCATCCAGAGTTTTATTGAACTGGCCATTATCCGTCCCGACACGGCTTTCTGGTTGATTAAAGGTGGTACCGATAAATTTACCCAGGCATTTTATGAGAAAGAAAGCCTGGACGATGTCACTTACCTCAATCAGACCGTCAATGAACTGTATCTGTGTGAGACAACCGGAAAAGTCAGAATTAGAACCGAAGTGTCGCACGATATTGAATCCCGTCTCGAGCAGGATATCGCCATTGCCAGGCTGCTGTCTGATCGCAGTTGGGATGAAGCCATCGTCACCATTCCGTTTTCCAGTTTCCGCATGGTTCAGGTCTGGCCGGAAATCAGTCAGGAGAAACGGAAAGCGGTGCGTGAACTTCATTACGATGCCGCCACGAAAGTGCTGCTTGAGTTCAGGGAGCGTTTCTGGGAAACCAGAAATGATATTTATGGCGGCGGCTCCGTGACCGATTTGCCCAACCGTTTCATGTATTACCCGAGTGAGCGAATGGGCTCCAGCAAAGGCGGTGTGATGCTGGCGAGTTATTCCTGGGCGGACGATGCGCGGAAGTGGGATTCCATGTCTGATTACGAACGCTACTGCTACGCCCTCAATAATGTCGCGATCGTTCATGCGGATCATGAACCGGGCGCAGATTACGCCATCAGGGAAACGGCCCAGCAGAAAATCCGGGATCTCTGCGTGTTTGATCCGAAGAAATACAGAGATGACCAGGACAATATCGTCGGCGCTGCGACCGTGAGCTGGATGAATGATCCCTATGCTTTTGGTGAAGCGGCAATTTTCTATCCGGGTCAGCTGAATTTGCTTCATAAAGCCATTATCCGGTCGGAATGGCCGAGCACGGAAACCGGCAAAGCGCGGCTTCATTTTGCCGGAGAGCATGCCTCACTCAAGCATGCCTGGATTGAGGGGGCCATAGAATCAGCTGTCAATGCAGCATTGCTGGTCAATGAAAATGAGCTGCCGACGCTGAAGCATGTTTAAGGTGGTGGTATGACACGACTTCCTTATCTTGATGATTCGGCAGGCTTATCCGCCGAAACGCTGGCAGCCTATGAGCATATTGCGGCCAGCAGAGGGCATGTCTCCGGCGTGTTTGCATTGCTTTTAAATTCACCGAAGGCGGCAGAGCTGGTGGCCGATCTCGGGGCATTTTTGCGCTTTTATTCCTGTCTGAACCCCGGGGTGAAAGAGTTGGTCATTCTGACGGCACTGAGTGAAAACGCCTGTCAGTTTGAATGGGGATTTCATGAAAAATTTGCCCGGAAAGCAGGTGTATCGCCGCAGGTGATTGAGATGATTCGCAACCGGCGCTTACCGGACAATGAACCTGAAGTCAGTCAAAACGAGCGGGATTTGGTGACCTATGTTCGGCATTTGCTGGTGCGTAAACGGGTCAGTGATGCGCTGTTCGGGGGCATTCAGGCCAGATTCAGCGCTCAGGAAATCACTGAAATCACCTTAACTGCCGGTTATTACGCCATGGTTGCCAGTTTGCTGAATGTCGGAAACATTCAGGCCGCGCCAGGCAATCCGACCTTACCTGAACCGGATACGTTCAGCGCGCATCCGGAGTGATTGTGTTGATACCCAGCCGATGTGGACCGCATCGGCTTCTTTTTTGCTGTCTCTGATTTGGCGAAAGCTGAGTGGTATCAGACATACGGGGAGATGAGCAATGTCAGTGAATTTAAATCAGACCAATATTGACTTAGACGATCCGAATTTTCAGACCGTCTTCGCTAATTTACAGGGCAATATTCTGAAAGGGCATGGCCGGGATTATGCGCGTCATGTTTTTTTCTGCCTGGGGCAGGATGAAGCTGCAAACCGGCGCTGGGTACGGCAGATGTCGGAAAAAGTGACGTCAATGCTTGAACAGGGGCGGCAGCATCAGGCATTCAAACAATTTGGCAAGCAGGATCATCTGTTCGTGAACCTGATGCTGAGCGCGACCGGGTATCGCAAGCTTGGCATTCCCCGCGAGCAATGGCCGGATGATTCAGCGTTTCTCGCCGGAATGAAAGACTTAGACCAGTCTTATGACACCTCGCCGCGCGGTAATCACAAGCCGACGGCCAATCCGCTCAATGATGATCTGTCTCAGTGGGAACCGGCATTTTCTCAGGACATGGACGGGATGCTGATTTTTGCGCTCAGCGGACAGTCGGATGATGTTGAAAAGACTCTGAACGATTTAGTGCGGGAAGTGAAAGACTCCCTCAATGGCATCGGGCATATCGTTGTGGTGCAGCACGGGCATGTCATGCGAAATGACAAGCAGCAAGTGATTGAGCATTTTGGTTTTACCGATGGCGTGAGTAATCCTAAGTTTCTTTTTTCCGAGCTCACGGAAGAATTCCGCAATGGCGGGTACCGCAACAATGATCCCAGTGCGCCGCTGAACCTGGTGATGGTGCCGGACCCGGGCGGGGATCACGCCAGTTTTGGTACCTACGTTGTGTACCGGAAGTTGCAGCAAAATATCAAAGGGTTCTGGCAGCGGGCGGATATGCTTGCCAATACGTTGTCTGAGAATACCGGCCGGACCATTTCGGCGAAATATGCCGGTGCCCTGTGTGTCGGGCGATTTCAGGATGGGACGCCGATCAGCGAGCAGTCCGGAGACGGCTGGACCAATCTGTTTAATAATTTCAACTTTAATGATGATGCTGGTGGGCTGAAGTGTCCGCTGCATGCTCATGTCAGAAAAACCAACCCCAGAGGCGATACGGTGCGCCAGTTCAATTCGCCACCCACCATTGAGCGGAGCCGCCGCATTGTTCGCAGGGGCATCAGTTTCGGTGAGGCTGAGTTGCAACCGTCGCAGGAGTGGACCGAGGCCGGTCTGCTGTTCCTGAGTTTTCAGGCCAGTATTGTCGATCAGTTTATTTTCATGCAGCACACCTGGTGCAATAACGAAGATTTTCTGCATGGCGACGTGGGATTGGACCCTTTAGTCGGACAACTGAAAGAGAATGAGTCCCCGAAACCGCAATCCTGGTCAAAAGGTTGGGGAAGCCCGACAGCAGAACAGGTTTCCTTCAGTTTTTCCGGGTTTGTCCGGATGAAGGGGGGCGAATACTTCTTTATGCCCAGTCTTCATTTTCTGAAAAACTTACCGGTGTGACGGAGGCCAGATGCAAAACGAACAGCAGAAAATCCCCGTCGCAAAGTATGTCCTCAATACGATCCGGGCGAATGGGGTCGACCATGTCTTTATGATACCTGGTGGAGTGATTGACCCGTTCCTGAATCAGTTTGGGACGGGCAAAGAGGATGTGAAGGCCATCGTGGCAGCGAGTGAAGCCGGTGCTGCTTATATGGCTGATGGTTATGCCAGAGCCAGTGGCCAGTTTGGCGTGTGTATGGGGATTGGCGGTCCGGGGACAGCCAATATGATTGGCCCTCTGGCAGCGGCCTGCACCGATGAGTCACCCGTGCTGGTGCTGGCGGGTGAAGTGCCGACCGAATGGAGTGGCCGGGGCGGTTTTCAGGATGCCAGCGAAGCCGGATTAAATGATGTCCGGATGCTGAGTTCGGTCACGGAAATGGCGATGAAAGTCCCGGAAGCACCGATGGTACCGCATTTGCTGGACCGAGCGCTCAGAACCATGCTGGGGCAGGAGTTCAAACCCGTGAGTCTGAGTTTTCCGAAACAAATTCAGACCCAGGATATCGACACTCAGGCCCATCCGGTCGCAGCTTTGCAAGAAGCGACCCGTACACCCCGGGCTCTGGACTTGGCCGGGGCCGAAATACTCTGTCAGGGACTGATTCAGGCCGGTCAGGCAGGTATGGCGAATATCACGATTTTAGTGGGCAGCGGCGCCGTCCGGTCGGAAGCGACTCAGGCGCTCATCCGGTTTGCAGAAAGGTATCAGATCCCGGTTGCCACCACGCTGAAAGCCAAAGGGGTGTTTCCGGAAAATCATCCGTTATCCCTGGGGGTGTTTGGTTATTCAGGAACGCGGCATTCGACACTGGCATTGCTGCATCAGCATGCCTCGGAAGCCTCCGCCCAACCGGCGGAGGGGAACCAATTGCTGCTTGTGTTGGGTTCGAGCATGAATCAGCGGGATACCATGCGCTGGGATCAAGGGTTGCAGCCAGAGGCCGGGATCTATCAGGTTGATCTCGATATCAGCATGTTTGGAAAGAACTTTCCGGTCGATGTGCTGGTTCAGGGGGATGTGAGCGCCGTTTTAAGCTGGCTGTTGGCGAAAGAACAGGAAACGCGGCTGCTACCACTCCGGGAAATGAATCATCAACGCCAGCAGTGGCTGACATCCATTGTCTCTCAGCCCCGCTTTTATGAACCGGAATATTTAACCAGTGAGGCGAGCCCCATGAACCCGGCCCGGGTGATCGCTGAGCTCCAGAAAGTCGCGCCGGAAGATACGGTGATCATTGGTGACTCCGGTGCTCACCGGGCATTTGCCGGACATTACTGGCAGTCACATGGTCCAAGACAGTACCTGACCGCAACGGCGCTTGCCCCCATGGGGTGGGCGATTCCGGCAGGTGTTGGAGCCAAGGTTGCCAATCCGGACCATCCTTGTGTTGTGATCACGGGGGATGGCTGCATGCTGATGAATGGGATAGAAATTCAGACGGCAGCCCGTCATCAGCTGCCATTGATAGTTCTGGTGATCAATAACAGTGCTTTGGGGAACGTTTTTCTCCGGGCTGAAACGGCTAATGCAAAGGAACTGACATCCCTGAGTACGCACGACTGGGCGGCATTTTCCCGCTCATTAGGGGGCGAAGGCATTGTGGTTGAACACCCGGGGGAACTGGCAAATGCCTTTGAGCAGGCTTTTGCAGCCCAAGGGCCTTTCGTGATTGATGCGCGGTGCGACCCGAACATTCCGACGCCCGTCAACCCGTGGCGGCAGGAACTGGACCATCCGGACTGGGCGGAAGCCTGATATTTGCCCCTACATTTGTTTCGCAGGAAACGGAGAACAACATGGCGAAGCTACCGCTGATAGAAAAAGCTGATCTGGATGCACAGGGAAAGGCTATCTACGATACTTTGATTGGCCCCCGGGACGGATTATCCGGAATGTATCGAACTTTAATGAATCATCCGGCTCTGGCGCAGCATCTGGGAGTGCTTGGAACCTATGTTCGCTATCAAAGTGAACTGTCCGGTGATATCCGGGAGTTGGGCATACTTGCCACGGCGCGTTGTCTGGGAGCACCGTTTGTGTGGGAAAAGCATATTGCGCCCGCAGAGCGTGCCGGATTACCCGGCCATGTGATTCAGCAGATCCTGGAAGGCGATGTGGCGACAGCTGAGATGAAACCTGTTTATCTTTATGCCTGGCAGGTTGCTCAGGATGTGGTGTATCAACGAAGTATTGCAGAGAAAACACAGCAGGCACTGATTGAAGAAATCGGTGTGAAAGGGTTGCTGGATTTAGTGATTGCCTGTGGCATGTACCGTATGATTTCTGCCGTGGTGTTCTCATTTGATGTGCCGTTACCGGAATCCGGTGAACCGCCTTTCTGAGGACAGGCGATGAAGCAACCTGATGAAAAGGGTTGTCCAGCGCCCAAATGCCAGGCAGCCACTCGGTTTTCCTGAGTGGCTGCTTACTTACAGACTTTTTTATGTTCTAAAAGGCATTGTACAGTTCGGTATAGAGCTTGCGCTCGAATTGGGTAATCTCCGAATCAACGGCCGGGGCATTGTCCGGTTTTTCAGGCGGCAGATAGTTGGTAACAAACTGGACCACCAGGAAGGGTTTGCCGGATTTGCTCGTCATGACACCAACCAGGTTAAAGGTGCCATACAACGAACCGGATTTTGCGGCCAGGTGCTGTTTTATCGGTTCCTGCCGGACACTCTGGCGATAAAGCAGCGTGCCGGTTAATCCGGCAACCGGTAGATCTTTCATCAGTCCGAGGTTGTCATCATGCTGATAGATGTAAGTGATCACTTTCATCATGTCGCTGGCCATAATCCGGTTGTCCCGTGATAAACCTGAACCATCAGCCAGAACCGCCAGACTCAGATCAATCCCGGTATGTTCCCCGATAATCGCCTTAATGGCCTCAGTACCATTGCGGAAACTGCCGGGTTGTTCGTAGTAGCGCTGTCCCAGGGTTTTGGCCAGGTTGTCGGCGATCAGGTTATCTGAATCTTCCAGCATCACCTGGAGCAGGGCTGGCAGTTTTTCTGAGTGGTGGGTGACAAGGACTTCGCCGTGCGAAGTGTCGTTGCGGATGATGTCGCCTTTGAGGCTGATTCCGGCTCGTTCCAGTTCCAGTTGCAGGACGCTTCGAACATAGGCTTCTGTATCGACCACCGCGAAATTCAGCGGCAATGGTTTATCCCGCTGTGGCAGACAGCCGCTGAGCTGGTAGTGGTTGCCAGGGCGGGTCTGAAGTTCCAGAGTACAGAATTCCACTTGTTGCTGGGATTTGCTGACGACTTTCGCCAGACTGGTCGCGGTAATCGGCTGGTGGGATGGTATGTGCAGCCGGGTGATTTGGCCCAGTGATTGATCGCTGTAAAGGGCTGCCTGAACGCAGTTGTGTTCCAGCGTGATGCTGCTGGAAGGCGCGCTGTAGCAGACTCCCAGGCTGTCCCAGGGCCATCCTGGCGCCTGCTCATAGCCGGTGAACTGGCTGCCGTTGAGATAAATATTTCCGGTGATACGACGAATCCCTTTAGTTTTCAGCTGTTTCAGTATCGCAGCCAGATCGTTGCGGGACAGGGTCGGATCACCGCTGAATCTGAAGATCAAATCCTGACCCTGTTGTTCAACCCGGGTAGTAAACCGAAAATCGTTGCCCAGATATAATTTGGCAGCGAGAGCCGTCAGCAATTTTTGGGTGCTGGCTGGGGCCTGCAGCTGTTCGGCACGCTGGCTGAAGACAGTTTTCCCGCTTGCCGGATCTGTAATGATTAAAGCCAGATCGTGACCCTGGGGTAAAGCTTCAATGGCGGTGCGGGGAGTAAAATCGGCCCAGACCGGATGACTGAATGCGAGTGAAGCTAATAAAAAGCCTGTTATTTTTTTCATCTTGGTTGAGCTATTGAGAAATTGAACTGGGAATCATAGGAAGTAAGAGGGGCAGGCCGCAATAAAAGTTCGTTAATATCTTGCAAGAACTGACCAGTTGTCGAGAAAGCAATCAAAGAAAGATTGGCAGATTCAGGCTTGTTGTGCCGAGCGCGACACAGAAAAAGTGACTTTTACGAAGTCTTCGCCAGAACCGCGATACAGAGGTTGCATCCGGGGCAGAGTATTAGGTATCTTGTGAGGCAGAAAAGCAGTTTCTTCTATTCATGTGTTAGCCCAGACTTGTGCTGGGCTGGCTTTTTTTTGTCCGAAAAGCAATCCCGCTTTTCTGGCGTTTCGAGGTAGATAATTTTATGGAAAAGATCCCAATGACAGTCCGCGGCGAACAGCAGCTGCGTCAAGAGCTGGACGCCTTGATGAAACGTCGTCCACTGATTTCTGAGGCCATCGCTGAAGCTCGTGAGCTGGGCGATCTGAAAGAAAATGCTGAATACCATGCTGCTCGAGAAGAGCAGGGGATCTGCGAAGCCCAGATTCGTGATATCGAATATAAACTGTCTGTGGCTCAGGTGATTGATGTCACCAAGATGACAAACCACGGTAAAGTCATTTTTGGCGCGACCGTAACTCTGTTTGACGTCAATACAGATGAGGAAGTGACTTACTGTATCGTTGGTGATGACGAAGCCAATATTAAACGTGGTCTGATTTCTGTGAATTCACCAATTGCCCGTGGCTTAATCGGCAAACAGGAAGGCGACGAAGTCAGTATTGTGACCCCAGGCGGCAATAAAGAGTTCGAGATCGAGAAGGTCGAGTACATTTAAGGAGCAGGGCCGGCAGGTTTATTGTTAAGAAATGTAACAGTTACCGGGCCTTGAGTGATAAAAAAGGCCGCATTGGCGGCCTTTTTTATTTGCGCGGAAGTTCGATTTTACGATCTTCAGACTGACGGTACAGCACCAGAATATTACCGATGACCTGTACTTTTTCCGCCTGAGTTTCACGAACAATCGCTTCGATGATCAGTTGCTTGGTTTCACGTTCTTCAGCAGCAACTTTGACTTTGATCAGCTCGTGATGGCCCAGGGCCAGTTCGATTTCTGACAGCACGGCTTCAGTCAGG
Organism: Photobacterium sp. R1; assembly: GCF_054600795.1. Classification (NCBI taxonomy): domain Bacteria; kingdom Pseudomonadati; phylum Pseudomonadota; class Gammaproteobacteria; order Vibrionales; family Vibrionaceae; genus Photobacterium; species Photobacterium sp. R1. The sequence goes on from NZ_BAAHZP010000004.1 coordinate 199,673, forward strand.
CCGTTTGCCCCCATCAGGACAACTGGCTTCAGGCTGTGAGCAAGGCCTTTGAGGTATTGCTTCTGTTTGGTGCTTAGATTCATGGTGACTCAATATCTATAACAAGGGTTGAAAACAGGGTATTCTAACGCCATCTAGTCAATATGACTAACGTTGTTTCGTTACGCTGGTGTTCCTGCCAACTCTGGGCCACAGTAAAAGTAGTACAGCGGAACCAGAACGGGAACTATCGGTCGCTGAGTGTAATCGCATTGGGTAATGCATGAGTAAAAAGAAACATTCAGCCAGCTCCGGACGCTGGCTGAAAGAACATTTTGATGATAAGTATGTCCTGGAAGCTCAAAAGAAGGGCTTTCGCTCCCGAGCTATTTTTAAACTGGAGGAAATCCAGAACAAAGATAAGTTGTTAAAACCGGGAATGACTGTGGTTGACCTGGGTGCTGCCCCTGGTGGTTGGTCACAGTACGCAGCTGACGTCGTCGGAGATACCGGGCAGGTGATTGCCTGTGATATCCTGCCGATGGACTCCTTACCCGGGGTCAGTTTCCTGCAGGGTGACTTCCGTGAAGAAGCAGTGCTGGATGCGTTACTTGAGCGGATTCAGCCGGATATGGTTGATGTTGTCCTGTCTGATATGGCCCCCAACATGAGCGGAAACCTAGCCTCGGATCAACCTAGAGCAATGTATCTTGTTGAACTAGCATTAGATATGTGCAGGCAGGTACTTGCACCGAATGGAAGCTTTGCAGTAAAAGTCTTTCAGGGAGAGGGCTTTGATCAGTATCTGGCCGAAGTGCGCAGTATGTTCAAGGTGGTCAAAATCCGTAAACCAGACTCATCCAGGGATCGTTCCCGGGAAGTCTATATTGTGGCTACAGGTTATAAACTGTAGTACTCTACATTCATCTTTAAAGTTATCGCGAGGTTAACACCTTGAGTGACATGGCAAAAAACTTGATTTTGTGGTTAGTCATCGCCGTGGTGCTGATGTCTGTTTTTCAGAGCTTCGGTCCGGGAGATAGTGCTGGCCGTCAAGTCGACTATACGACTTTTGTCCGGGAAATCGGTCAGGATCAGATTAGGGAAGTACGATTCAATGATCGTGAGATCACGGTGTTCAAGCGTGATAACACCCGTTATGTGACTTACTTGCCTGTCCTGAACGACCAGAAATTGCTGGACGACTTGATCAATGCAAATGTGAAAGTGGTTGGGACACCACCGGAAGAACCAAGTCTGCTGGCTTCTATCTTTATTTCATGGTTCCCGATGCTGTTGCTGATCGGGGTATGGATATTCTTTATGCGCCAGATGCAGGGCGGCGGTGGCAAAGGCGCCATGTCGTTCGGTAAATCCAAAGCGCGCATGATGAGTGAAGATCAAATTAAAACGACCTTCAACGACGTTGCTGGCTGTGATGAAGCCAAAGAAGACGTGAAAGAGCTGGTCGATTACCTGCGTGATCCAAGTCGTTTCCAGAAACTGGGCGGTAAAATTCCGACTGGTGTTCTGATGGTTGGTCCTCCGGGTACAGGTAAAACCCTGTTGGCGAAAGCCATCGCTGGTGAAGCGAAAGTGCCTTTCTTTACCATCTCCGGTTCTGACTTCGTTGAAATGTTTGTCGGTGTGGGTGCATCCCGTGTCCGTGACATGTTTGATCAGGCGAAGAAAGCGGCGCCTTGTATTATCTTCATCGATGAGATTGATGCCGTAGGCCGTCAGCGTGGTGCCGGTGTGGGTGGTGGTCACGATGAACGTGAACAGACCCTGAACCAGATGCTGGTTGAAATGGATGGTTTCGAAGGCCACGAAGGTATCATCGTGATCGCTGCAACGAACCGTCCTGATGTTCTGGACCCGGCACTGTTGCGTCCTGGCCGTTTTGACCGCCAGGTCGTTGTGGGTCTCCCGGATGTCCGTGGCCGTGAGCAAATCCTGAAAGTGCATATGCGTAAAGTGCCACTGGATGGTGATGTTGAGCCGTCTCTGATTGCCCGTGGTACACCTGGCTTCTCTGGTGCTGATCTGGCAAACCTGGTGAACGAAGCTGCATTGTTTGCTGCACGTGGTAACAAACGTACAGTATCAATGGTGGAATTCGAACTGGCGAAAGACAAAATCATGATGGGCGCAGAGCGTAAATCGATGGTGATGTCTGAAGAACAGAAAGAATCAACGGCTTACCATGAAGCAGGTCATGCCATTATTGGTCGTCTGGTTCCGGATCATGACCCGGTTTATAAGGTATCGATCATTCCGCGCGGCCGTGCGTTGGGTGTGACCATGTACCTGCCTGAGCAGGATCGTGTCAGCCACTCGAAAGAATATCTGGAGTCTATGATTTCCAGCCTGTACGGTGGCCGTCTTGCCGAAGAACTGATCTACGGGGTAGAGAAAGTGTCAACGGGTGCGTCAAACGATATCGAGCGGGCAACAGACATTGCACGTAAGATGGTGACGCAGTGGGGCTTCTCAGAAAAACTGGGTCCGCTGCTGTATGCAGAAGATGAAGGCGAAGTTTTCCTGGGTCGTTCTGTGACCAAGACCAAGCACATGTCTGATGATACGGCACGTGCCATTGATGAAGAAGTGCGTGCCATTATCGATCGCAACTATGAGCGTGCCAGAGAGATTCTGGTCGGCAACATGGATATTCTTCATTCAATGAAAGATGCATTGATGAAATATGAAACCATTGATGCAGGCCAGCTGGATGATCTGATGGGACGTAAGTCTGAGATTCGTGCGCCAAAAGGCTGGGGTGATAAAGACGACACACTGAAAGCTGATACGCTGGAAAGCGAGAAACCAGCAAGTGTTGACTCTAAAGATGCTGACAAACCAGCTGAGAAACCTGAGCAGGTACAGCCGCATCACAGTGAAGAAAATGATAAACCGCAGGCATAATGTCTGACGGTGAGTCCAAAACCCCGGGGTAACTCGGGGTTTTTTGTTTCTGCGCCACAATGTCTATGGAAATCTGTGAGCCCGTGCTGTTGCCGCCGGGCTTATTCTATCAGGAGTGATGAACCTTGTTACTGAAAAGCAAAGAGAAAATACTGGATCTTTCTTACCCGCATACCATGGGTATACTGAACTTCACGCCGGATTCTTTTTCTGATGGTGGCCAGTTTAATCAATTAGACAGTGCACTGCGTCATGTGGAAGAGATGCTGGCAGTCGGAACCAGTTTTATTGATATTGGGGGTGAATCGACGCGTCCGGGAGCTGCTGAAGTTTCTGTGCAGGAAGAGCTCGAACGTGTGGTGCCTGTAGTAGAAGCCATCCGTCAGCGTTTTGATTGCTGGATCTCAGTCGATACCAGTAAAGCTGAAGTGATGACGGAGTCGGTAAAAGCGGGCGCTGATCTGCTCAATGATATCCGTGCACTGCGTGAGCCTGGTGCCATGGCAGCTGCAGCGAAAGCAGGGGTACCAATTTGCTTAATGCATATGCAGGGGCAACCGCGTACAATGCAGCAGCAACCACACTATGATGATCTGTTCGCAGATGTGGAAGATTTTCTTGCAGAGCGAATTCAGGCCTGCGAAGCGGCTGGTATCCATCGCGAACAGCTGATCTTGGATCCGGGATTTGGCTTTGGTAAAAGCCTGGAACATAACTATCAGTTACTGGCACATTTGGAAAAATTTCACCGGTTTGGATTACCACTGCTGGTTGGGATGTCCAGAAAGTCCATGATCTGTAAACAATTAAATAAATCGCCTGCAGAAGCGTTGTCCGGGAGCTTGGCTTGTGCATCCATTGCCGCAATGAAGGGAGCTCAGATTATTCGGGTTCATGATACGCGTGAAACGCAGGATGTACTGGCGATCTGTCGCATGACGCTGGAACAGGCAAAATAAAGAGCTAGGAGCTATTTTTCATGGCTGAACGTAAATATTTCGGCACCGACGGTGTCCGTGGCCGTGTTGGCCAGTCACCGATCACCCCTGAGTTTGTACTGAAACTGGGCTGGGCTGCCGGACGGGTGCTGTCTCAGCAAGGCACAAAAAAAGTGATTATTGGTAAAGACACCCGGATTTCAGGTTATATGCTGGAATCAGCGTTGGAAGCGGGTTTGGCGGCTGCCGGATTACAGGCTGCATTTACCGGTCCGATGCCAACCCCGGCGGTAGCTTATCTGACGCGCACTTTTCGTGCAGAAGCCGGTATTGTCATTTCTGCATCACACAACCCTTATTATGATAATGGGATTAAGTTTTTCTCTTCTGAAGGCACGAAACTGCCAGATGAAGTTGAAGCTGCAATTGAAGCGGAACTGGATAAAGAACTGGTGTGCGTTGAATCAGCCAATTTGGGGAAAGCAACGCGAATCAACGACGCTGCCGGTCGTTACATCGAGTTCTGTAAAGGAACGTTCCCTTCACACCTGAGCCTTGCGGGCTACAAAATTATTGTGGACTGTGCGCATGGAGCAACGTATCACATTGCCCCGAATGTCTTCCGTGAACTGGGCGCAGAAGTTGTAACGATTGGTTGTGCACCTGACGGGATCAACATTAACGCTGAAGTTGGTGCGACGGATGTCCGTGCGTTGCAGGCGAAAGTGGTTGAGGAAAAAGCTCATTTCGGGATTGCGCTGGATGGCGACGGTGACCGTGTCATCATGGTCGATGGTGAAGGCAACAAAGTTGACGGTGATCAGATTGCCTACATTATTGCCCGTCACGCGCAGCGTCGTGGTGAATTGAAAGGCGGCGTGGTTGGTACCCTGATGACCAACCTGGGCATGGAGCTGGCGTTAAAATCGCTGGAAATTCCGTTTGTTCGTGCGAAAGTCGGCGACCGTTATGTGATGGAAGAGCTGATCAAGAACAACTGGAATATCGGTGCAGAGAACTCTGGCCATGTCATTGTACTGGATAAGGTAACGACGGGTGATGGTATTGTGGCCGGATTGCAGGTCATGGAAGCGATGGTCAGCAGCCAGCAGTCGCTGAAACAACTGTGTGAAGGTCTGACAATGTTCCCGCAGGTACTGGAGAATGTCCGGTTCTCAGGAGAGACCAACCCGCTGGAATCTGATGTGGTACTTGCCGCTCAAAAAGCTGCTGAAGCCAAGCTGGGTGAACGTGGCCGGGTTCTGCTGCGTAAATCAGGTACTGAGCCGTTGATCCGAGTGATGGTTGAAGGTGAAGACGATGCGCTGGTGCGCGAATCTGCACTGGCGATTGCACAGGCAGTGAAAGACAACTGCTAAGATGCTGCTCTGAAAGGGATTCCGGCCTGCAGAGGCTGAGCCGGAGTCCTGGACTGTAAAACTGATTATTTCTTGCCCAAGCAATTCATCAATTGCTACATTCTTGGAAAAATCACTTGTCACACATGTCGGCATTCGCTAGTATTCCCTCGCTCCTGACGAAGGGGTGCGCTGGCACTGCTATCGCATAGCCGGCACAACAATATGGAACATAGGTGGAACCCATGTACGAAATTCTACTTGTGATTTATCTGTTGGCTGCGCTTGGTGTAATTGGCCTGGTTCTGGTTCAACAAGGTAAAGGCGCAGATATGGGAGCCTCATTTGGGGCTGGTGCATCAGGAACACTGTTTGGTGCCAGCGGCTCTGGAAACTTTCTGACCCGAATGACTGCAATTTTTGCAACCGTATTTTTTGTTATCAGCTTGATTCTGGGCAACATGAGCTCGAAAAAAGCGGATACAACAAGTGGCTGGGAAAACTTAAGTGCCCCAGCACAGCAAGAACAACCTGTTGAAAAAACTGAGAAAGCGCCTGTAAACAGCGATATTCCTCAGTAATAGACAGATTTGCCGAGATGGTGAAATTGGTAGACACGCTAGCATGAGGTGCTAGTGCCGCAAGGTGTAGGGGTTCAAGTCCCCTTCTCGGCACCATTGATTCAGTTACTTGAAAGAGTAACAAGTGAGGGATATAATCGCCCTCAGAATTACGGACGCGGGGTGGAGCAGCTTGGTAGCTCGTCGGGCTCATAACCCGAAGGTCGTCGGTTCAAATCCGGCCCCCGCAACCAACTTGGACGATAATTGAGTGTATACTCTTAGTTATCAGTGGATTTACCGGGTTGATTGAACTCGGTTCCGCCTCCGAGTTTTGAAAAGCGACGATTCCTGGAACTGAATCGCTTTCGTTTTTCTGCTTGAATCTTCAGAGGTTTAAGCTATCAGGGTCCAGAGATAATAAACCCCGTAATTCGGGGTTTTTTATTATCTGAAACATGACCATTCAGGTATCTACTGGGCTTCAATGCCCTTTTTTTGTTTCCAGGGGGTTGTCTTGACCGCTTTAGAAATGCAATTAACCGAACTGCTTGAGTCGCCAGTGACAGCTTTGGGCTATGAATTGGTGGGTCTGGAGTTTATCCGTGCGGGTGAACATTCGACACTACGTGTGTTCATTGACCACGAAAACGGCATCACAGTCGATGATTGTGCCGATGTGAGCCGTCAGATCAGTGCAGTGATGGACGTTGAAGATCCGATCACTGTTGCCTATAACCTAGAGGTTTCGTCCCCTGGTTTGGAGCGTCCGCTGTTTAAAGCGGAACATTATCAACAGTTTATTGGCCACGAGGTCAGCCTGGTCCTGAAAATGGCGATGAATAATCGCCGTAAGTGGAAAGGTGACATTGTTGCCGTTGACGGTGAGCTGGTCACGTTGAACGTGAATGGCGATGAAGAAACCTTTGCGCTGAGCAATATTGCGAAAGCCAACCTGGTTCCAAAATTCTGACCGCTAAATTGGGGCATTAGAAATGAACAAAGAAATCTTGGCTGTCGTTGAAGCGGTATCCAACGAGAAAGCTGTTCCGCGCGAGCGTATCTTCGAAGCACTGGAGATCGCACTGGCAACAGCGACAAAGAAAAAATACGAAGCGGAAATTGACGTACGCGTTGCAATCGATCGCAAAACGGGCGACTTCGAAACTTTCCGTCGCTGGAAAGCCGTTGAAGAAGTGACTGCACCGACGCTGGAAATCACTCTGGAAGCTGCTCAGTATGATGACGAGAGCATCGAGCTGGGTGACTTTGTTGAAGAGCAGATCGAGTCTGTGACATTCGACCGTATCACGACTCAAACGGCGAAGCAGGTCATCGTCCAGAAAGTTCGTGAAGCTGAGCGTGCGCAAATTGTTGAACAGTTTATCGACAATGAAGGCGAGCTGATCACGGGTGTCGTGAAGAAAGTGAACCGTGATGCCGTGATCGTTGATCTGGGTAACAATGCTGAAGCAGTCATCCTGCGTGAAGACCAGCTGCCGCGTGAAAACTTCCGTCCAGGTGACCGCGTCCGTGGTCTGTTGTATGCTGTGCGCCCTGAAGCGCGTGGCTTCCAGCTGTTCATGACCCGTTCTAAGCCTGAAATGCTGTCAGAACTGTTCCGCATCGAAGTACCGGAAATCGGTGAAGAGATGATCGAACTGATGGGTGCTGCCCGCGATCCGGGTTCTCGTGCCAAGATTGCCGTGAAGACGAACGACAAGCGTATTGACCCTGTCGGTGCTTGTGTTGGGATGCGTGGTGCACGTGTTCAGGCGGTTTCCGGTGAACTGGGCGGCGAGCGTATCGATATCGTGCTGTGGGACGAAAACCCTGCACAGTACGTCATCAATGCGATGGCCCCTGCTGAAGTCAGCTCCATCATTGTGGATGAAGACAACCACACCATGGACATCGCGGTTGAGAAAGACAACCTGGCTCAGGCAATTGGCCGCAGCGGTCAGAACGTGCGTCTGGCGTCTGTACTGACTGGCTGGGAACTGAACGTGATGACGGTTGAAGACCTGCAGAACAAGCATCAGGCTGAAGCGCAGGCATCTATCGAATTGTTTGTGAAATACCTGGACATCGATGAAGATTTCGCTGTTGTTCTGGTAGAAGAAGGCTTTACCAGCCTTGAAGAAGTGGCCTATGTGCCGGTTCAGGAACTGATGTCTATCGAAGATCTGGATGAAGACACAGTGAATGAGCTGCGTAATCGTGCCAAAGAAGCCCTGACCACGATTGCCCTTGCGCAGGAAGAGTCTTTTGACGGTGTTGAGCCTGCTGAAGATCTGCTGAACCTGGACGGTATGGAGCGCGAGCTGGCGTTCAAACTGGCTGCGAAGGGTATTAGTACGCTGGAAGATCTGGCCGACCAGGGGACGGATGATCTACTGGATATCGAAGGCCTGGACGAGACCAGAGCGGGTGAACTGATCATGGCTGCCCGTAATATCTGCTGGTTCAGCGACGAAGCATAATTCAATTAGCAAGGGAGGAGCAGCATGTCAGAGGTTACAGTTAAGGCACTTGCCGAAGAAATCGGTACCCCGATTGATCGGTTGCTTCAACAGTTTGCCGATGCTGGTATCAGCAAGAAAGCTGAAGACAGTGTCAACCAACAGGAAAAAGAGTCTCTGTTGACCCACCTGAAGAAAGAGCACGGTGGTAACACTGACGAGGCGCCGACCCGCCTGACTCTGCAACGTAAGACCCGCAGCACCCTGAGTGTGTCGGGTTCTGGCGGCAAGAGTAAAAACATCCAAGTTGAGGTGCGCAAAAAGCGCACCTATGTAAAACGCTCTGCCCTTGAAGAAGAGCAACGTGCGGAAGAAGCACGTCAGGCTGAAGAGGCTGCAAAACGTGCTGCGGAAGAAGCAGCGAAACGTGATGCAGAAGAGCAGGTGAAGCGCGAGGCTGAAGCCAAGCGTGAAGCTGAAGAGAAGCGCTTGGCAGAAGAGAAGCGCTTAGCGGAAGAGAAAGCAAAGCAGTTGGAAGAACAGTCTGAGCAGGGTGCAGCAGTGGATGCAAGCCAACGCGAAGCTGATGAAAAGCGTCAAGCTGAAGACAAAGCAAAACGCGCCGCCGCTGAGCTGGAAGCTAAGAAAGAAGCTGAGGCACTGCAACGTCGCCGGGAAGAGGAAGCCAAGCGTAAAGCCGAAGAAGCAAGTGAGCGTCAGCTAGAAGAGGCACGCAAAATGGCAGAAATGAATGAGAAAAACTGGTCTGAAAAAGGCCAGGATGCAGGTGATATGGAACGAGAAGACTACCACACGACCACTTCCACCTATGCCCGTGCGGCGGAAGATGAACAAGACCGTCGCGAGGAAGCAACTCGCCGCCGTAACAAGAAGAAAAAGGCTGCTGGTCCTAAGAGCGAAGAGCGCGAGACGCGCGAACGTCCAATGGCGGCACGTGGCGGCCGTAATCAGCGTGGCCGCGGCAAGCAGCAGCTGAGCAAGCCAACATCCATGCGTCATGGTTTCGATAAAACCGCAACTGTAGCGAAGCAAGATGTTGTGATTGGCGAGACCATCATCGTTTCTGAACTGGCAAACAAAATGTCAGTGAAGGCCGCTGAAGTCATCAAAGTGATGATGAAACTGGGTGCAATGGCAACCATTAACCAGGTGATTGATCAGGAAACTGCTCAGCTGGTTGCGGAAGAGATGGGCCACAAAGTTATTCTGCGCAAAGAAAACGAGCTGGAAGAAGCGGTACTGTCTGATCGTGATGAAAACCTGACTGCCGTACCACGTGCGCCGGTTGTAACCATCATGGGCCACGTTGACCACGGTAAAACCTCGACGCTGGACTACATCCGTAAAGCACACGTTGCAGCGGGCGAAGCTGGTGGTATTACCCAGCACATTGGTGCTTACCACGTTGAAACAGACAACGGTATGATCACCTTCCTGGATACTCCGGGACACGCCGCGTTTACTGCGATGCGTGCACGTGGTGCTCAGGCAACGGATATCGTGATTCTGGTTGTTGCAGCGGATGATGGCGTGATGCCACAGACGATCGAAGCGATCCAGCACGCGAAAGCTGCAGGTGTACCGCTGATCGTTGCTGTGAACAAGATCGATAAAGAAGACGCGAACCCAGACAACGTGAAGAACGAGCTGGCTCAGTATGACGTTATCCCTGAAGAATGGGGTGGCGAGAACATGTTCGTTCATATTTCTGCGAAGCAGGGAACCAACATCGACGGTCTGCTGGAAGCCATTCTGCTGCAAGCTGAAGTTCTGGAACTGGAAGCTGTTTCTGAAGGTATGGCGAAAGGTGTGGTTGTTGAATCACGTCTGGATAAAGGCCGTGGCCCGGTTGCAACGGTTCTGGTTCAGGAAGGTACGCTGCGTAAGGGCGACATCGTTCTGTGTGGTCTGGAATACGGTCGTGTTCGTGCAATGCGTGACGAACTGGGTCGTGAAATCGAAGAAGCTGGCCCGTCTATCCCGGTAGAAATCCTGGGTCTGTCTGGTGTGCCTTCTTCTGGTGACGAAGCGACTGTCGTTCGTGACGAGCGTAAAGCCCGTGAAGTTGCACTGTACCGTCAGGGTAAATTCCGTGAAGTGAAACTGGCCCGCCAGCAGAAAGCGAAACTGGAAAACATGTTCTCGAACATGACTGCCGGTGAAGTGGCTGAACTGAACGTCGTTCTGAAAGCAGACGTACAGGGTTCTGTGGAAGCGATTGCCGACTCTCTGCGTAAGCTGTCAACTGACGAAGTGAAAGTGAACATCGTAGGTTCCGGTGTTGGTGGTATCACCGAGACAGATGCAGTACTGGCTGCAGCATCGAACGCAATCATTCTGGGCTTCAACGTCCGTGCGGATGCATCTGCACGTAAGACGATTGAAAACGAGAACCTGGATCTGCGTTACTACTCCATCATCTATCAGCTGATTGATGAAGTGAAAGCCGCAATGGGCGGTATGCTGTCTCCTGAGTTCAAGCAGGAAATCATTGGTCTGGCTGAAGTACGTGACGTGTTCAAGTCACCGAAGCTGGGTGCGATTGCCGGCTGTATGGTCACAGAAGGTGTGATCAAGCGTAGCAACCCAATCCGCGTCCTGCGTGACAACGTGGTTATCTACGAAGGTGAACTGGAATCGCTGCGTCGCTTTAAAGATGACGTACAAGAAGTGAAGAATGGCTACGAATGTGGTATCGGCGTGAAGAACTATAATGATGTTCGCGTTGGTGACCAGATCGAAGTTTACGAAATCATCGAAATCCAGCGTACACTGGATTAATCAGGTTGCTCGTGAACCTGACACGAATACAGGGGAGCTTCGGCTCCCCTTTGTGTCGAGATAGCAGCCGACGTTTAGAGAGAGAATCAAATGGCGAAAGAATTCAGCCGTACACAACGTGTTGCTCAGCAGCTGCAAAAAGAGCTGGCTGTGATTCTGCAACGCGAAATTAAAGACCCGCGTCTGGGCATGGCGACCATTTCCAGCGTGGAAGTTTCCCGGGATATGGGTTACGCCAAAGTCTATGTCACTTTCCTGACCGTGGGTGAGCAGACTCCGGAAGGTAGCCTGGAAGCCTTGCGCGAAATGGCACCTTACATCCGTTCGTTACTGGGCAAGCAAATCCGTTTGCGTGTTACGCCAGAGCTGAACTTTATTTTCGATCAGTCTCTGACGGAAGGCATGCGCATTTCTAACCTGGTCAGCCAGGTTGTACGAGATGATGAAGCACGCCGTGGTGATGAACCTGAGGATGAAGGTGAGGGCAACTGATGGCTCGTCGTCGTAAAGGGCGTCCGGTTGATGGGGTACTGCTGCTGGATAAACCCGGCGGTATTACTTCCAATGACGCGCTGCAAAAAGTAAAACGCATTTTCTTTGCGGAAAAAGCAGGCCATACCGGTGCGCTGGATCCACTGGCGACGGGCATGTTGCCGATTTGTCTGGGGGAAGCGACCAAGTTTTCCCAGTTCCTGCTGGATTCTGACAAGCGTTACCGTGTGATTGCCAAACTCGGTGAGCGGACCAACACCTCCGATTCGGATGGTGAGGTTGTCGAAACCCGTGAGGTGAAAGTGGACCGCGGCCAGCTTGAGCGTTGCATTGCGAAGTTTCGTGGCACGACCAAGCAGATCCCGTCCATGTTTTCAGCCCTGAAATATCAGGGACGCCCGCTGTACGAATATGCCCGTGAAGGGAAAGAAGTACCGCGTGAAGCCCGTGACATTACCGTGTATGAAATCAGCCTGCTGCGCTTCAGTGACAACGAAGTTGAGATGGAAGTGCATTGCTCCAAAGGGACTTACATCCGGACGATTGTTGATGATCTGGGTGAAATGCTTGGCTGTGGCGCGCATGTCACTTACCTGCGTCGTATCGGGGTGTCTAAATATCCGCTGGAGAAAATGGTAACACTTGAGCAGCTTGAAGCGCTGCTTGAAGAAGCCCAGTCGCAGGAGATTCAGCCGAAAGAGTTGCTGGATCCACTGTTGCTGCCGACGGATAGTGCGGTTCAGGATTTGCCTGAAGTAAACTTGCTGCCGGGCGTCGCCAGTTATGTGCTGAATGGTCAGCCGGTGCAGGCGGGGCGTGTACCGGAAACCGGTACGCTGGTTCGGCTGACAGCAGGTGAGCAACGTGATTTTATCGGTATCGGTGAAATCGATGCAGATAATATGGTTGCACCGAAGCGGGTTCTGGCGAACAAACCGAAAGACTAATACGCGTTCAGCACGGTCAGGCAGACCCGCGGGAAGATTCCGCTTGCGGCCTGTCTGGCGGGTGCGTATAATTCGCGGCTCGGGCGTCGGCTGAATCAGAGATTGGCTGGCGCAAATTTAACCTTTTTGTATTAGGAATGAGTTATGTCTCTGAATGCAGAAACTAAAGCAGCTATCGTTGCTGAATACGCGCAAGGCGCAAACGACACTGGTTCTCCTGAAGTTCAGGTTGCACTGCTGACTGCACAAATCAACCACCTGCAAGGCCACTTCAGTGAGCACAAAGGTGACCACCACAGCCGTCGTGGTCTGCTGCGTATGGTTTCTCGCCGTCGTAAGCTGCTGGACTACCTGAAAGGCAAAGATCTGGGTCGTTACCACACCCTGATCGAGCGTCTGGGTCTGCGTCGCTAAGATTGCTTGAGAGAAAGGAGCCAACTGGCTCCTTTCTTTTTAGTATGCTCTGGTCAGATTGGCCGGGGTGTTCTTTGTAAACTGATGGTGCTTTTTGTAATTCACGAGTCGTTTTCGTCGACCTTGAGGTCGCGGCTATTGAGAGAAGCTGGCGATGCCGGCTTTTGTCATTAGTCGCGATGCGTGAATGGTCAGCACAGGAAGTTTATCTTTCTGAGAACCGGAAGATATTCTGGCCTGAAAGTACCCCTCTTCACATGACGCTTTTTGCTGTGTCAGATATACTTACTGGCGCAAATAGAAAAAGCAGATCAATATTTTAAGGAAATTCACGTGAATCCTATCGTAAAAACCTTCCAGTACGGTAACCACACCGTCACACTGGAAACCGGAGTCATGGCGCGTCAGGCGACTGCTGCTGTGATGGCCAGCATGGATGATACTTCTGTCTTCGTTTCAGTTGTTGGTAAGAAAGAAGCTGTCGAAGGTCAGGACTTTTTCCCTCTGACTGTAAACTATCAGGAGCGTACCTACGCTGCCGGTAAAATTCCGGGTGGTTTCTTCAAGCGTGAAGGCCGTCCTTCTGAAAATGAAACGCTGACTGCCCGTCTGGTTGACCGTCCAATTCGCCCGCTGTTCCCTGATGCATTCAAAAATGAAGTTCAGGTGATTGCGACTGTGGTTTCTGTGAACCCGGATGTGAACCCTGACATCGTGACCATGATCGGTACTTCTGCTGCTCTGGCGATTTCTGGTATTCCGTTCAATGGCCCGATTGGTGCAGCCCGTGTGGGTTACATCAATGACCAGCTGGTTCTGAACCCAAGCAATAAAGAACTGGCTGAAAGCCGTCTGGATCTGGTTGTTGCCGGTACTGAAAGCGCAGTTCTGATGGTTGAATCTGAAGCTGACCGTCTGACTGAAGAGCAGATGCTGCAAGCTGTTGTCTTCGGTCATGACCAGCAACAAACGGTGATCAATGCGATCAACGAATTTGCCGCTGAAGTTGCAACGCCAGCATGGAATTGGGTTGCTCCTGAAGAAAATACAGCACTGAAAGCACGTGTTGCAGAAAAAGCTGAAGCACTGCTGACAGAAGCGTACCAGATCACTGAAAAGATGGCGCGTTACGAGAAAGTCGGTGCAATCAAGTCTGACGTTGTTGCGGCTCTGCTGGCTGAAGATGAAACGCTGGAAGAGCGTGAAATCCGCGACATGCTGGGCTCTCTGGAGAAGAACGTGGTTCGTGGCCGTATCATTGCGGGTAACCCACGTATCGACGGTCGTGAGAAAGACATGGTTCGTGCACTGGACGTACGTACTGGCGTGCTGCCACGTACTCACGGTTCATCTCTGTTTACCCGTGGTGAAACTCAGGCGCTGGTTACAGCAACGCTGGGTACTCAGCGTGATGCGCAGATCCTGGATGAGCTGACCGGTGAGCGTAAAGAGCACTTCCTGCTGCACTACAACTTCCCTCCATACTGTGTGGGTGAAACTGGCTTTGTCGGTTCACCGAAGCGTCGTGAAATCGGCCACGGCCGTCTGGCGAAGCGCGGTATTCAGGCAGTTATGCCAACCGTTGATGAGTTCCCGTACACGGTTCGTGTGGTTTCTGAAATCACGGAATCGAACGGTTCTTCTTCCATGGCTTCTGTCTGTGGTACGTCTCTGGCACTGATGGATGCCGGTGTACCAATCAAGGCGTCTGTTGCAGGTATCGCAATGGGTCTGGTGAAAGAAGGCGAAGACTTCGTGGTTCTGTCTGACATTCTGGGTGATGAAGACCACCTGGGTGACATGGACTTCAAAGTTGCGGGTACTAACGACGGTATTACTGCACTGCAGATGGATATCAAAATCGAAGGTATCACCAAAGAGATCATGCAGATTGCTCTGAATCAGGCCAAAGGTGCGCGTATGCACATCCTGGGCGTGATGGATCAGGCGATCAGCACTGCACGTGATGATATTTCTCAGTTTGCACCGCGTATTCATACGATGAAGATCAACCCAGAGAAGATCAAAGATGTTATCGGTAAAGGTGGTGCGGTGATCCGTCAGCTGACTGAAGAAACTGGTACAACCATTGAGATCGAAGATGACGGTACAGTGAAGATTGCTGCAACTGAGGGGACTGCTGCGAAAGAAGCAATCCGCCGCATTGAAGAAATCACCGCTGACGTTGAAGTTGGTCGCATCTATACTGGTAAAGTAGTGCGAATCGTTGATTTTGGTGCATTTGTTTCTGTCATCGGCAGCAAAGAAGGCCTGGTTCACATTTCTCAAATCGCTCAGGAGCGTGTTGAGAAGGTTTCTGACTATCTGCAAATGGGTCAGGAAGTCCAGGTGAAAGTACTGGAAATCGATCGCCAGGGCCGTATCCGTCTGAGCATGAAAGAAGCTCAGGCCGAGCAGGCTCCAGCCGCGGGTGAAGACGCGTAAACCCTCAGGTTTTCACGTATCTTGACCGAGAAGTAAAAAGGGGCTGTGACAGCCCCTTTTTTATACCAATGAATGTACAGACACTGAACAGTTACCTGAACGGTTAGCTTTGCCTCATCAGATTGCGATGAGAGGACACAAGGTTTACACGGGTAGGTTAGGGAGAATGGCATTGTTTGCAAAGAGGTTTAAGTACGCAGCCATCGCGATGGCTATCATGCTGGGCGGGTGTTCCACGAATACTTACTCCAGCTGGGAGCAGCCGTTGATTGCGGTACCGCTGCAGCCAACCATACAGCAACAGATTCAGCTGGCTCGAATCGATCAACTGTTGGGACGCAGTGATCTGGATGACGAGACCCGTTCACAGATTTTTTATGAGCGCGGCCTGTTGCATGACGGCATCGGCTTACGCGATCTGGCCAGACTCGACTTCAACCAGTCTCTGTCGTTGTATCCCGCACAGCCAGATATTTTTAATATCCTCGGTGTGTATTTTACCCAGAGTGCACATTTTGACGCGGCTTATGAAGCCTTTGATTCAGCGCTGGAGCTGGACGTCAGTCATCCGTTCGCGCAGCGAAACCGTGGTATCGCACTGTATTATGGTGGCCGGTTTCAGTTAGCAAGGCAGGATCTGATTGCACACTACCAACAGGATCCCAACGATCCCTATCGTTCTATCTGGCTTTATATGGTTGAGCTGGAAACTGAGCCCGAGAAAGCGAAACAGAACCTGAAGAGCCGGTTTGATCGCGCAGAGCGTGAAGACTGGGGCTGGAACATTGCCAGTGTACTGATGGATGGCGAGACAGAGCAGCAACTACTCGACGACATTGTGAAAAACAGTGAAACCAATGAGCAAATGGCTGAGCGTTTAACTGAAAGCTATTTTTATATGGCGAAGCGATATCAGCACAATAAACAATATGCGGAAGCCGTTCAGTTGTACAAACTGGCTCTGTCGGGAAATGTCTACGAGTTTGTTGAGCACCGTTTTTCTTCTCTGGAATTAAACCGCTTGCTGGCAGCGTTGCAGGGACAGACGGAGCGTGTTTCTTCAGAGGAAGAAGAACTCTGATCTGTCGCTGAGTTAAGAATGGCATCCCCTTTGCAGCCGCTATAGTAAGATCAGGGTGCAATACGGGGGCTGTCGTGAAGAGAATGACCGTTTTAGTTTTGGCCAGTCTATGTGCCTGGCCAACGGCAGCCGGGCAGCAACTGGATTATGTTCGTGCTGTCACGACACCGGGTGAAGGGCGGCTGGTCACCATAGATGATTACTGGTTACTGGCATTCAGTCATACGTATGATATCCGTTTGCCCGAGCATGTGGCTCAGGGACAGAAACTGGAAATACAAATCAAAGAAGAAGGTGATACCTGGCAGTCGGAACAATTTACGGTGACGGCCATCAGTATTTATCAGGACTTATGCCGCCTGCACCGGCAACATCCCAGTCAGGATGGCAGGTTTCCGTCGGATGCTATCTACATCCAACCCTGTACCAGCGAATAACAAATGAAAAAACGTCCCGGGATTTCCCGGGGCGTTTTTTTTCGTCGGGTTGATTTCAGTCCGTTGCTGCGACGGAATCAGACCAGACCGGTGCTGAGATGTACAACAATGACAGTGAATGCAGCCATGAGCGGAATCGCCATGGTGACCACAGCAATATCACCGTAACTTTGTCTGTGTGTCAGGCGGCATACTGCCAGCAGCGTGATGACAGCGCCACAGTGTGGCAGCGTGTCCAGACCGCCTGCTGCTAACAGAACCACCCGATGCAGCACTTCAGGGTTAATGCCGGTATTCAGGAAATCGTTCCCCAGCATTGCCAGAACCATACCGGTTCCGCCAGATGATGAGCCGATGATTCCGGCCAGACTGGTAGAGGTAATCGCGACCTTGAACAGATCCGGAATATCAATTGCGGCAATTCCCGCTTTAATGGCGACGAAGGCCGTCAGGGCGGTGATCACGGCACCATAACCAACTTCGGATGCTGTATTGAAGATAGGAAGCAGTGAGCCGACTGAACCATCAAAGATATGTTTATTGGCTTCGAACAGATAGCGACGGTAAGCAACCAGCATGAAAACGATGGCAATCACCAGCGCCAGAATGACCGACCAGGTACCGTTCACACGGGTATCCAGTGCTTCATACTCAGCAATGATCGTCGGAGATTTGAAGTAAATGTTTGTGAGCACGAAGTTGATCGCAAACACCAGCAAAATCGGGATCAGTGCCATCAGAAAACTGGGAGTGGGGGTATTGTCTTCGGCATCTTTTCCGTTGTCTTCATGTTCACCATAACCTTCCCCTGCAAGAATTGCTTTTTGTGCCCGGTATTTAATCCAGAGCACACCCAGAACCAGCATCATGGTACCGGCCAGTAATCCCAGTAACGGTGCCGCATAAATTGTCGTGCCGAAAGGAATTGTCGGCATGGTGTTGAGGTACTGGGGCGAACCCGGTAAGGCCGTCATGGTAAAAGTGAAGGCACCTAAGGTAATGGCGGCAGGCAGAAGACGTTTGGGGATCCCGGCTGCCCGGAAGGTGGCGGCACCAATCGGATACATGGCAAACACCACGACAAAGAGTGACACGCCGCCGTAGGTCAGCAGTGCGGTCGCAAGGACAACGGACAGGATCGCATGTCTGGTGCCCAGATACTGAATGATGGAGCGGGACAGCGTGCGTGCGGCGCCCGATGCGCCCATCAGCTTACCGAAGATGGCACCGGCAATGAAGATCGGGAAGTAGAGCTTGATGTAGTTTGCCGCAGCCGGCATGAACACATTCGACAGGGCATACAAAAAAGGGAAGTCACTGGTCAGCAGCGCGGCTGCCATCGCCAGGACGGGGGCGAGCACCAGGACAGAGACACCTCGATAGGCAAAATACATCAGCCCGACCAGGGTGAGTAATATCACGGCAACATCCATATTTTCTCTCCGTATTGTTGATATGTAACAGACCGTTAACATCCTAGATGGCCCGGTCATGAAAAGAAATACCGGGTTTCTGGACGGACAGCCTGACTTCAATGAAAGTGAGAGCGCTATCATGCTATTGGGGGTGACAATAGCGCCCATAGCGTTAACTGATAAAACTAATTTTTAATAATATCAATATGTTAGCATGCTATTATTGCATGTGCGGAGCACTTTTGAAAAACACAATTTCATCTCTGGCTATTCAAGCTTTGAGGCGGGATTCATACACTTTTTAATACTTGCATGTAGAAAGGAAGTTGCAGATGGCAGTCACCCAACTAACGGCGGAACAGGCAGCAGCCTGGATCAAGGACGGGCAGTCAGTGATGCTGGGAGGGTTCATCGGCTCTGTGGTGCCGGAATCTATTATCAAAGCATTAGGACGGCGCTTTGAACGCGAACAGTCACCCAGCGACCTGACGCTGCTCTTTGCTGCGGGGCAGGGAGATGGTGCAGGCCGGGCCGCAGATCACCTGGCGATTCCCGGACTGGTGAAACGGGTTATCGGAGGACACTGGGGATTAGTGCCCGGGTTGCAAAGACTGGCCCTGCAAAATGAAATTGAAGCTTACAATTTGCCTCAGGGTGTTATTTCTCATTTGCTGCGGGATACAGCTGCGGGTAAACCCGGCACGCTGACCACAACCGGTCTGGGGACCTACATCGATCCGCGTCTGGAAGGCGGAAAAATCAATGCGATTACCCGGGAAGATCTGGTGTCGCTGGTAGAACTGGGCGGGGAAGAATATCTGTTCTATCAGCGTTTAACGGTTGATGTTGCTATTTTGCGCGGGACGACAGCAGATACCGACGGCAATATCACCATGGAAGACGAGTGTCTGATTGCGGAGAACCTGGCGACCGCTCAGGCGGCCAGAAATCAGGGTGGACAGGTGATTGTTCAGGTTAAACGCATTGTGCCGGCCGGGACTCTGGATCCGCACGCCATCAAAATTCCGGGCATCTTTGTTGATGCGGTGGTGCTTTGCAATGAAGAGTCAGAGCATATGCAGACATTTGCCACCCAATTTAACCCGGCATTCGTGGGGCGGGCAACGGTTCGGGAACAACATGAGACAGCACCGATGGCTGTAGCGTCTGATCCGGATGCCAAAACATTGATTGCCCGTCGGGCGGCGATGTTACTGGCACCGGACTCTGTGCTGAATCTCGGGATTGGCGTGCCGGAGTATATAGCGGTGGTCGCCGGGGAGCAGGGATTGCTGGACCGTCTGACGCTGACGGTAGAACCGGGCGCGATTGGGGGGCTGCCGGCCAGTGGTCTGGATTTCGGGGCCAGCCTTCATCCTCAGGCGATCATCACTCAGGACCAGATGTTTGATTTTTATGATGGCGGCGGTATCGATCAGGCGTTTCTGGGATTGGCACAATGTTCAGCGATGGGCGACATTAATGTGTCCCGTTTCGGTGACCGGCTGCCGGGTTGCGGCGGATTTATTAATATCAGCCAGCATGCGAAGTCTGTGTATTTCTGCGGAACTTTTACGGCGGGCGGGCTGGAGGTTGAAGTCCGTGACGGTCAGCTGCATATCTGCCGCGAAGGCAGCCAGATCAAATTTGTCGAGCAAGTTGAACAGATCACTTTCTCGGCACGCAGGGCAGTGCAGACACAGCAACCGGTCCGGTATATTACGGAGCGTGCTGTATTCCGGCTGGAACCTCAGGGGCTGGTACTGGAAGAAATTGCTCCCGGGATGGATTTGGAAAGGGATATTCTGTCGAAGATGTCGTTTATGCCAATCATTGACCCAGATTTGTGTCTGATGCCAGCGGATATTTTTTCACCGACATTCAGGCTGCCAGGGGGGCAGAATCGTGGTCCCGTGAATCAAGACTGTGAAGCGAGCTGAAAGTTGTAATAATCGGGTTGATGCATATAGAAGACAAAAGGCATTATTGATAGCCTTCATTAGGTATAGCTAAATGTCTGAGCTGGATATCCAGACAAATCTATCAACCCATAAGGAATGTGCTATGACTCAGCAACTGGTCGGGATCAATCCTCGCCAGCAACAGTTAGATAAGATCGTGTTTTTCTGTTCTGTGATTCAGCATGGCTCGTTTCGGGAGGCTGCTGAAGCCTGGGGAATATCGGCGGCCGCTGCCAGCCGGTGGATCAAAGAACTGGAAGGCCTGATGGCTGTGGAACTGATCAAACGGAGCACACGGCAACTGGTTCCCACGGATGCCGGGGAAATGCTGTACCGGCGCTTTTCTTCGCTCTTGCCTGAAATCGATACCATTTGCTCTGAAGTGGGCAGTATGGCGGACGAGCAGCGTGGGGTGATCACGATTTCATCAACGCCGCTGTATGCGGCTTACTATCTGCGTGAAATCATAGCCGAATATATGGAAATGCATCCGCAGGTGAATTTCCGGTTATTCATTGAAGCCGGTGAGACTGATCCGCTTCACGTTGATTTTATTATCCGGGCCAAGGCAACGAACCGGGAAACCGAAGAGAAAGACTCCCTGCTCATTCGCCGGTTGTTGCTGAGTGAGCCATTGTATGCCTGTGCATCCCCTCAGTATCTGGCTCGCTGCGGAGTGCCGGAGGAGCCCGAGGCGTTGCGGGAGCACCGGTGCCTGTATGCCAGTTCGCTGGTGGGCGGAAACCGGTGGTATTTCCGTCTGAATGGGATCAACCGGGCGGTGACAATCAGTGATGCGCTGGAATGCGATAACAGTGAAATATTGCGTGATATGGCCATTCGCGGTGCCGGAATTGCCTATCTGCCCCATTCAGTGATCAAAGCGGGGCTGGATGCGGGTGAACTGCAGGTGCTGCTGACCGATTTTGTCGCCAGCCAGTTTGATATCAATCTGTATTTTCGGCCCCGGCATCCGATGCCTGCCCGGTGTCAGGCATTCAAAGAATACATGCTGCGTCGGACTGAGGAGATCCTCTCACAACAGGAAATCCATCACGGACGTTAAGGGAGCCGGGGCTTTGTCAGTACCGGCTGCGAAAATTTTTAACCAGAATGGTTTCTAAATCATTTTTTGGCAGCGGGCGGAAAAAATGGAAGCCCTGAATGTAATCGCAGTTCAGGTTAGACAGCAGTGCGGCCTGCTGACGTGTTTCAACGCCTTCTGCCACGACACACATGTTGAGAGACTTACCCAGGTTGATGATGTTTTCGATCAGGGTCAGCTGTTTCGGGACGGTTTCCAGATCTTTGATAAAAGCACGGTCGATTTTCAGCTCGTCCAGCGGAAAGCGGGCCAGATAAGACAGCGAGGAATAGCCCGTACCGAAATCATCAATTGATAATGCAAACCCAAGTTTTTTGATTGCGTTCAGCATCTGGATGGTGTGCTCATTTTCACCCATCATGGCACTTTCAGTCAGTTCAAAGGTGATATCGTCCGGATTCACTTCAGTGGCGCGCTGCAAATCGGAAACATACTGGATCAGGTTCGGATTCCCGAACTGCTGCGGTGAAAGGTTGATGGCCACCCGGCCAGGCAACAGGCCTTGTTTCTTCCATCGCTTAACCGTAGTGAAGACTTCGCGCATGACCACTTTGCCCAGTTGCTCGATCAGCCCCGAGCGTTCAGCAACCGGAATAAACTGGGCCGGGCTGATATAGCCTTCGATCGGATGTTTCCAGCGGACCAGTGCTTCTGCGCCATGAATGGAGAAATCCCGAGCACTGACCTTCGGCTGATACCAGACTTCCAGCCCTTTGTTCTGCAGGGCTTTCTGGAGCTCGATTTCCAGCCATAAGCGCATTCTGGCTTCTTTGTTCATGGTTTCATCAAAGGTGACCAGACGATTCCGCCCGCGGTTTTTGGCTTCATACATGGCCGTATCGGCATGCTGAAGCAGCAAACGGGCATCGCTGCCATTCCCCGGATAATTCACCATACCGATGGAGCAGGCCAGATGTTTGCTGAAGTGCATCAGGTCAAAGGGCTGATTGACCAGCGCAATAATTTTCTTCGAAACTTGTTCGCCCATATCTGCCTGAACCGGCTCCGGAAGCAGAATGCCGAATTCATCGCCTCCCAGGTGGCCGATGACGGCGTTCTCTGGCAACAGCTGGCGCAGGCGGTGAGAGATTTCCTGAAGCACGCGGTCGCCGATATGGTGGCCCAGGGAATCGTTGATGTTCTTAAAGTTATCAATATCCAGATACAGCATCACCAGAGGGATCTGGCGGTTGATCATCTGCTCCAGACGCCGGCTGAATCCATGCCGGTTGTAGAGTCCGGTCAGCGGATCGGTATGAATCAGTTGTTCGACCTGATCCGGATGGACCTGCTGTTTATGCGGTTGCTTCAGAACGACCAGGCTGGCAGGGGAGCCCACCAGCTGAACATCACCCAGTGTGAGGGTCAGTGCATTTTCTGTCTGGCATTGCGGGCTGGTCAGACAGTGGTACGTTTTGCCATTACTTAATTCAGCCAGCTGTTCGCCAAAAGGACGGTTGTTACGGCTGTCGATCAGCAATTGTCCGAGATCTTCGCCAATCATGGCTTCTGCGGACGAAAAACCCAGTAATTGTGCCGCAATAGCATTGGCAGACAGGATCTGATTTTTTTCAATGAGCAGGCAGCCGTCGGCCATGAGCCGGCACAGTTGGTTGAACTGCTCTTCCCGTTCAGCGACGGCATTGGCTAACTGGAGACGTTCAGAGGTGTCTATGGCATGTAAGACGACATGGGTGATCTCTGCGGTGTCAGTTCTCAGCGGCGACAGGCTGAAGTGCAGGCTGGTGTGGTGGCGGTGCTCATCCAAAATCACATCACCCTCGACACTCTCACCTTTGAAAGCACGTTCATAATAGGGTTTCAGCGTTTCATAAAAAGCATGACCCAGAATGTCAGCGTCGGTGCAGCCCACCAGTTCTTCATGGTTGAGGCCACTTAACTGGCTGTAATGATGGTTCACGGCGGTGTAGCAGTGTTGCTTATCCAGAATGGCGAACAGGAACGGGCTATTGCCTGTCAGTTGAAAAAACCAATTGTTGATGAATTCAGTCGGCATGGCGATATGATCTGTTTCGGCTGACATCCCCTGGATGCCCTTATCTGGCTAAGTCGTACCCGTAATATAACGTCAGAAAATAGCGAATTGTCAAAATTTCATGCATTCGTGAGAAAACTTTGAGTTATGGGACAAAAAATATGGATTTATTGACATTGGTTACAAAATTATGACAAAGCCCTTTTCGGTGTTCATCGCTAACACTGTGTTTTGAATAAGAAATATGTTGAACTGTTCTGGCTGTACCTTTCAGGCCTGAAATATATCAAGTCAACTTTTCTTGTCATTTTCATATGAATTCTCCTGATTTTGGGGACCGTGAAAGGGAAAACAAAATTTTGCTTGTTCAAATATTGAGCGATCAGTCCTGCTGATTCCGGGGCCGGGCCGAAAGTCATTCATGCCAGTGATGAACCGCGGAGGGATTCATGGCCGCAGTAAAGAAAGGGGTTGTTATCGTTCAGACCAGCCCGCACAATATGGACTGCAAACAGTCTGGTGACTGTTTTTCTGAGGATGATTATGCTGATACGAACTGAAGTGCCATCGGACATTCTGACCATTGATGCCTTACTGAAAGAGGTATTTGAAACACCGGCTGAAGCAGACCTGGTGATGGCGTTGCGCGAACAGGGACAAAGAACATTGTCGCTGGTGGCCAGCTCGGACGAAGGTGAAGTGATCGGGCATATATTCTTCAGTCCGGTGACTGTCGATGGCCTGGATAATGGCTGGCAGGGACTGGCACCCTTGTGTGTCAGGAAAGAGTATCGTGGTCAGGGGATTGGTCAGACCCTGATGCAGGAAGCAACAGAGATCCTGGCTGAGCTGGGCTATCCGGTGGTGGTTGTGCTGGGAGACAGTCAGTATTACCGCAAGGCTGGCTTCGTGACTGCGGCAACACACGGGCTGCATTGCAGCTGGCCGGTGCCGGAAGAGTCTTTCATGGTCCGTGAACTGTTGTCCGATTCGCTGAGCGGGCATCAGGGACTGGTGGCTTACAGCGAACCTTTTTCAGCGTTTTCATAAGAAAAGTACCATGCAGCAAAGAGATATTCAGATTCTGCAGGAAATGGGACTGACCAGCTGGCAGATCCGGAAACCGGACTGTTTTCCTGATTTGTCTCAGCCTGTGATTGATTTACCGGAAAGCTGTCAGTTGCTGTTTGTGACTTCAGAGGCTCTGGATGAACATGATGCCTGGCTGTTCGGTAATATTCTTCGCAGTATGAAACTGACCCCGGATCAAGCACTGGCCTTGCCTCCGCATGCGCTTCCGGACTTAGGTGAGCATCACCTGACCTGGTGCTGGTTTGCAGGATGTGAGAGCGTCGCGCCGAGTGACTGCCATATCCTGCATTCGGCAGCTTTGAGCCAGATGCATGATCACCCGGCGGACAAAAAAGCCCTGTGGCAACAGATTTGTGCATTCAATGATTGAATTCGTTCCTATGTCTGCAGCTCATCTGGACGATGTGTGGGCCATTGAGCAGCGTGCGCATCGCTTCCCCTGGACGGAGAGTCAAATCCGGGAAACGCCGGGACGGCTGGCCCTGAATCTGACCATGCTGAGCGACGGTCAGGTGGCTGGTTATTGTTTCGGCCAGTCGGTGGCCGGTGAGGCGAGTCTGCTCAATATTGCGGTTGATCCCCGGATGCAGGGGCAGGGGCTGGGCCGCCAGTTACTGGCGGCGTTTGTGACTGCTGCACGGGCAGATTGTGCCGAAGAGATCTGGCTGGAAGTTCGTGCCGGCAATGTCCGCGCCAGCCAGTTATACCTGGCCAGCGGTTTTAAACTGATCAGCCGACGGGAGAATTACTACCGGGCTGACAGCACTATCAGTGACAGCGGTCGTGAAGATGCGCTGATCATGAAGGCTGAACTCTGATTATTGTGCGCCGGATTCACGATGTTCGGACAACGAGTCTGCCAGCGTAATAAAGGCGTTGAGATAATCGACATTCAGATCGGTTTCTCTGACACCGAGATGAATATTTTTGTGAATGCCGGTTTCTCCCAGTCGAACAGCAACGATGGGCAATTTTTCTGCATATTCCTTGGCCAGCCATTTCGGGAGTGCAGCCACTCCCCGGTCCGCAGCCACCATCTGTAACATAATATCTGTGGTTTCAATCAGTTTGTGTTTTCTCGGACTGCACTTGGTTGGTGTGAGAAAACTGGTGTAGATATCCAGTCGACTTTGCTCGACGGGATAAGTGATCAGGGTTTTATCCAGTAACATCTCCGGTGTGATGTATTCAGCTGATGCCAGCGGACTCAGCTCATTCACGACCAGTACCTGCTCATAATCAAAGACCGGGATATACCGGATGCCCGGACGCAGCAGCGGGTCCGGGGTGACCAGCACATCAATCTCATAGCCGAACAGAGCACCCAGCCCGCCAAACTGAAATTTTTGCTTCACGTCCACATCGACATCCGGCCAGGCTTTGAGGTATGGGTTGACGACTTTCAGCAGCCACTGATAACAGGGGTGGCACTCCATTCCGATCCGCAGTGTGCCCCGCTGGCCACTGGAAAACTGCTGCATCTGTTCTTCGGCATGTTCAAATTGCGGTAAGACTCTTTCGGCCAGCCGCAAGAGGTAGTTTCCGGCCTGAGTAAAGTGCAGGTTGCGGCCCGATTTGGTCCAGACCGGAGTCCCGAGCTGCTGCTCCAGTTTCTTCATACTGTGGCTGAGCGCCGACTGGCTGAGATAGAGGGCATCAGCGGCAGCGGTCAGTGAGCCCAGTCGGCGGACTTCCCGCAGAATTGCCAGATGGCTGCGTTCAATCATGATTTGTCCTTAACTCATGAGTAACTTTCATAGGTTGATGAAATAATGCCATTTTAATTCATCATTAGATAGCCATAAGATGTCTTCAACAACTTTGGAGGACGTATAGATGGCTAAAATTCATAACCTGGGTTTCCCACGTATCGGCGCAAACCGTGAACTGAAATTTGCACTGGAAAAGTACTGGAAAGGCGAAAGCACACAAGGTGAGCTGACAGAACTGGCGGCGGGACTGCGTCAGAAGCACTGGCAGCACCAGTCGGCACTGGACCTGACACCGGTTGGCGATTTCTCTTTTTATGATCAGGTGCTGGATACCAGCTTCACACTGGGGAACATTCCGGCCCGTGTTGAAGGTCTGGCGGGCGATGAGCTGGACAATTACTTCCGGGTTGCCCGTGGGCGTTCCGCGAATGACAGTGGCTGCAGCTGTGTGCATGCCGGTGAGATGACCAAGTGGTTCGATACCAACTATCACTACATTGTGCCTGAATTTACCGCAGACACCCGTTTTGAACTCAACCCTCAGCGTCTGCTGGCACAACTGGAAGAAGCACAAGCGCAGGGCGTTGCAGTCAAACCTGTCCTGGTTGGTCCGGTGACCTACCTGTGGCTGGGCAAGGAAAAAGACGCCTCGAATAAGCTGGATCTGTTGGATCAACTGCTGCCGGTTTATGCGCAACTGCTGACGCTGCTGGCTGAGAAAGGTGTCGAGTGGGTACAAATCGATGAGCCGATTCTGGTCACCGAACTGTCTGCTGAATGGCAACAGGCGCTGAATAAAGCTTATCAGACCCTGAATCAGGGCCAGGTGAAGCTGCTGCTGGCAACTTACTTCGGCGAACTGAAAGAAAACCTGTCGCTGGCAGTGAATCTGCAGGTCCAGGGTCTTCATGTAGATGCCGTGCGTGGCCGCAATGAAGTCGATGCGGTGATTGCGGCGCTGCCTGCGGACAAAGCCTTGTCGCTTGGGGTGATCAACGGCCGGAATATCTGGAAAACGGACCTGAATACCGTGCTGAACTGGCTGGAGCCGATTGCCCGTGATCTGGGTGAGCGCCTGTGGGTAGCCCCTTCGTGTTCACTGCTGCACGTGCCGGTGGATCTGAACAGCGAGCAGAAGCTGGATGCGGAAATCAAATCCTGGCTGGCGTTTGCCCTGCAGAAACTGGACGAGCTTTCTGTGCTGTCCCGTGCACTGAATGAAGGCCGTGATTCAGTGGCGCAGGCTCTGGCAGACAATCAGGCGGCGATCGACAGCCGTCGTCAGTCAACACGTGTCAACAACCCGGACGTTCAGGCAGCTGTGGCCGCCATTACTCCGGCGCTGGGTGAGCGTCAGCATCCGTATGCGGAACGGATTGCCAAGCAGACCGCACACCTGAATCTGCCTGCGTTCCCGACCACGACCATTGGTTCATTCCCGCAAACTGCGGAAATTCGCCAGGCGCGTCTGAAGTTCAAGAAGGGCGAGCTGGATCAGGAGACTTACATCAGCCAGATGCAGGCAGAAATTGCCCACGCGGTGCGTGAGCAGGAAGCGCTGGAACTTGATGTCCTGGTGCACGGTGAGGCCGAGCGTAACGACATGGTGGAATACTTCGGTGAACAACTGGACGGTTATGCCTTCAGCCAGTTCGGCTGGGTGCAGTCTTACGGTTCCCGTTGCGTCAAGCCGCCAATCCTGTTCGGTGACATCAGCCGTCCGAACGCAATGACTGTGGCCTGGACCCAATATGCGCAGTCACTGACCGACAAACCAATGAAAGGCATGCTGACCGGCCCTGTGACGATTCTGAACTGGTCGTTTGTCCGCGACGATCAGCCTCGCGCTGTATCCTGTTACCAGCTGGCACTGGCGATCCGCGAGGAAGTCTTGGATCTGGAAAAAGCGGGCGTGAAAGTCATTCAGATCGATGAAGCAGCACTGCGTGAAGGTCTGCCGCTGCGTCAGTCCGAGTGGCAGGAATACCTGAACTGGGCGGTTGAGTCCTTCCGGATCACGGCCAACGGTGTGGCGGATGAAACTCAGATCCATACCCATATGTGTTACTCCGAGTTCAATGACATCATTGCCTCCATTGCAGATATGGATGCAGATGTGATCACCATTGAGACTTCGCGTTCTGATATGGAACTGCTGGATGCGTTCGATAACTTCAAGTATCCGAACGAAATCGGTCCGGGTGTGTATGATATTCACTCGCCGAACATTCCGACGGAAGCGCAGATGGTGAAACTGATGCAGCTGGCTGCAGAGCGTATTCCGGCCGAGCGTTTGTGGGTGAACCCGGACTGTGGTCTGAAAACCCGCCAGTGGGCTGAAGTTCTGCCGGCCCTGAAGAACATGGTTGCCGCGGCGAAAACCCTGCGTGCGAACGCGTAAGTTCTGCCAAAGATCGATTCCATCCTGATTGAAGCTGCCCCTGAACCGGGGCAGCTTTTTTTATGGGCGATTCCGGATGCTTCTGCTGCACAATCCCCTGCTGCCAACATAGGGGATTGTGCGAAGCAGGGCTGAGTAATCCGGTTTCAGACCGTCCGGGTATCCAGCCCCGACAGCCGGTGCCAGTAACCGTTACACTGAATCCGGTCGGCCATCGGGTGTCGCCCTGAGGTCAGCTCAGACGCTTTGAATTCAGCCAGTGTATCCAGGGTGCCGGTGGCGAGCGGACTGATCCGGACCACATCAACCAGGCCCTGCATCCCGGGCAAATCATTGATCAGGTTGTAGCAGTAACCGGACTGGGTCTGAATGCCGTTGAGGGTAAACAGACGCTGTCCTTCCTGACTGTTCGCGGCCAGTCCCTCCGGATAATGAATACAGCAGGTTTCGCATTCATCTTTACCCCGGCCTTCGGCCCGGGCCGTAAAGCAACGGGCAGAGTAGGCGAGCGGCAGGTAGCCATAGCTGAAGACTTCGGTCTCAAACTGTCCCCGGATGCCTTGTGCGTCGCAGTCTTGCTGCACATGGGTCAGCCATTCCCGTGACAATTCCACTGGCATACACCATCGGAACATGCCCTGCTTCAGAAACAGCGCAATCGTCTGGGCGTTATAGCAATTGACCGCCGGTCCGACGACAAAAGGCACTTTGTGTTGCCGGGCAAGATGAATGGCCGAGACATCGTTGGCTTCAATGCTGAATTCACCATTATCGATGTATTTTTTCAGCACACTGACTTCACTTGGCGCTTCAAGCAGTGCCTGGGTGGACAGGACGACTTCCTTGCCCGCAGCCGCCAGCATTCTGGCCAGTTCCAGCCAGTCCCGGACTTTCATTTCCCGCCGTTTGGCACAGACGGTTTCGCCCAGATAGACAATGTCAGCCGCGCTGGTACAGGCGGCTTCATAGAATTGTGCAACATCAATTTTCGGCCAGAAATATAACAGTGGCCCCAGTGAATATTTCATTGCAGTTCTCCTGTTATTGCCACTGTCGCTGATACGCGCCCAGTGTGGTTTGTGACCCTTCGGACAGGTCGCTCAGGGCCTTTTCCCATGCAGGCCGGACCTGATAGGCTTCCGGGCTGGCCCGGTAACTGTCGATGGCCTGACGCCAGGTGCGGGTGACTTCAGCGACATAGGCCTGACTGCGCTGACGGCCTTCAATTTTGACCGAAGCAATCCCGGCGGCAAACAGCTCCGGCAACAGGCTCAGAGTATTGAGGCTGGTGGGGGACTCCAACACATGGGAACGCTGAGACTGCCCATCGACGCAGGTTTCAAATCGTCCCTTACACAAGGTGGGATAACCGGCTTTTTCGTGGTCCTGATAGCGGTCGATCAATATGCCGTTGAGCCGTGACTCCAGCCCCTGCGGCGTTTCCTGCCAGCGGACAAACTTGGCTGGCGAGCAGGCACCGACGGTATTGGGCGATTCGCCCGTAAGATAGGACGACAGATAGCAGCGCCCCTCCGCCATGATGCAGAGACTGCCGAAAGCGAAGACTTCCAGTTCGGCATCGGTATTGCGCGCCAGTTGCCTGACCTGATGAATCGACAGGACCCGGGGCAGGACGACCCGTTTCACGTTGAAATTATCGCGGTAAAAGCGAATGGCTTCCGTGTTGGTGGCCGATGCCTGAACCGATAAGTGCAGTTCGAGATCCGGGTAGCGACGAGCCGCGTAATCGAGCACGGCAATGTCGGCGACGATCAGAGCATCAACGCCCAGGGCGGCGGCTTTGTCGACCGCCTGCTGCCAGCGGCCAAAACCGTCAGGGTGAGCGAAGGTGTTGAGGGCAATGTGCAGCTTTCGCCCGTGTTTGCGGACGTAGTCTGCCGCTTGTTCCAGACGCTTACCCTCAAAGTTCAGACCGGCAAAATGCCGGGCATTGGTGTCGTCTTTAAAACCGATGTAGACCGCATCGGCACCATTGTCGATGGCGGTTTTGAGTGCGGGCAGATTTCCTGCCGGGCAGAGCAGCTCCATGTGAATGCTCCTGATGGTTCATAAAATGCTGTCCGACATCTTATTGAGCTGACGGACGGCCGTGTTGATATGACTCAGGTTTTGTGGTGTTTTTCAGAACTGGCTTTTGATCGAGGACGGGCGGGGCGGGTGAAAATATTGATTTATCGCAGGAAGCGGTGACTGCTGTTGGCCTAGGATGACGGCAATACAACCAAAAGAAGAGGACAGCACGGTGTATTCCCCAAAATTTTCACGGCTTCAAGAGATGGCCCCGAGGCTGCTTGGTCTGCATTGCCGGCTAATACCTTTTTTTGTGCATCAGACGGTGATTGAGCTGGGGCTCGCCAAAGTGTTCCACGAGGCAATTGAAGAAGGCGAGCTGGACTTTCTGGTCGGACGAACGGTGACTATCGTTGTGGCCGATATCGACTGGCAATTTACTGTGTCTCTGGTCAATCAACGTTTGGCTGTGCAGCCCGCCGTGATGGAACCCGACGCGGTGATGCGGGCAGCCAGCCGGGATCTGTTGCGTATCGCGTCCCGCAAGGTGGATCCGGATACCCTGTTCTTTCAGCGCCGGCTGAAGATGGAAGGGGATACCGAACTGGGACTGGCGGTGAAAAATCAGCTCGACAGTCTGGATATGGACAGCCTGCCTCAGCCTCTGGTGAGGGTACTGGACAAGGCCGCTGCAGTGTTTGCTGCTGAGTGAAACCGTTCATGGTTTCTGCTGCTCTGAATCGCGGCATACAGGTCCTGCCGATTGTCTGAACCGGGTCTGGCTGCCGGTTGTGAACTGCCTCAGAGCGTACCCACCGCGGCAGTTCAAAAGAATGCTCGCAGCTTTGGCTGCGAGTGACTGTTTCTTTGCGCTGACTTTGCGTATAATTCCGCCATCTTAATCCCCCGGGCATCTTGTGATGGCCTGGTACAGAGTCATTCCCATCGCCGAAACGGCACAGAAGAGCGAACAGAGGCCAGGATGTAACCACAGGTTAATCAGCCAACACCCGGACTGAACCGGGTCAAACTCAACTGGAATACCGGGCGCCTGAGCCAGAATGCTGGCCTGCCTGGGCTGACTTTATTCGATAACTGGATCTGCACTGAATATGTCTTTTTTAACCGAAGTGGGTAAACGCCGCACGTTTGCCATCATTTCTCACCCGGATGCGGGTAAAACCACGATTACAGAAAAAGTTCTGCTGTTCGGAAACGCTTTACAGCGTGCCGGTACGGTTAAAGGCCGCGGCTCAAATCAGCATGCCAAGTCCGACTGGATGGAGATGGAAAAAGAGCGTGGTATCTCGGTAACGACCTCCGTGATGCAGTTTCCGTACAATGACTGTCTGGTGAACCTGCTCGATACCCCGGGACACGAAGATTTCTCGGAAGATACCTATCGTACGCTGACAGCGGTGGACTCCTGTCTGATGGTCATCGATGCGGCGAAAGGTGTTGAGGACCGGACCCGTAAGCTGATGGAAGTGACCCGTCTGCGTGATACACCGATTGTCACTTTCATGAACAAACTTGACCGCGACATCCGTGATCCGATGGAACTGATGGATGAAGTGGAAAGTGAGCTGAACATTGCCTGTGCGCCGGTGAGCTGGCCGATTGGCTGTGGTAAAGAGTTCAAGGGTGTGTACCACATTCACCGTGACGAAACGATTCTGTACGCAACCGGTCAGGGTCACACTATTCAGGAAGTACGGATTGTTAAAGGTCTGGATAACCCGGAGCTGGATGCGGCTGTGGGTGAAGATCTGGCCGGGCAGTTACGTGATGAACTGGAACTGGTGCTGGGCGCATCACACGAGTTTGATCATGAACAGTTCCTGAAGGGTGAACTGACACCGGTCTTCTTCGGGACCGCGTTGGGTAACTTCGGGGTCGACCACATGCTGGACGGCCTGACCGAATGGGCGCCTGCGCCGCTGCCGCGTCAGGCGAATGAGCGTCAGGTCGAAGCGGAAGAAGAGAAATTCTCTGGTTTCGTGTTTAAGATTCAGGCGAACATGGATCCGAAACACCGTGACCGGATTGCCTTCATGCGTGTCGTTTCGGGAACTTACACGCAGGGCATGAAGATGAACCATGTCCGGACCGGCAAAAATGTCAGCATTTCGGATGCTGTGACCTTTATGGCCGGTGACCGTGCCCGCGCGGAAAATGCCTACGCCGGTGACATCATCGGTCTGCACAACCACGGGACGATCCAGATTGGTGATACCTTTACGCAGGGTGAAAGCCTGAAGTTCTCCGGGATCCCGAACTTCGCGCCGGAATTGTTCCGTCGTATCCGCCTGAAAGATCCGCTGAAGCAGAAGCAACTGCTGAAAGGTCTGGTTCAGTTGTCGGAAGAAGGCGCCGTCCAGGTGTTCCGTCCGCTGCAGAACAATGATCTGATTGTGGGTGCAGTCGGTGTGCTGCAGTTCGACGTGGTTGTGGCCCGTCTGAAATCTGAGTACAACGTCGAAGCGATTTACGAAGGTGTGAACGTTGCGACGGCCCGCTGGGTGGAATGCGATGATGCGAAGAAATTCGACGAATTCCGTCGCAAGAATGAAGTGAACCTGGCACTGGACGGTGGAGACAATCTCACTTACATCGCCCCAACCATGGTGAACCTGAACCTGGCGAAAGAGCGCTTCCCGGAAGTTGACTTCCGTGCGACCCGTGAGCACTGATTCGCAGAACAGATAAAGTACAGTCGTGAAACAGCACGCTGCACTGAAACAAAAAAGGCCCCTGATCTCAGGGGCTTTTTTTATGAGTGAATCCGGCCTCAGAAGAAGGTCTTGGGCTGGTTCAGACTGTCACAATAGGCGCTGTTCGAAGCTGGCTTGAAGAACGCCTTGTCGACGGCCGTATTGCCAAATGCGGCCACCTGACTGCCGGCTTTGCTGCTGTAGTTCAGGCCCAGCAAATCCAGATACGGCCGGTAGTCGAGACCCGTCGCATAACTGGCAGCGATCAGCAGCCAGTCGTTATTGCTCAGCGTCCCCGCTTCAGCACGGCTGTAGGTGGAGAAGCCCAGTGATGCTTTTGTTGCATCCCAGCTGGCATCATCGTTATCGGCATCCGAAAACGCTTTGTCCAGCAGGTGCAGGCGAGGGATCAGGTGCCAGCCATTGCTCAGGGCGCCTTTGTCCTGCGCATGCATCATCATTTCGACCACCAGTGCCGCGCCCTGACTCCAACTGCTGTATCCCCGTCCCGCCATATAGGCAGCCGGATCGGTTTCCAGCTGACTTTGCTGGATATCGGCCAGAATGGTGTCGAAAGGCAGAGACTGGCACTGGTGCTCGTAGCCCGGCTCATTTACGGTTGCCAGAGATTTCGCATAATAGGAATAGAAGTTGGTGGTGGCATGGCCTTCAAAGCCGTTGAATTTGAAGCGTCCGCTTTCAACGTTATGTCCGACCTCATGCAGGTCACCATGGCCCAGCACGCTGAATGCCCAGCCGGCATCATAGGGGTTACCCGAGCAGCCGTAGCCGCAGGTGGGTTGGTCGGCATTCATATGCTGAACCTGATCCCATTCAGGAATATTCAGGGTATGGGCAGCAGCAAAAGAATCCACTTCACTGATCGGCGTAATGTTCTCGCCATGATAGCCCGCGAGTGCCCGGAGAGCGCTGTGGTGATAAGTCTGGATGAATGTGGCCATTTCTCCCGGTGTATCCCAGCGGCTGTTTTCAGACAGCGTGGTTTGCATCCGGCTGTTTCGTGAGTGGATCTCAAAATGTTCGGTCGCCACTTCGGCCCAGTCGTAGGCGTTGTTGTTCACCGCCGTGATGAAGGCAGCATCATTCTCACCCGGTTTCCAGTACGGATGCTGGCCAATCTGACGAAATGCAAAGGTCATCTCGGTCCCTTTGTCTGTAAAGCCAACCTGAACCGGGCCGCCATAAGGTGATGTCAGGTGGATGGTCTCGCCGGCCTGGATGGTGACCGGATGTGACTGCAGGAATTTCGGCCGGTTGTAGCCGTCATTCGGTGCCATCGGTTTGGTGGAAGTCGCACGCTGGGTATTGATAAAAATCCGGGCGGCCACGTCGCTGTGAGGGTCTGTCCGGGTGACGGTCAGGGTCTGTCCCGGCAGGGCATAAACACCGGCGGCACGCCACGGTGTCCGGCTGGTCAGCGTGACGGTTTGCTCTGCCGGGGAGACATGGCTGAAATCGGTGCGGCTGAAATTCCCCAGATCCGGCTGGACCGGATTGATCTGACGCGTGTTATACACCAGATGGTCGGCAAAGTAGCTTCTCAAAAACGTCAGTGTCGGGGTGCTGTTTTTTGACATCGGGAAACGGACGTTTTTCCGGTATTGATCTGCAAGCAGGATCAGGTGTTTTTCCAGCGTGTAATCATCCGGCAATGTGAAGATGTCGGTCGCGGATTCATCAACATTGCGAACAATGGCACGCAGTGATTCTGCCGGTGTCAGAAACTCGGTACCGAAGGCCGGAAGATTGTCGCAGCTGTTATTGTCATCTTCGCAATCTGCAATATGGAAGCTGAAGCTGTTGTCCCGGAGACGGGCAATCAGTGTTTCAATGCCGGATAGAGAGCCGGTCTGGTCCCGCATCTCTGCGGCTGACGACCAGTTGGCCTTATCCTGGGTAAAATAATTGCCGGCACCGCCGACGGCTTGCGTCTGTACGCCAAAGTAGCTCAGAACCGGGTTGGTCAGTGGCGTTGAGTTCCAGCTGTTGGTGTGCACATAGAGCATGGCGCGCTTGCGGGCTGCTGCTGCATCCAGTGCAGTGGTTACACTGTGCTCGCTGAACGAACCGCTGGTCCCGGTGATGATCAGATCGGCTTGTGACAGGCAGTCAGACAGCTGAGCTTCATCTTCACACAGGGTAAACGTCAGGTTTGGGTAGCGGCTTTGCAGCCAGTTCTTGGACTGATTAAAGTGACTGCTGCTGAGCAGCGTAAACGACACTTTGAGGTCGGAACGGCCCGTGCTCAGTGCGGGGACCAGCAGCCAGTCGATGATTTTTTGCATGTTCGATGCAAAATCGCCGTGGGAACCGGCATCCAGCTCACGTAGGATATTGGTGCCAAAGGCCACGCTGCGTCGCTCTTTTGCATCTCTCAGGGTAACCAGGGGATAGCCCTGATTTCCCGTGATCAGTTCTTTCGCACTGGTCAGATGCTTCAGGCTGAAATAGCGGGAGTTTCTGCCGGGATCGTACTGGATCGTATTCTGGCCAAAAATCTGGCTCTGTAGCGAAGCCAGACTGGAATGTTCCTTACTGATGATGGTTGCGATACGTTGTTCCAGTGCAGCACTGTCGCTGGGCAGCAGTCGGGGATCGCCCAGTTTCACCGCGGCATTGATCGGATCCAGGGGCAAGTTTGCCCCGCTTGCATTCTGGCCGTCATTTTTTGTATCTCCGCCACCGCCGCATGCTGCCAGCGAAAGACATAAAAGTATGGAACTGAGCTTTTTCATTCTGAAGTCGTTTTTATGAGTTTTATGATGCTTAGTATCATAAACGGCAGTTTTATATGTGAAATGCCAGAAAACTTGGGGTGAATCGCGAAAAATTTATCGCACTGTGATGGATGTAATGCTGTGTTTCCGCGCCGGTGCTTTGAGTCCCGAAAATATGCGGGAGCCGTTTCTTTCATTCGGCAAGCCTGAAATAATCAGGCTCTCTTCTTTTTTGAGTCCATACAAATGCTGAACGTCATTCGAAGCTGGCTTGCACGGTACGACGCCTGGTGTGAGCGCATGGGATTGATTCCGGAAAACCGTCGCTGTTGTGCGCCGGTCCGCTATGATGAAGATGATGCCCGTCATCCTGCGCAGCGGGCAGCCCGGTTGAAAGCCTGCCAGAGCCAGGCCCAAACTCAGAGCCAGACCCGAGACAACGGTGAGCCGCGTGCAACTGATTGACAGCCACTGCCATTTTGATTTCCCGCCCTTTGCGGACAATTCCGGCTACTATCTCGATTTGGCCCGGCAGGCAGGTGTCAGCCATATCGTGATTCCGTCGGTCGGGGAGCAGAACTGGCAGCAGGTCAGAAATCTGTGTCACACCGGCGGGCCGACGGCACCGGCGCTGTTTTATGCCCTGGGGATGCATCCGTACTTTGCAGAGGAGCACGGACCACAGACGCTGGCACGGCTGGAACAGGCGCTTGAACAGGCCCGGAATGACCCGTGTTGTGTTGCGGTGGGCGAATGCGGGCTCGATTTCGCCATTCCGGATGCGGACCGCCGCCAGCAAACCGACTGGCTTTCAGCGCAGCTTTCCCTGTCCAATCAGTTTAACCTGCCCGTGATTCTTCATTGCCGGAAGGCTTTCCCTGAATTGCTAAAGTGTCTGAAATCCTGTTCGCCGGTTCGGGGAGGGGTTTATCACGCTTTCAGTGGCAGTTTGCAGCAAGCGACTCAACTTCTTGATCTAGGTATCAAAATTGGTGTCGGTGGTACGATCACCTATCGCAGAGCAAACAAAACTCGCACTACAATAGCTCAGTTGCCTCTTGATGCATTGTTGCTGGAAACTGACGCGCCGGATATGCCACCGGCTGGTTTCCAGGGAGAGCCGAACCGTCCGGACAGAGTCGTGCAGGTTTTGAACGCTCTGACGGAACTGAGATCAGAGTCAGTAGCCCAGTTAACACAGGCGACTAACAAAAATGCAGAAGTCTTGTTTGCATTGCCTTCTCAAATTTGAAGATTCTGACGTTTATTTGGCTTTTTATTGTGCATCAAGTGGAACTTGAGTGTGATTGCCATCACACTTGATGTTCAACTTTCACTCGGTTGCCAACCAAAGTGTGACGTGTGCATTACATGCTGATAGTTGCCATGCGTATAATGCGCCCGACTCCTTGTGAGCCGAATTGTCGAGACGCCAAATTTTAACTATAGGGATGCCATAAACCATGAGCCTGTTTATGAGCCTGGTTGGGATGGTTGTGCTGCTGCTGGTAGCCGTGCTGCTGTCTGATAACCGCAAAGCTATTAACGTACGTACTGTTGGGGGCGCGTTTGCCATCCAATTTTTCTTTGGTGCATTCGTTCTGTATGTACCGGTAGGCCGTGATGCGCTGTATGGTGTATCGCAAGCTGTTGCCAATGTGATTGGTTACGGTGATCAGGGTATTTCTTTCCTGTTCGGCGGCCTGGTATCAGGCAAGATGTTTGAAGTCTTCGGTGGCGGCGGTTTCGTCTTCGCACTGAAAGTACTGCCTGTTATCGTTTTCTTCTCTGCGCTGATCAGCGTGCTGTACTATCTGGGTGTGATGCAGTTTGTCATCAACATTCTGGGTGGCGCACTGCAAAAAGCTCTGGGTACCTCTCGTGCCGAATCTATGTCTGCAACAGCAAACATTTTCGTAGGTCAGACTGAAGCACCACTGGTTGTGCGTCCGTTTGTACCTAAAATGACTCAATCTGAGCTGTTTGCGGTCATGTGTGGTGGTCTGGCATCTGTTGCGGGTGGTGTACTGGCAGGTTACGCATCGATGGGTGTTCCTCTGGAATATCTGATCGCGGCATCCTTCATGGCGGCTCCTGGTGGTCTGCTGTTTGCGAAAATCATCAAGCCTGAAACTGAGAAGCCTGTTGAGCAAATGGGCGGCGACGATGACAGCCACGATGACAAACCTGCAAACGTAATTGATGCGGCTGCAGCGGGTGCGTCTTCCGGTATGCAACTGGCACTGAACGTAGGTGCGATGCTGCTGGCCTTCATCGGTTTGATCGCGCTGATCAACGGTATGCTGGGTGGTATCGGTGGCTGGTTCGGTATGCCTGAGCTGACTCTGGAACTGATCCTGGGTTATGTCTTCAAGCCACTGGCCTTCCTGATTGGTGTGCCATGGAACGAAGCTGAAGTTGCCGGTTCTTTCATCGGTCAGAAACTGGTTGTGAACGAGTTCGTTGCTTACCTGAACTTCACACCTTACCTGAAAGATGTAGCTGATGGCGGCATGGTGATTGCTGAAACAGGTGCTGCAATGTCTGAGAAGACACGTGCAATCATCTCCTTCGCACTGTGTGGTTTCGCAAACCTGTCCTCAATTGCAATCCTGCTGGGTGGTCTGGGCGGTCTGGCTCCAAGCCGTCGTCACGACATCGCTCGCTTCGGTATGAAAGCCGTTGCCGCGGGTACCCTGTCTAACCTGATGTCTGCAACGATTGCAGGTCTGTTCCTGTCACTGTAAGACGAACAGAATCTAATTAGGCACAAAAACGCCACAGTATGTTTGCTGTGGCGTTTTTATTTGTCTGTCAGACAGACGGACAGATTTTCGCCTTTCCAACAAATTCAGTAACTATCTGAATCTTTTCTGGTAAAAAATAGCAAAAAGCGGTCTTGTGGCCTTTTTTCCTCTTGCCCTGACGCGCATGCTATACCCTTGCAAAGCATGTCTCCTGAGGTCAACCGGGAAAAAGGACACTTCGTTGCCTGCGGTCTACACTCTGTGAGTGTTTTCCGGCTGTCGCGGTGTCAGCGGCTGCCACCGGACTGGAGCAGGCCATGAATGAAGTTGTATTCGCTTTACTCGCTGGTGTCATCGTTGGTTTGTTATTTTCAGCACTGAAACTGCCGATTCCGGCACCGCCAGTATTATCAGGCGTCATGGGCATTGTTGGCGTCTATGTGGGCGGTCAGCTGTATCAGTGGATCATCGAACGGTTCTTTTCCTGAGTGTGAAGACGCAGGATTTCAGCCTGCGGAAAAGCCGTCAGCCACCGGGTGAATTGGTCAACACATTATCCACGCTGGGAAACGTCTGAATGATGGTTCGCCTGAATATGGCTTGGTAATATGACAGCGAAAGGTTGCAGAATGATGGATTCTGCATGAAAGCAGTCTGATGGTTTTTTTGTGAATCAGGCTGTGAACTGAATGGCTGGTAAGGGGATTACCCGTTCGGAAAGCGTTCGGAAACCCACTTACGCGGTGAAAAGGATGTCAATCAGGTTAGCCTGAGTCTTCACGGAATCAAGTCCGCTTCTGTTTCTCTGTGGCTACAATGGCCGGCAAAGAAGCCGGGTCTGGGACAGCGGAGCAGAACACTTGGTAGAGCAATTTCGACTGGAGAAAGTCATGAGCGATTTAAAAACAGCGGCACTGCGTGCGTTAAAACTGATGGATCTGACCACACTGAACGATGACGATACGGATGCCAAAGTGATCGAGCTGTGTAAGAACGCAAAAACCCCGGTAGGCAATACTGCGGCAATTTGTATCTATCCTCGTTTTATCCCGGTTGCCAAAAAGCAACTGCGCGAGCAGGGCACGCCGGAAGTCCGCATTGCCACAGTGACCAACTTCCCGCACGGCAACGATGACATTGAGATTGCGGTAGCAGAAACCAAGGCTGCAGTGGCTTACGGCGCTGATGAAGTGGACGTGGTTTTCCCGTACCGTGCTCTGATTGCAGGGAACGAAGAAGTCGGCTTTGAGCTGGTGAAACAGTGTAAAGCGGCGTGTGGCGACATCCTGCTGAAAGTGATCATTGAAACCGGTGAACTCAAAGATCCGGCGCTGATCCGTCTGGCTTCAGAAATTTCTATCAAGGCGGGTGCTGACTTCATCAAGACTTCTACCGGTAAGGTGCCTGTGAATGCAACTCCGGAAGCCGCTGAGATTATGCTGACCGTGATCAAAGACATGGGCGTGCAGGACAAAGTAGGCTTTAAGCCTGCGGGTGGCGTAAGAACTGCTGAAGATGCAGCGCAGTTCCTGGCCATGGCCGATCGTATTCTGGGTGCAGACTGGGCCGACAGCGCGCACTACCGTTTTGGTGCGTCCAGCTTGCTGGCAAATCTGCTGCACACATTGGGTGAAGGTGAAAAAGCCGCGGAAGGCGGTTACTGAGTCTGACGACTTCATCCATACGGAATACTGGTCTGTGGCGGCGGGTCTGAGCACCGGCTGCCACAGGAACAGCCAAATATAAGGACAGGCAGAGCCGTGACGGCTGGACTGCTGACGGAATCCTATTTCCTTTCGCAGCATTTTCTGCCTTTCCTCAGCCACGTCGAGGCATCTTATGTACTTACCTCAGGAAATCATCCGCAAAAAACGCGATAATATTGCGTTGACCCGAGACGAAATCAACTTTTTTATTCAGGGCATCGCCAAAGACACAGTGTCTGAAGGACAGATTGCAGCTTTTGCAATGGCGGTGTACTTCAACGATATGACCATGGACGAGCGTGTTGCACTGACCTGTGCGATGCGAGATTCCGGCATGGTGCTGAACTGGGACCACATGAATTTCGGTGGCCCGATTGTCGACAAACACTCCACCGGTGGTGTGGGTGACGTGACTTCTCTGATGCTTGGTCCGATGGTTGCTGCCTGCGGCGGCTTCGTACCAATGATCTCCGGCCGCGGTCTGGGTCATACCGGCGGCACGCTGGATAAACTGGAGTCTATTCCGGGCTATAACATCATGCCGTCGAACGACGTTTTCGGTCAGGTGACCAAAGATGCCGGTGTGGCGATTATCGGTCAGACCGGCGATCTGGCACCGGCCGACAAACGCGTGTATGCGACCCGGGATATCACGGCGACTGTTGATAATATTTCGCTGATCACGGCATCCATTCTGTCCAAGAAACTGGCCGCTGGCCTGGAATCTCTGGTGATGGACGTGAAAGTGGGTTCCGGTGCCTTTATGCCGACCTACGAAGCTTCAGAAGAACTGGCGAAATCAATCGTTGCCGTGGCAAACTGTGCAGGTACCAAGACCACAGCGCTGCTGACGGACATGAACCAGGTGCTGGCGTCCAGTGCCGGGAACGCAGTGGAAGTGCGTGAGGCCGTTCAGTTCCTGACCGGTGAATACCGCAACCCGCGTCTGTTCGAAGTCACCATGGCGTTGTGTGCCGACATGTTGCTGAATGCAGGGCTGGCCAAAGATGACCGTGAAGCCCGCACTAAACTGCAGGCGGTACTGGATAACGGTGCGGCAGCAGAGCGCTTCGGCAAGATGGTTCACGGCCTGGGTGGCCCGGCCGATTTTGTTGAAAACTATAACAATTACCTGGCAAACGCAGAGATCATCAAACCTGTGTTTGCGCAAAACAGCGGCTTTGCCGGTGCGATGGACACCCGTGCTCTGGGCATGGCGGTCGTCAGCATGGGCGGTGGCCGTAAAGTGGCGACAGACAGCATTGATTATGCTGTGGGTCTGACTGACATGATCCGCCTGGGTCAGACAGTGGACAGCCAGACACCACTTGCCGTCATTCATGCCCGTAATGAAGCACAATGGCAGGAAGCTGCCCATGCCGTGCGTCAGGCAATTACAATCACTGAGCAGGCACCAGCTGCGACACCTGACGTTTACCGTCGTATTCGTGCTGAAGATGTCTAAATTGGAGCAATGATGAAAAGAGCAATTATCCTGGTACTCGATTCCTTTGGCCTGGGCGCAACGGAAGATGCGGTCAAGTTCGGCGATGTAGGCTCAAACACCATGGGCCATATCGCGAAAGCCTGTGCGGAAGGCCGTGCAGATAACGCCGACCGCAGCGGTCCGCTGAATCTGCCAAACCTGACCCGTCTGGGTCTTGGTAAGGCGGCGGAAGAGTCGTGCGGTGAGTTCCCGGCGGGTCTGGATCCGCTGGCAGAAATCACGGGCGCTTACGGCCATGCGGCCGAGATCTCGTCCGGTAAAGATACACCGTCCGGCCACTGGGAAATCGCCGGTGTTCCTGTACTGTTTGAGTGGGGCTACTTCCGCGACACCAGCAACAGTTTCCCGCAGGAACTGCTGGACCGCATCGTTGAGCGCGCTCAGCTGCCGGGCTACCTGGGTAATTGCCATGCATCCGGTACACAAGTGCTGGATGATCTGGGTGAAGAGCATATGAAAACCGGCAAGCCGATTTTCTATACCTCTGCGGATTCTGTGTTCCAGATTGCCTGTCATGAAGAGACGTATGGCCTGGATAATCTGCTGAAACTTTGCGAAATCGTGCGTGAAGAGCTGGAAGATTACAACATCGGCCGCGTGATCGCCCGTCCGTTCATCGGTCCGGAGAAAGGTCAGTTTGAGCGGACCGGTAACCGCCGTGACCTGTCGATTGAACCGCCTTCAGCAACCGTGTTGCAGAAGCTGGTGGAAGAGAAGCAGGGTGAGGTGGTGTCTGTCGGTAAGATTGCTGATATCTATGCGCACTGCGGGATCACCCAGAAAGTCAAAGCGACCGGCCTGGAAGCGCTGTTTGATGCCACGCTGGCACAAGTGGAGAAAGCCGGTGATAACACCATTGTATTTACCAACTTCGTTGATTTCGATTCGGCCTACGGCCACCGTCGCGATGTCGCCGGTTATGCTGCCGCGCTGGAATACTTCGACCGTCGTCTGCCTGAGTTGCTGTCCCAGCTCAAAGAAGATGATGTACTGGTAATTACCGCTGACCACGGCTGCGATCCAACCTGGCCGGGCACTGATCATACCCGTGAGCACATTCCTGTGCTGGTGAGTGGTCCGAAAATCCCGGCCGGTTCTCTGGGGCGTCGCGAGACGTTTGCCGATATCGGTCAGAGTCTGGCGAGCTACTTCGGTATCTCGGCCATGGATTTCGGTCAGTCTTTCCTGTAACCGCATGATAGCGCGGTAATGTTTGACGCTGAATGCGCAACTGGCCTCGCTCCGG
The DNA here is from genome assembly GCF_054600795.1 of Photobacterium sp. R1. Lineage (NCBI taxonomy): Bacteria > Pseudomonadati > Pseudomonadota > Gammaproteobacteria > Vibrionales > Vibrionaceae > Photobacterium > Photobacterium sp. R1. The sequence continues at coordinate 242,887 of NZ_BAAHZP010000004.1, forward strand.
ATGGGGTGAGGCAATCCAAATACAAGAAGGAGCGAACAGATGGCTACTCCACATATTAATGCCGAAATGGGTGATTTTGCAGATGTCGTCCTGATGCCGGGTGACCCGCTGCGTGCCAAGTTCATTGCCGACACTTTCCTGGAAGATGTCAAAGAAGTCTGTAATGTCCGCAACATGTACGGTTTCACCGGGACTTACAAAGGCCGCAGAATTTCCGTGATGGGCCATGGTATGGGCATTCCGTCCTGTTCTATTTACGCCACGGAGCTGGTTAAAGACTATGGCGTCAAGAAAATCATCCGTGTTGGCAGCTGTGGTGCTGTTCGTGATGACGTATATCTGCGTGATGTAGTGATCGGCATGGGTGCTTCGACCGACTCAAAAGTCAACCGGATTCGTTTCGGCGGCCATGATTTTGCGGCGATTGCGGATTACGGCATGGTTCAGAATGCGGTTGAAGCCGCGAAAGCCAAGGGTATCGAAGTGAAAGTCGGTAACCTGTTCTCTGCAGATCTTTTCTATAACCCGGATTTTGACTTCTTCAAGACCATGGATAAGTACGGCATCTTGGGTGTGGAAATGGAAGCGGCCGGGATTTACGGTGTCGCTGCCGAGTTCGGTGCCAAAGCCCTGACCATCTGTACTGTGTCTGACCATATCCTGCGGGGTGAGGCAACAACTTCAGATGAGCGCCAGACCACTTTCCTCGAAATGATGGAAATTGCCCTGGAATCTGTGCTGCTGGGTGACAAAGAGGCTTAAGCCAAAGACGTTTAAGCCAAGGACGCTTAAATCAAGGACGCATAAATGATTTCTGCCCGGTCAGGGCGGACGCGCACGGGGCTTTGGCCCCAACCAAGTCAAAGACGACCCACCGGTCGTCTTTTTTTATGACTTGATTCTTTGAGTGACGGTGCAGGAAGCCGATTGCTATCGCAGCCGGAGTTCGGTCCCTCAGTCCTTCGCATTTGCGGTCAGCAGGAACGGGAAGTGCCAGACGTCTTTGCGGCGGCCGAAGGTATAGGCCAGTACAAAGCCGATGAAGAGCGCGGCAATCACCAGTCCGCGGACGGTATTGGTCATGCTTTCGATCTGATCCGCCGCATGCTGAACCAGCTTGCCGTGCTCCAGCGTCAGACGCAGATAGCCGACAATCTGACCATCATCTGTCAGCACCGGCTGGACAATTTGCTGGCGGCCAATGCTTGCGGTTGAGAGAGGGGTTGTCAGACCGGAGATTTGTTCCAGTGGCATGGCGTCTTCAGTCTGTGCTAGCGGCGAGCCTTCCAGATCGTAAACACTGGCATCCAGAATCAGAGGTTCATCGGAAATTCGGTTCACCAGCGCCTGCAGCCGGTCCTGATCTTTGTCGAGAATATCATCGGAAGCCGTGCTGGCCGCCTGTCGGGCAATAATGCGGGACAGAGACTGGGTTTGTTCACTCAGCATGTCGAAGTTGTTCTGATTCAGCCGGGCACCATACTCCAGCATGGTGATCAGGCCGACGAAACTGAGGGCCAATACCAGAAACTGCCAGATACGTTGCATGCGTACAGTTTTGAACTTAAACATAGTGGGGACTTCTTTCATGAAACTAACTGAACAATATTGGGACTTGCCCTGACAAATTGCAATAGGGTACTTTGAAGGGAGATGAAAACGCTTTTACATGGATGTGATATACCGTGCTGACCATTAAGAAACATACTTCGCTGCATACCCGCTTTCCTGAGAGTGTTGCCAGCAGCAACCTGGATGTGAAAAACGTCTCGGCTGTGATCTACAGTCGCCAGCCCCTGACCCCGGAATGTCTCGATCGCATTGCTTCCCAGAGCGGTGAACCGTTGTCGGTGATTGCGGCCTGGAAAGTCGGCCCCTACGAGGTACTTTTGCTGGCAAACCCGCTGACTGAGCGCCTGACCGAGTCTCTGGAAGCGCATGAAATCGATTATGCTCCGTACCAGTCCCTGCCGGATTTGTCTCAGCCGGGGCTGGCGGTGTTTGATATGGACTCAACGGCGATTGAGATTGAGTGTATCGATGAGATTGCCAAACTGGCCGGGGTTGGTGAACAGGTTGCTGAAGTGACCGAACGAGCCATGCAGGGAGAGCTTGATTTTGAACAGAGCCTGCGCCAGCGGGTTGCGACGCTGGAAGGCGCCAGTGCGGAGATTCTGGAGCAGGTCCGCCAGAAACTCCCGCTGATGCCGGAAATGCGGGAACTGGTGGATGCGCTGCATCACTATGGCTGGAAGACGGCCATTGCCTCAGGCGGTTTTACTTATTTCTCGGACTATCTGCAAGAAACGCTGGCCCTGAGTTATACCCAGTCCAATCAGCTGGAAATTATCGACGGTCAGCTGACCGGTAAGGTGCAGGGGAAAGTGGTGGATGCACAGACAAAAGCTGATATTTTGCGTGAGCTGGCCGAAGAATACGGCATTGCAGCACACAATACTGTCGCTGTCGGTGATGGTGCCAACGATCTGAAGATGATGGCTGCGGCCGGATTGGGCATTGCCTATCATGCCAAGCCGAAAGTTCAGGCCACGGCACCGGCTGCGGTCCGTTATGCCGATTTAGGCGGCGTGCTTTGTCTGCTGTCTGCTTCGCTGTGGCCTCAGAAGATTGGCTGGTAAGTCAACCGGAATCAGTCGCTGAGGTTGCCATCTCAATCACCCCGTCATTCCCGCTTGTGCGGGAATGACAATTGTCATGCGACACGTTGCTCTCAGGGGATCATCGAACGAATCCCTGAAAGGAAATCGTTACAGTCCCAGCCGCAGTAAGACCTCATCGGTAATGTCGTAAAATTCGCCGAATCCTGTCAGTGACGTAAACTCTATCTCCAGTGAGCGGGCCCGGTGCATCGCGACCCGGGACAGTTCGGCCAGCTCCCGGCTGATCAGCGCCGTGGTCGGGTCCATCACCGGCACGGCAGCGATCCGGATGGCAAGGAAATGTCCCTGTTCGCGGGCCTGTTGTGCAAATCGGCGGCGACTTTCACCGGTCGGGAAATCATCGAAGAGTTTGCTGATCATTTTGGGCTGGGCACCCGACTGGGGCAAAATCGCCAGATACAGTTCACGGACATAAGGCTGGCTGACGGCCACAGGACGCATCGGTTCGCTCAGCAGTTGCTTGACCCGGTTCTGAAAGATAGGGGCCAGCGAGACCCGTTTTCCTTCACCATGCTGGAGTAACAGTTTACCCAGTGTTGGCAGCGGTTTGTTGGAGCCCATCGCCCTTACCTTGACCTGATTGTCGATTTTCTCGCAGAAAAATGGCAGGCAGTTCAGGCGGGTCAGCAGCATCTGGTGCATTGCCAGCAACAGCGGACCTGCCGGCATGATTTCCTCGCTGACCGGCAGACGTGCTTCATTGTGTTTGATCAGGCGGCGCAGAAAGTGCTCACTGCGGGTGACATCTTCACCGTTACCGGACTCGAACTGAACATTGCGCCGATCCGGGCTGAGGCGAACCACCTGATAAGGGATACGCCGCAGTGGTGCCTCTTTGGCCATTTGCAGCAGCTCATCAAAAGTCACTTTGACCTGATCGCCGCGTTTGGCTTCCAGGGGCTCTGCAAGACGCAGATTCAGTCCCCGCGTGGAAATATCGACGGTATGGCCATTAACGACAACACCTTCCTGACCGGATTCAGCCGGTAGCTGAAGCGTAACCGGCGTTTTGAACAGGAAGCGGGATTCGCTGCGCTGTGGTTTCGGGTCGAAGTAGATTGCCCGGGTCCCGGACACCGGATTGCGCGGGTGGCGAAATGTCTGCAGGTGTTTGCTCGGCAAAGCCGGTTTTTCGGTCAGGCGGTAATCATGCCTTCCGGCCAGATTCGTCAGATCCTGCAAGACACCGATATGGGTCAGAGTCGACAGGGTTTCCAGCAGTTCCGGGGCAATTTCCTGTAACTGATTCCGGTCTTCCTGGCTGATCGGATACAGCGTCAGGCGAACCACTCGCCAGCTTTCCCGGGCCGCACCGATATGCCAGAACAGTTGCCGTTCCTCGACGCCCATCTCCGGCAGTGCAGCCGAATAAAAATAAGTTTTCTCTTCATGCTGATGGGTAAAGCTGTAGATCAGGGTGCTGCACTGGCTGAGTCCTTCTCTGCCCAGCGTGCTGATCCGCTCTTCAGACAACAGATGGTTGATCACCGACTGATTGCGTTCGTCATGCCAGTGTTCCCAGACATGGCGGTTATGTTCGGTCAGCAGGCAGTATTTCAGTTCACTGCCGGCAAAAAACATCGGGATGCTGCTGGTATGTTTCAGAAAACAGTGCTCGTAGCCCCGGGTCCGGGTCTGAATGATTTTATCTTCATAATTGCGGCGTGAGCGGTTCGAGGCCATCTGCAGGCGGGCTTCGATGGCAGCCTTGATGGCTTCACTCGGTTCGACCAGCACCAGACGCAGCCAGGTGAAACTGTCATTGTCTGCATGCGGTGTGACGCCCAGTACCCGGTATGTGATCCCCTGAATCAGGCGGTCGTCCTTTAACTGTTTGGCCAGTTCGGGGAAATAAGCTGTGATCATTTGCCCTTCAAAGTAACGGAAAGCAGACGATACCCGAAAACGTGCACCCGATGGCGAGATATCGGCCGTGGTCCCGTTGACCTCCTGCGAATAGGGCAGCATCAATACGACTGGGGTGGTGAGCTGGACCCGTTGCTCACTGCGGCTGAGATGGTAGCCAAAACGCAGCAGCTCTGCCGAAAATGGCGAGACTTCTTCTGCAACCGGCGCTTCTTTCTCTGCGGGTTGCGGTTCCTGTGGCTTTTGTTGCTGCTGTTGCTGCATGACCCGGAAGTTATTGCGGGTGTTCATCAGCGACTCATACAGGCCGATCCGGTACTGATCGCCATAAGCTTTGATGCGTCGGCGGTACACGTTCATCGCCACATCATCCAGCCAGTGGGTCATGCCATGCAGCTCGTACGGACGGCATTCGCCGTTGACTTTGCCACGCAGATCAATCGCCTGACGGCAGGGGGCCATCACTCGGTTCAGCTCCATTTTGACCTGCAGGCGGGCCGGGCCACTTAAGTCTGCGGTCAGGTGCAGAAATAAGTCGTTGAAATCCTCGCTGTCATAAGCAGGCAGCAATTGTTCAATCAGTCCTTTGTATTCGTCCAGCAACATAGTGGTTTTAGCATTTGGTCTCAATCGGGTATGATTTCCAATTGTGCAGTAAAAATGAAAATTGTCATAAGCTTGTGGACGGAAAGTCTGGCCTGGCGCATATCCTGGCTGTTTATTCGTCATTTTATTCACCTGCTGCCGCACGGTTTGGCAGGCCACGGGCTTGGGTCACTGAAGGGTTACAATGGCGAAAACCAAAAGAGCTTACGTCTGCAGTGAATGCGGCGCTGATTTTCCACGCTGGCAGGGGCAGTGCAATGCCTGTGCCGCCTGGAACACCATTACAGAATTTACGATCCCCAAGACCAAGTCTGCGCTGGGCAGCGTCGGTGGCGGTACCGCCAGCAGTTATGCCGGAGCTACGACCAAGGTTCAGAAATTGTCTGAGGTTGAGAGCAAAGATCTGCCGCGGTTCAGTTCCGGGATCTCTGAACTGGACCGGGTACTGGGCGGCGGTATTGTGCCTGGCTCAGTCCTGCTGTTGTGTGGTGATCCGGGCGCGGGTAAGTCCACTTTGCTGCTGCAAAGTATCGGGTCTGTGGCGGGCTCGCGTGAGGCGCTGTATGTCTCCGGTGAAGAATCTATTCATCAGATCTCCCAGCGGGCTAAGCGCCTGGGGACGCCCAATATCGATAAAATTCAGGTGGTTGCTGAAACCTCGGTTGAACAGATCCTGCACCATATCCAGGAGCAGAAAGCCGAGTTTGTCATTATCGACTCGATTCAGACCATGACCGTGGCGCACAATGATTCTGCTGCGGGCAGTCCGAGTCAGGTCAAAGAGTCGGCAGCGGCACTGACCCGGTTTGCCAAGACGGAAGGCGTGACCTTCATGATTGTCGGCCATATCAACAAAGATTCGAATGTCGCCGGTCCGATGCAACTGATCCATATTGTGGACGGCCTGTTCGCCCTGTCGTCGACCTCTGATGAAAAATTCCGGGTGCTGCGAACGTCGAAAAACCGATTCGGGGCAGACTCAGAGTCCTGTTTTTTCGCCATGACAGAAACCGGCATGAAGCAAGTGAAGAACCCGTCGGCTATCTTCCTCAGCCGCTCCAACAAAAACCACGCCGGTTCAGTCTGTACCACGCTGTGGGAAGGTACCCGGCCGTTGCTGGTGGAAATTCAGGCGCTGTGTAACCAGTCACTGACCGAAGTACCGCGACGCCTGAGCGTGGGCTACGATTCCAACCGGCTGGCGATGTCGATTGCGGTGCTGGCCCGTCACGGCGGGGTGATGCTGTCGGATATGGATATCTTCGTGAACTGTGTCGGCGGGATCCGGATTGAAGAAACGTCTGCAGATCTCTCGGTGCTGCTGGCGATTTTTTCCAGCTTCAAGAATGCACCGATTCCGCAGGATGTTCTGGTGTTCGGTGAAATTGGCCTGAACGGGGATATCCGTCCTTCTGCCAATGGCGTTGAGCGGATCCGGGAAGCGGCGAAGCAGGGTTTTACCCGGGCGATTATCCCCAAAGCCAATGCCAGCCGATCTTTACCGGGCATTGAAATTATCCCGGTTGAAGATTTGCAGGAAGCCCTTGGGGCTTTTGAACGGGTCGCCGGTTAGCGGCTACTCATCTTCAGCCAGATCAGCGAGATGCTCCAGCTCGCGGTGGAGCAGCGCATCATCGCCGAGATTGAGCTCGATCAGGCGACGCAGATGGGAAATGCTGTCGATATCGATATTGACGATTTTCATCCGCAGACTGTGGTTGTTCTGATCGACCAGCTCTGCGAGCATCGTGAGGTGGACATCGGTCTGCGGCAGGACGACATCAACCTGAAAGGCCGGATCGCCCCCGGGTTGCCAACCGTCGGGACGGGAAAGCAGGATGCCATGCAGCGAGATATCTTTCAGGGCGGTATTCCATTGGAAGTCCCCCTGCCGCAGCGTCGCCGGAGCCTGATACACAATGCGGATAAACTGGCGTCTTTCTTTCATCATCTGTGTACACCTTCACGGATTGATATCTTCGAGTGTAGGGCCATCTTTCCGGCTTGCCCAATTGACACAACGGTTTGTTGACAGAACCTTCAATCATCACTGCTGGATATACCGCCCCAAATAAAAAGGCTGCCCGGAGGCAGCCTTCATTTTTTGCAGGGAAGTGATTATTTCGCAATGCGCTTGTACTTGATGCGGTGTGGCTCTGCAGCCTGCGCACCCAGGGTCTTTTTCAGCCAGTCGGTGTATTCGGTGTAGTTGCCTTCGAAGAAGTTCACCTGACCTTCATCACGGTAATCCAGAATATGAGTCGCAATCCGGTCCAGGAACCAACGGTCGTGCGAGATCACCATGGCACAGCCCGGAAATTCCAGCAGGGCTTCTTCCAGTGCTCGCAGGGTTTCAACGTCCAGGTCGTTGGTTGGTTCGTCGAGCAGCAGCACGTTGCCGCCGGCTTTCAGCAGTTTTGCCAGGTGGACACGGTTCCGCTCACCACCGGACAGCTCGCCGATGCGTTTTTGCTGGTCGCTGCCTTTGAAGTTGAAACGGGACACATAAGCGCGGGACTGAATCTCGAAGTTGTTGATGCGAATGACATCGTTGCCTTCAGAGATTTCCTGATACACGGTGTTGGTATCGTTCATGCTGTCACGGAACTGTTCAACAGACGCCAGGGTCACGGTGTCGCCCAGTTCGATGCTGCCTGAATCCGGCTGCTCGGTGCCGCTCAGCATTTTGAACAGGGTTGATTTACCCGCACCGTTGGCACCGATGATGCCCACGATTGCACCTTTCGGCATGCTGAAGGACAAATCATCGATCAGGACGCGATCACCGAACGATTTGGTCAGGTTGCTGACTTCAATGACTTTGTCACCCAGACGCTCACCCGGCGGGATAAACAGCTCGTTGGTTTCGTTCCGCTTCTGGTGATCTGTGGTGTTCAGCTCTTCAAAGCGGGCCATACGGGCTTTGGATTTCGCCTGTCGGCCTTTTGGATTCTGACGAACCCACTCCAGCTCTTTCTCGATGGTTTTCTGACGCGCTTTCTCCTGGGAGGCTTCCTGCTTCAGACGGGCATCTTTCTGCTCCAGCCAGGACGTATAGTTGCCCTGCCATGGAATACCTTCACCCCGGTCCAGTTCCAGAATCCAGCCGGCAGCATTGTCCAGGAAGTAACGGTCGTGCGTGATGGCTACCACTGTACCGGTGTAATCAACCAGGAAGCGCTCCAGCCAGCCCACAGATTCTGCATCCAGGTGGTTGGTCGGTTCGTCGAGCAGCAGCATGTCTGGTTTTTCCAGCAACAGGCGGCAGATCGCGACACGGCGGCGCTCACCACCGGACAGGTGCTTGATCTGGGCATCCCACTCCGGCAGACGCAGGGCATCAGCAGCACGCTCCAGGGTGTTGTCCAGATTATGGCCGTCTTTCGCCTGGATCAGTGCTTCCAGTTCGCCTTGTTCTTTCGCCAGGGCATCGAAATCGGCATCGGCATCCGCGTATGCCGCGTAAACAGCATCCAGACGTGCCAATGCATTTGCGACGTCAGAGACGGCCTCTTCGACCACTTCACGAACCGTTTTCTCTTCATCCAGGACGGGTTCCTGTGGCAGGTAACCGACATTCAGGCCGGGTTGCGGACGGGCTTCACCTTCGATATCGGTATCGATGCCGGCCATGATCCGCAGTAGGGTGGATTTACCAGAACCGTTCAGGCCCAGTACGCCGATTTTCGCGCCCGGGAAGAAGCTCAGTGAAATATCTTTCAGGATCTGTCGCTTAGGTGGCACAACTTTGCTCACGCGCGACATGGTATAGACGTATTCAGCCATTTCCGTAAGTCATCTCTAGATCTAAGGAGAAAGGGGTATTTTAACCATTCTGGGCCTAAGTTTAACAGCAATGTCTCACAATGATGATTAAGATGAATAGATGACCGTTCTATCAGGTGAACGCCTTCCGGGGCAGATTGAACGCATACAAATTGGAGCGCAGATCAGAAAATTGAAGGCTTCTCTGGCTTTCTGACCTGAGCCTGACGCCGGGCTGACGTTGGGTGTGGCAGGGAAAGCTAACATATTGAGCGCAGACAATAAATTAGCTGGAAAGGAGACGTATGCAGTCTGAAGCAGTTGTGCACCGTCGGGGTCGCTGGATTCTGGGTCTTGGACTATGGGTGCTGCTGGGTGGAGGCGTCGCGCAGGCCGCTTCGCTGGAGCAGCAAAGAACGTGGTACGAGGCTGCCAAAGCGGCACTGGAAAGTGATGATCAGGCTACTTACAAGTCGTACCGATCGAAACTCAATGATTACCCACTGACACCTTATCTGGATTACCGCCAGTTTCAGGACGGGCTGGCCCGCCGGAAACCTGCGGAAGTCCGGGCTTTTATCGATAAATATCAGGATTTTCCTTTCACGATCAAGTTGGGCTATGCCTATCTGGATGAACTGGTCGATGCCAAGCGCTGGCAGGACATGGTCGATTTTCAGAAAGAACCGCCATACCGGGAGAGTTATCAGTGCAAGTATTACTATGCACTCAGCAAAACCGGTCACACAGAAGATGCCTGGGCTGGCGCCAAGTCGTTATGGCTGACCGGACAGTCGCTGGATGATGACTGCGACCCGCTGCTGGCGGCCTGGCAGAAAGCGGGAAAACGGACCAGTCAGCTGATTCTGGACCGGATGCTGCTGGTGTTTGATGCCGGGAACTATGGTCTGCTGAAGTTTCTGGATAAGCAACTGACCGGCAAGGCAGATAAAAAAGGCAAGACCATGCTGTCGCTGTACAAAAATCCGGAAGGGGTGGCAGATTTTGCCAAGCGCAGCAAGGTGAATGATTTTAACCGTCAGCTCAGTACGCTGGCGTATCAGCGCTTGGTGTTTTCGGACGTCGGGGCTGCACTGAAACAGTTCGGACAGGTGGCTGAGGGGCAAAAGCTCAGTGCTGAGCAGAAACAGGCCCTGGCAGATTTCACCGCATCCCGGCTGATGGATAGCGAGAATCAGGAGCAAATCCGCTGGCGGGATCAGGTGCTGCGGGACAGCAGCGATGACGGCCTGATTGAACGCCGGATCCGTGTTGCCCTCCGGCAAGCACACTGGAATGAGGCGCAGGACTGGATTTCGGAGCTGTCTGAGGAAGAACAGCGCACGCTGCGCTGGCAGTTCTGGCAGGCGCATCTGCTGGCGAAAAGCGATCCGGCTGCCGCAAAGCCGAAGTATCAGGCACTGCTCGGAGAGCGGAATTTCTACAGCGCGGCTGCCGCGACGGTGCTGGGCGAGAAAATTGATTTTCCCGTCGATACGCTGACCGAAGCGGAGCGGGATGTGACGCCTTATTTGCCGGCCCTGAAACGGATTGAGGAAATGCTGGCGCAGGATAAGGTCTATGATGCCAATCTGGAATGGTGGTATCTGCTGAAAGATCTCGATCCGAAAGCCATCTGGCCGCTGGCAGGGTATGCCGATCAGAATCAATGGCATCATCTGACGGTACAGGCCACGATTTACGGTCAGATGTGGGAGCATCTGTCACTGCGTTTTCCGCTGGCATTCAAAGATCAGTTCCAGTCTTTCGGGAAAAAACGTGAACTGTCGATGACTACTATGATGGCGCTGGCCCGGCAGGAAAGTGCCCTCAACCCGCAGGCGATGTCTCCGGTGGGGGCGCGGGGACTGATGCAGCTGATGCCGGCGACCGCCAAGCATACGGCCCGGAAGCTGGGTTACAAATACAAAGGCAGCAACAGTTTGTTAGATCCCGAGGTCAACATCCGTCTGGGCAGTGGTTATCTCAAGATGATGCTGGCACGTTACGACAATAACCGTATTTTTGCCTTTGCGGCCTATAACGCCGGGCCCGGGCGGGTGACACGCTGGCGTGAGCTCAGCGATGGTCAGCTGGACGCTTTTACTTTTATGGAAACTATTCCTTTTGGTGAAACGCGTGGCTATGTTCAGAATGTGCTGATGTTTGAGGTGTATTACGACAAACTGACCGGGAATCCGACGGAGTTGCTGACGAGCAAGGAACTGAACACGCAGTATTGAGGCCGAGAGTCGATATCGGCTCCGGTTCAGGGTAGAATCCGGTCAGCGTTAACCAGCCTGTGCAGAGGAACTTGTTTTGCACAGGCGAAGACTGAGGAAAACCATGTCATCTCAAGCCGATACGCCGGAATTTACTGACTGGCAGCAAATTGTCTCCCTGTTCCGTCAGGCATCAGCCGAGGGCAAAGATGAACTGCTGCTGCGCCTGTTACTGACCCCGGATGAGCGGGAATCGCTGATTGCCCGGGTGAATATTTTTCATGAGCTGCTGAACGGCGACCGCAGTCAGCGGAAGATCAGCGAACTGCTGGGCGTCGGCGTGGCGACCATCACCCGGGGGTCCAATGAGCTGAAGCACCATGATGCAGACATCCGTCAGTGGTTGTCGGATATCCTGAAAAAACAGCAGGACGCTCAGTAAGTATTCGTGTCTGACTGACAGCACTCGAGAACATGCACCGGCTCCGACAGGGCCGGTGCTTTTTTTTGCTTATTCTGCGGGGTAAAGGGCCGGGTTCATGAACGGAATCAGCGCCAGAATCAGTGCCTGCTGATAAACGCTGCTGCGGCTGAGCTTGTGGCCGGTCAGCATGGCAATCGCACCGCCCTGCTGTTTGACGTTCTGCTGCTGGAACATGTCATCCATCACGTCGCCCAGTTCTTCACCGTCATGTAAACGAGCCAGTGCCTGAGGCGGCAGCGGCAGGGACGCTGAACGTGATTCACCCCGCACCTGTCTATTGTCGATGACCATCCATGCAAAGGTGGCGCCTTCATCAAGGCCGGCTTCCAGACTGACATAGAAGTGAGCATCCGGTTGCTGTGATTTGGCATGTTCGACCCGGTTGCGTGCACCCGTGAGGGTTTCATCGGCGCACATCGGCTGGGCGCGGACACCGCTGTCAACCGCCAGTCCCCGGATGCTCAGCGTCTGCCCGGGAAAGACGTCGCAAAAGGCTGCCTCAACGGCCCGGATTTTGGCCGGATTGGTGGATGCAACGATGACGTGGATCTCTGTGGCGGGGGATGGTGTAGCAATAGACATGGCATGCTCCTTCAGTTTCATGCCGCTATTGTACGATTTGAAGGGGCGCTGTCACCCCTGACTGACGAAACCGGATGAATTTGTGAGTCAGGGGGGAGCGACAGGAGCACTAAATTTGCGATCAGAGGCGGTCGAATGACCAGTCGGACTGAATGATATAACCGTGAATTTTGAATTCGTCGTGGTTGACGAACAGGTTTGGAAAGTCCGGTTGTGAGGTGGAGAAGACGACACCGTCAGCCAGCTGCGTCATATGATAAAAATCGGGCTCGCTGCCGCGGACCGAGGCAAACACAGGTTGCTTCGGACGGTAGGGTGCCTTACGCGTGGCCAGCGCATAGCTGCCCAGTGGTGCGCACTGTGCAATGTTTTCGTTATCAACCAGCAGGCCCAGGCAGTCTTCGCGATCCAGGTGTTGCGGGATCGCACGTTTGCTCAGTACCTCGACATTCCCGCCTTCACGATAAGACAGATAGTCTTTGCGGTGAATGATCGGAATGTAGGTTGACGTCGAATGATGTCCCGTTTCGTGGCTGATGGCGGTTGTTGCCTGCGTTCCGGAGTCGATTTGACCCGTCAGCAGATAACTGATTGAAGTATTGAGTGTTTCCGCGATTTTTTCCAGCTCGCGTACTTCAATGCCGTACTTACCGGACAGTTTCCGGCTCATCGTCCCTTGTTGAAGACTCAGTGTTTCACCGAGTTGTTTTTGGCTGATCCCTTGGATCTTCGCCAGGCGCTTAATTCGCTCTAAATATTCCATATGAATGGCTTCCCGCTCGCAGTGAGAATGAATGCGAAAGGCATTCGCAAAAGTCATAAATTATTTTACTGATATCCTTGTCTAAAGGCTTTACTCAAGCTGAAAAGTGCGATGGATTTCGTTAAAGGAATATGCTTTTGCACTTGGTTGGGTAAAAAAGGGTACAATATTTTCTCAGTAAAATAAGCCAGTAAGGAAAATTGACCTGCCAGCTGCGCATAAAAATATCATATCAATTTCCCTCAAGAAATAAGCTTATTGCATGAAAAGTGAGGTTTTGTGCATATTTTATGATATGCAACCCAAGGTTTTCTGATATTTGTGCCAAAAGATGTGAACTTGATTCCAAGCGTTTAAACGCTTTTCTTTTTGTAAACGATTTCATATCCCGGCTTGCGATGTGCAGTTTATCTATAGCGAATGCTGATATTATTCCCTCCAGGTATGTCTCTGGGTGTGCTTTGACTCAATTGGGCGTCTGCCAGCAGCTCATGCATACAGGCAATGCGAAAAGTGCGAATAAGGATGGCTGAAGATGGCTGAATGTGGAATGGCATTTTTCCGATTCCCAAAAAACCTTCTTGCACAACTTTAGGTCATCCAGCACGCTCGTGGTGCAGGCGTAAAGCCTTTGCCCGATGTTGATAATACGAGATTTGTTTTTTATTTGATTAAATATCAATAGTTTGATTTATTGCTGTTCAGTCGTGTCCATGTCTGGTGTTTTTGGAACACTTATTGCTTAACCCTGAGTCTTGTAAAGTTTTGCCCTCTTTTAGGGCTATTGGTTGTTTTTTGCACAGTTCTTGTGCGAACTTAGGGAAGAGTTCAATGACTGAATCGATGTCGCAGGTTTCCGGGGCCGTGCAGGCCCTGACACAAAGCGCGGATACACTATTTTTACTGCTCGGCGCGATCATGGTGTTTCTGATGCACGCCGGGTTTGCGTTTCTGGAAGTCGGGACCGTCCGGCAGAAAAATCAGGTCAATGCGCTGGTGAAAATTCTGGCTGACTTTGGGGTCTCAACGGTGGCTTATTTCTTCGTGGGGTACTGGCTGGCTTATGGCGCGCACTTTTTTGAAGATGCGCAGACCCTGTCTGAGGGGAACGGGTTTGCCTTAGTGAAGTTTTTCTTTTTACTGACTTTTGCTGCCGCCATTCCGGCGATTGTCTCGGGCGGGATTGCGGAACGCGCCCGGTTTAATCCGGTGCTGGTGTCCACCTTTTTTATTGTCGGCTTTGTCTACCCGTTGTTTGAAGGCATGATCTGGAACGGCAATTTTGGCCTGCAAGCCTGGTTTGAAAACCAGTTCGGTGCTGTGTTCCACGATTTTGCCGGTTCTGTGGTGGTGCATGCGGTCGGCGGCTGGATTGCACTGGTCGCTGTGATGCTCCTGGGCATGCGAAAAGGCCGGATCCGGGCCGGAAAACACACCAACTTCGCCCCGTCGAATATTCCGTTTCTGGCGCTGGGCGCCTGGATCTTATGTGTCGGCTGGTTCGGTTTTAATGTGATGTCGGCACAGTCGATCAATGGCGTCAGCGGGCTGGTTGCGGTGAACTCACTGATGGCAATGGTTGGCGGTATTCTTACTGCGGTTATTCTGGGGAAAAACGACCCCGGCTTTATTCACAACGGCCCGCTGGCCGGACTGGTTGCCGTGTGTGCCGGTTCCGATCTGATGCACCCGCTGGGTGCTTTCGTGACCGGGATTGTAGCCGCAGCGGTTTTTGTCTGGCTGTTTACCTATATTCAGAATCACACCAAAATTGATGACGTACTCGGCGTCTGGCCCCTGCACGGCGTGTGTGGTGCCTGGGGCGGTATTGCCGCAGGGATCTTTGGTCTGCAATCGCTGGGCGGCATCGGCGGTGTCAGTCTGGTGGTTCAGCTGATGGGTACCGGCATCGGCATTGTCATCGCACTTGTCGGGGCTTTCATTGTTTACGGTCTGGTCGATAAACTGTCCGGCTTGCGCCTGAGCGAAGAAGACGAATTTAATGGCGCCGATCTGGCCATCCATAAGATCAGTGCGATCAACATGGAATAAGTTGATTGAACTTCAGCCATTGAAAATGCCGCCTTGTGCGGCATTTTTCGTGTGTACTGTTATCTAGTGAGTTGTTATCCAGACGGCTCATTTCTGTCTGATTTCTTAGCCTTATGACGACCGGAGCAATAGCTATCGCTTAAGCTCATGATGTGTTCCTGTGTCTGGATGTCGTGCATGCAAGCGGTGATGGAATCTCGAAACGCCGGGCAACATTTTTGGCGAAAAATTTGGCGAAAGGCTGGTCGAAAATTGGGGCAGAAAGCCTGGCGAGTGTGGTTTTTACTTTGTCTTGTGCCAGTGCTGCTGGATGTCGGACTGGCCGGCGCCGGAGAAACGGAGCTGAAAGCTCTGCACCAGAAAGAGCCTTATGTCAGCTGGGATCAGACGGCCTCTCAGGCCCGGGATATGCTCAAAACCCCGTCAGCGGATACCGCCAAACTGGAGCAAATTCGGGCGACGCTCGCTGAGCAGCGGGCCGAGGCATACCAGATCTCGCAGGATAAATCTGTGGATGTACGTTGGCTGGAGGCACAGATTAAATCGCTCGGCCCGGCGCCCAAAGAAGGGGAGAGTGAGCCGGAGGTGATCGCCAGTCGCCGGAGTGAGCTTGAAAATGAACTGGCCACCGCCAGCGCTCCCCTTTTTCTGGCGGTTGCTGCCTACGAACGGGCCAACCTGATGGTGGGCGAAGTGGATAAAGTGATCCGCAGGCAGCTGACCGACAAACTGCTGGATAAAAGTCCGACGCCATTGTGGCCCGGACACTGGGGCGATGCGCTGAGTGAACTGGTTCAGTATGCGCGTCAGGTCAAAGCTGAGTTTCAGGCCGCCCGGCAAGATGCAGACAAAGCCAGGGCAATGACAGGATCAATCCTGCCATTTGTCGGTCTGACCGCTGTGGCGGTGCTCACCATGATTCTGGCTCAGCCCTGGGGGATTAACCAACTGGACCAGTACAGCCGTACGCTGCGCCGGAAGAGCCATATTCTGATTTGTAACCTGTTCTCAACCTTACTGAGACTCGTCTTTCCGTTGCTTTCGGCCTTGTTGTTGCTGACTGCGATTGGGCAGCTGAAGCTGCCGTTGCCCTCAGCACAACTGACGATTCAGTCGCTGGCGGGGGCGGCGCTTTATATCGTGATCAGCCACTGGCTGGGCTTTCTGATCTTCCGTCCTCAGACGCCGGAGCAGCGGATCATTCATCTGGACGATGCGTCTGCCACGGAGGGCATTCATATCTGTCAGTGGCTTGGGGTGTTTATCGGGCTGATTATTCTGCTGACCGCCTGGAAAGGGGATTATTCTTTTTCGGCTGCCAGCTCGGCTTTTTTTACCTTACCGGTGATCCTGTTCGGCAGCTGGTTAATGTGGCGATTGGCGCAGTTGCTGCGAAAAGCTGCGAACCGGGCCGATGAAACGGAAGCGGACAGCGAGCAGACCAGCCACGTCAGCCGCGGGGTACTCAATGCGCTGGTCTGGCTGATGAAAGCTTCCAGTGTGCTCAGTGTGGTGTTTGTCTGTCTGGGGTATGACAGCCTGGCACGTCAGGCCATCATCCCTATGGTAATGTCGATTGCCTTGCTCGCGTTTGCTATGGTGATTTACTACGGTCTGCTGAATTTTATCTTCCGGATTTTCGGCAACTCAGACAGCCCGGCAGACGCACCGGACGCCGGGGTCAGTGAGAGCCTGTTGCCCATTGTGCTGATCGTGATCATCTGTTTGTTATTTGCGCCGGGACTGGCGCTGATCTGGGGCGCTCGCCTGACCGATATCGCTGAAGTCTGGCGTTTACTGTCTGACGGCATTGAACTGGGTGATGTGCATCTGTCGCTGGATGTCATCATTACCTTTGTCCTGGTCCTGCTCGCCGGGGTACTGTTGACCCGCTGGATTCAGTACGTCCTGCGCAATTCCGTACTCCCGAAAACCAAAACCGACCCCGGTGCCCGCACTGCGATTGTCACCGGGTTGGGTTATGTCGGTTATACGCTGGCAATCATCATTGCGGTCTCTGCGGCTGGACTGAATCTGTCCAATCTTGCCGTGGTGGCCGGGGCACTGTCAGTCGGGATTGGCTTTGGCTTACAGACCATTGTTTCAAACTTTGTCTCCGGCATCATTCTGCTGATCGAACGGCCCATCAAAGAGGGGGACTGGATTGAAGTCTCCGGCCATTCCGGGTTCGTGCGTAAAATCGCCGTACGCTCCACCCGAATTGAAACCTTCGATTTGCAGGATGTTGTGGTGCCCAACTCTGATCTCATCGCCGGCATCGTTAAAAACATGACTCTGCGTTCGAACCACGGCCGCTTGGTTGTCTCTATCGGTGTCGCCTACGGCAGCGATCTCAGCATTGTCAAACAAGTCCTGATGGACGCCGCGACAAAGCACACCATGATCCTCAGTTACCCCGCACCCAGCGTCGTCTTCACCGACATGGCCGACAGCGCCCTGCTGTTTGAACTGCGTTGCTTCGTCCGCGACATCAAAGAGTTCAAAGTCATTAAGTCCGATCTGCTGTTCGACATCTACCAAATCCTCACTGACCAAGGCGTCAGCATCCCATTCCCGCAACGGGATGTGAGTATTAAAGGACTGGAAGCGATGGTCAAAGCGTGGGGGGAGAAAGGGGCGTCGAGGGATAAGGGATTGCAGGAGGATTAAATCCCTTACAGAAAACAAAAAGCCCGCCAGGTCAGGACCTCGGCGGGCTTTGTGGCATCCCAAGATGCCGTCTTTAGCCTTTATGGTGCTTTGTCAGTGATTCAAGTTGTAATGCTGAGGTGCAATTGAGCGTGAAACGGATGACTAAATTGCCATCTCGATTTCTTTCAGCGATCGGCCTTGTGCGTCGCGCCAGTATTCCGGCCCGCTGCACGGATACCCAAGCAAAACTGCTGAGGCCTGCGAGGCACTGGTAAATAAAATATCATCGGTGGCAATCAGCTTGTCGCCGCTCTCGACTAACAGCCCTTTTTCTTTCAGGTTGGCTCTCAGATTGGTGTAGCCATTTGAAAGACTCTTCTGTACTTCCGGCAATGCCTGAGAGTTTTTGAGGACCACAATGCCTTCATCGGTTAACTTGGCAGTTGCGTCAATCTTTTTAACTTTCAGCTTTAACAGGCTTTTCTGCTGCGCTTCGGTTTCCTGAGCATCAAAGATGACTTTCGGCTCAAGTAATTTATGGCCCAGAGAGCCAATCACAACGCGGATGCTGTCGATGAATGTTTCCATGGCATCTCTGTCTCCACGGGGCAGAGATGAGGTTGGTGGGCGTTTGTCGTTATCCAGGGCGTATCGGTTCGATGAAACGACAATCTCGATGAGCCGGGCTTCCAGGTATTTCACATGAGCTTTGGTCAGGTTTTCATCTTTGTTAGTAAAGCAGATGGCTTCATTCCAGAAATCTTTTGCCGCGATGTGTTGCTGCAATCGCCTCTGGATGTGCTCTGCTTCACCAATATAAACAAGGTTTTTGCCCGTGTCAGAATCAAATCCAAACAGAAAATAGACGCCAGGCCTTTGTGTTTCTTCCCAATCCGTCAGATCTTTGACATGAATGCGCGGTACAGCAATGGCTTGTCCAGTCCAATTAACAATCTCTGCATGGCGAATGCCGGTCACCGTTCCGTTTGCAAGATAGATTTTGAGCTGTGTGCCACGCGCCATTTGAAAAGCCTTTGAATTTGTAGAGTTTAATCCCAGGCATGCTAATACGAATGTATTGTTTTTTCTATCGCTTACGCTGGAAAATGAGTTTGTCGTGGTTAACTTATTCAGGAACAGGATGGCTTTATGGGCGTCGATATCTAGCTCTTTCTGCTTCAATTAATGGGCAAAGTAGTCACACGCGTAAGTTTAAAAGCCGCGAAGTTGGCATTTTTGTCGATGGCTAACAGGTCGATACGGCGACGGCTGTCTTCCCAGTCTGAAAACTCTTCTGATATCACCAAACAATCAGGAGCGATGGCATCAATACAGCCTTTCAGCGCTTCTTGTAAATCGTGCCGCTCTTGCAGCCCTTCGGCTGCAAAAGTGGTTGGTGTCAGTGCGGTGAGGTTTTTGTTGGTGATATTGTATAGGCTCATAGTTACATTGCCTGTTCAACAATTGCATCGGTGAGCTGAAGCGAAGTTTGTTGGTTACCGTAGAGGTGTTGTTTTAGTTGGTCACACATAGTATGAAGTTCAATTATTTTCTCATTGATCCGCAGTTGCTCACACGCGGGAGCCACAGGAATTAGTAAACTTGACAGTTCTGTACTGTTAACGTTTTTGACACCACTAGTTGTTCTTATAGGGCCTTCTATTTGTCGCCTCACATCGCGAGAGTCTAGTAAAGATTTTACATAATGAGAGTTAATAGTGTCTGGTAGAATTCGAGCACGAACTAAATAGCCAGCATAAACAGTATTAACCAAATCATTATCCACAACAGTACAGCGACCGACGATACCTAAGCTACCATTTGAGCGTATTAGAAGAAGATCCCCTTGTTGCAATTGGTAATCAACTAATTCTTTTTCTGTCATCACCGAGTACTTCAGATCGCTTAAATCTACTTTACCACCAACAACATTGGGAATTCTTAATACTGGTGAGCCATTCATTTTATAGTCAGACTTTTTCGATGTACCGTATTTTAGATCCACAAACACATTTCCAAACCTACACCATTCCCACCCATTAGGCAGTTCAAATGGCTTTTCATCTTCAGAAATCGGCGGTAGCGCTTTTTGCTTTTTGATTTTCTTATCTTTAACTAATTGCGCTTTTTCTTCCGCAATTCTTTTTAGTAGCTCAGCAGCAGGCTCATCGCTTGGGTCTTGAGGAACCAACTTGCCCATCACTGCCAGTTGTAGGATGGTTTGCTTAAGCTGGTCGATACTCTCTTCGGTGGTGAATAAGGTATCGAAATGCTCACTGATTCGCGCCCAGTTTTGCATTAACTCGTTAGCATCGGCAGAGTTGGTGAGTGTGTCCAACAGAGTCGTTACCAGCACTTGATGTGCTTCGATACTGGCTTCGGTTTGTTGCTCTAGCTGGTCGCAGAGTGTCATTAGCTCATCGACTTTGGCGACGATACGATGTTGTTCATCAATTGGGGGAAGTGGAGTCAATACCTTTGACACAACTGTCCCTGATACTTCTTTGAAGGTAGTTCCACTTGCTTCTGCATCAATAAACTTTCCTGAACGCTTCAGGAAGTAATAGATGTACTCAGATAACTCTTGAAATATTGGTACAACAGATTTGAAGCCTTGGTTTGTCGCTAACTCGTTGGAAGTAATCGCAACGTAACCAATAGGCGCACGGCTAGAAAAAAGAACACTTCCTTTAGGTAATAGTTGAGCCGACGATTTTTCTAGGCCTAAATTGGTAATGTCTCTCTTGCCACTTCCGATATATTTGGACTTTAACCCGTATAAATCAGCAGGCGTAAGCCACTTTACACCTTTGTCAGTCCAGTAAGAATCTTCGTTTGATTTGGGAGTGCCTCCTCCGATAATGCCACCGAGATCTGATAAATAGCACCATTTCCAAGTGGATGGTATACGATATGGAATATCTTTTTCTGGTATATCACCGAGATCTTTGCTTTTCCTAAGCTTTTTATCTTGGATTAGTTTCTTTTTTGCTTCAGCAATACGTTCAAGCAACACAGAAGCAGGCTCATCATTAGGATCTTGAGGCACAAGCTTTCCTCGCACAGCTAACTCTAAAATCAGCTCACGCAGCTTTTTAACACCATACAGTTCTAGCTTCTTACTGCTACCGCGACCAGAGGTCGATTTGCTCTTAACTGCTGAAGTCCAAATATCAATATGTTCGGTAATTAGGTTTTCGACTGCCATTATTGCTCTCCACCTTGCTTTTTATCTTGAATGGTAGAGCTAAGCGCATCACCGAGAATGCCTTTCAGTTGGTCACGTAGTGCCTTAATTTCTTGCTGTTGTTGCTGATAGTTCGCCAGTAACTCTTCAGGATCATGGCTGACGACTTCGTCCTGATACGGGTTTTTAATATCAAGGTTAAAGTTGCGCTCGATAATATCTTCAATCGGCACTTTCCAAGCTTGCTTGGTCTCGATGCGGCTAGCGAATCCATCGGCCTCGTTACCCCACCAATCGATCTCTTGCTGGAACTCTTCAAACTTCATTGGTTTGGTTTTGCTGTAATTCTTCACACCTTCTGGATAAGGGTGCTCATAGAACCACACTTCTTTGGTCGGTTGGCCTTTGGTAAAGAACAGAATGTTGGTCTTAATACCTGTATATGGGTTGAACACGCCATTCGGTAAGCGAACAATCGTGTGCAGGTTACACTCTTCCGTCAGCATCTTTTTGATTTTGGTTTTTACGCCTTCACCAAACAAGGTGCCATCAGGCAACACCACACCAGCGCGACCATCTTTATCCAATACTTCGACAATAAGCTGCAAGAACAAGTCAGCCGTTTCACGAGTTTGCATTTCGGCAGGGAAGTTCTTTTCAATCCCGTCCTCTTCTGTGCCGCCAAACGGTGGGTTAGTCGCAATCACATTGATATTGCTATCCCAGTTTGAAAGCGGCTTGTTAAGCGTGTTGCCGTGCTTGATCTGCACGGGGACTTCGATGCCGTGGAGCATCATATTGGTGATACACAGCAAATGTGGCAGTTGTTTCTTCTCTACACCATGGATTTGCTTTTGCAGTGTTTGGTGGTCGGCTGCGCTTGTCACGTAGTTCTCTTTGACGTGATCGAATGAGCAAGCCAAGAAACCGCCCGTGCCACAGGCGGGATCCATAATTTGTTCGCCTAGTTTTGGATCCAGTCTGTTGACGATAAAGCGAGTCACCGCGCGAGGGGTATAGAACTCACCTGCGTTGCCTGCGCTTTGAAGATCGCGCAGAATTTGCTCGTAGATATCACCAAATAGGTGTCTCTCATTGGAGTCGGTAAAATCAATTTCGTTGAGCTTGTTAATCACCTGACGAAGCAAGGTGCCGTTTTTCATGTAGTTGAAGGCATCACTAAAGGCTTCTTTCACCACATAGCCGCGCGGGTTAATATCACTCGGTGCCGTTAGGTTCTTCAGTTTAGGGAACAAGTCATCGTTAACAAACTCAAGCAGTTCATCACCTGTAATGCCTTGATTATCTGCCGCCCAGTGACGCCATAGGTACTTCGCTGGGATGGGTTCGCGGTAATCATCTAGCTCGAACTCCAGCTCTTCTTCTTGGGCATCAAACACTTTAAGGAATAAAAGCCAAGACATTTGGCCCAGACGCTGTGCGTCACCATCAACACCTGCATCTTTACGCATGATGTCTTGAATGGACTTAATCACTGAACTGATTGACATGGTTTACTACTGCTAACGGACAAAAAATTGGGTCGGATTATAACAGAATTGACATGAAAAACGTGAATTAGAGCATATGCAAAAGGGTGGTTATTTGTCGCTCAATAAACAACAGTATTAGTTGTAATGTAGTGCCAGTGAATATTGACTTTTCTCGCTACAGATACAAAGAACGCCCAGCCTTGATTCTAAAGTCATCTCTAAAGAAAACGTCAGAAACAGGGGACTGGGCACTGTTGCGTTAAAATATTATCGATTTAATATTGGTCGTCAACATAGCTCATCTGTGCATGAAATACTTAGGCTGATTGATAAATTTCAGCTTCCAACTCAGAAATCGCTTCTAAGTACTGCACTTTTCCTCCAAAGCACTTTTTGACGATCTCAGCAGGACGTCCCATCTCGTCAAAAGGCTTAACTTTCAATACATGGATATTCTCAATCTCTTGAACGCCTTCATCTGCATACTTGTCCAGTAGGTTGTTCAGCACCAGCTGAGCCGTTTCACCGTACTTAGTGAAGTAGTTGCGCTTTTTGACGTTATCAGCCCGTTCTTTTCTGGTGAGTGCTGGTTGGTCATACACGACATGACAAATCATGTCGAATGGGTCGAGATCTTTGCCGACTTCCAGCTCTAACGCTTCCCATATGATGCCTTCTTCTGCCAGTTCATCGATGATTGCTTGCTTTTTATCGGCATCTTGCCAGCGCTTAACAAAGTCATCCATTGAGGTGAACTGTTTTGCCATCGTCTTGCGGGTATAGTCTTTGAACGATTCGGTCACGAGTTTACCGTCGGCATCGTAGTATTGAACACGCTCGGCAATGGCTTTCACTGTTACACCGTTGACATGGAACTTTCTAACTCGGCTTTCATCCTGCCAATCATCATCGGCATTGCTACCATCAGAAGGAGATGAGCCAGAGTCGTATGAAGCTTCTGGTTCATGGATGCTTTCAGGGTCGATATCTTCCCCTTCAAATGGATCATCTTGTTCAAGTTCATCTTCACCATCGATGATCTCATCGAGTCCTTCATCGGTATCGAAGTCTTCTGGTTTTGTCTCTTTAACTCGCTCAGGTACACCATCAAAGCGCTCATCAGCGAACAGTTCAGTCGCCTTTTTGAAGTCGAGAATGGTAAACCACAGCTTTCCGTAACGATCATCAATACGAGTACCGCGACCGATGATCTGCTTAAACTTGGTCATTGACTGAATGCCCTGGTCAAGAACAACCAGCTTACAGGTTTTGGCATCGACACCTGTTGTCATGAGTTCTGAGGTGGTCGCGATAACAGGGTAAGCCTTTTTGGGGTTGATGAAGTTATCAAGCTGAGCTTTGCCGATTTCATCGTCACCTGTAATTTTCATGACGTATTTTTCATTTTTAGCAATTTGCTCAGGGTTGCAGTTGATCAGCGCTCGACGCATACGCTCTGCATGGTCAATGTCATTACAGAACACAATGGTCTTAGCCATAGGGTCGGTTCGCTTGAGGTAGCTGGTGATGGTCTGTGCAACAAGCTCGGTTCGCTCATCAATGACCATCGTTCTATCGAAGTCTTTCTGGTTATAGATCCTGTCTTCGATGACTTCACCATGCTTATCGACTTGCCCTTTGGTTGGCCGCCAACCTTGCAAATCTACATCGATATCCACACGCACAACTTTGTAAGGGGCTAAGAAACCGTCTTCAATGCCTTGCTTCAGAGAGTAGGTATATATGGCATCGCCAAAGTATTCGGTGTTAGACACGATATCGGTTTCTTTTGGTGTCGCGGTTAGCCCTATTTGAGTCGCTGAACCGAAATACTCAAGAATCTCACGCCACGCGCTGTCCTCAGCGGCACTGCCACGGTGGCACTCGTCAACAACAATAAGATCAAAGAAATCAGGATCGACCTGTTTGTATGCCTTTTGGTGTTCTTCTGGGCCAGTCAGAGCTTGATACAGAGCTAGATGGATCTCGTAAGCAGGATCGACAGTTCGCCCTGTGACTTTTGTCATTGCGGTGCCAAAAGGCTGGAAGTCGTTGGTCTTAGTTTGATCAACCAGAATGTTTCTGTCCGCCAAAAACAGAATGCGTTTTTTGGCTCGGGACTTCCACAGTCGCCAAATAATCTGGAATGCAGTGTAAGTTTTGCCCGTACCCGTTGCCATAACCAGCAGTACTCGGTCTTGGCCTGCTGCCACGGCTTCAACCGTTTTGTTTATGGCTTGCAGTTGGTAATAGCGCGGAGATTTGCCACTACCATCATCGTGGTAATCCTGAGTAATAACGGATAAGTGTTCAGTCTTATAACCTTTCCAAACGCAATACTTGTCCCAAAGTTGTTTAGGGGTTGGGAAATCTTCCAGACGAATTTCAGTTTCTAGCTGAGTTGTGTTGGTTTTGTCATGGAAAATGAAACCATCACCATTTGAAGCAAAAGCAAACGGAACGTCGAGCAAGTTAGCGTAGTCCAACGCTTGCTGCACGCCTTTACCAATTTCATGTTTGTTGGCTTTGGCTTCGACAACGGCTAAAGGCATACTTGGCTTGTGATAAAGAACGATATCCGCGGACTTTACCTTTTTTCTTGCTGCCGCTTGACCACGAACTATCACTTTACCATCTCGGAGTTTTACTTCCTGACGAATCTGGGACATATCATCCCAGTTAGCATCTTTGATGGCTGGTAGAATAAATTTCGTGATGATGTCTGTTTCAGACAGCTTTGCTTTATTTATTGTCGATTCCATGCGATTAGCCAGCTCATTACAAATGCATTTGCATGACTATATCAAATGATGAATAAAAGCAGAAAAGATACTGACTTATGAGTGATGCGGATAACGGAATGGCTATCCAAACTGGTTCACTACATCTTTATCAAATATTTGGATAACTTAAAACGAGAGGTTTTGATGAAACAAACAAAAAGCCCGCCAGGTCAGGACCTCGGCGGGCTTTTGACATCCGAAGATGTCGTCGTATATACGATTTGGTGGAGCTGGCGGGAGTTGAACCCGCGTCCAAAATCACTCTAACCAATGGCGCTACATGCTTAGTTTGTCTTTATTCTCGTCAGAACGCTGCGAACAAACACGCCACGTTAAGACATACCTGAATTAGGTTTAACGCTTCAGCTCCCAGGTCAAAGCATCCACGCGATCTCGTTTGGGTTTGACTACCCTTGATCCCCGTCCTACGAGCTAAGGCTAGGGAGGATAGGCTCTAAGCAGGTTATTAAGCTGCTAGTGCGTAGTTTTCGTCGTTTGCGACTATTTTTTTGCGGCTTTTTAAAGAGGCCAACCGCACCTCTGCATGCTCCACAGGCCTTCATGATCCTGTCGAATCCTGAATCAGCCCCAAAGAGGTGTTCCATACTAGCAGAAAATTCTGCCGGGTCAATGACTACCGCGAACTATGCTTCATAATTCGTGCCTTATCGCGCTGCCAGTCGCGGTCTTTGGCGTCAGCACGTTTGTCGTGAAGTTTCTTACCTTTCGCGGTACCTAATTTCAGTTTAACCCATGAACCCTTCCAGTACAGGGAAAGTGCGACGATGGTTTCACCTTCGCGGTTCACGGCACCGGTAATTTTGTCGAGCTCACGGCGGTTTAACAGCAACTTACGCACGCGGCCCGGGTCGGCAACCACGTGTGTTGAGGCGGCATTGAGCGGCGTGATGGTCATGCCGGAGACAAACGCCTCGCCGTTTCGTAAAAACACGTAACTTTCTGAAATATTTGCTTTACCTGCGCGCAGGGACTTCACTTCCCAACCCTGGAGCGAAATGCCGGCTTCATATTCTTCATGAATCGAGAATTCATGGCGGGCAGACTTATTCAGCGCAATGGTATTGCTGCCCGGCTTGTTTGGTTTTTTCTTTGCCATAGCTCGTTATTATACGTATTCAAGGTGTTAGGGGGAACGATTTTCCCAATGACTGTGCCAGGGTGCTCACGCGGCGACGGAATCTTTGGCAGATCGCGGACTAATGGTATCATTAGCGGCGATATAGGGTTAAGGAGAAACTATGCCTCAAATCAGTCGCTCTGCACTGGTCCCGTTCAGTGCCAAGCAAATGTTTGACCTGGTGAACGATGTTGAGTCTTATCCTGCATTTTTGCCAGGATGCTGTGGCACCAAAATTCTGGAAAGCTCTACTGAACATATGATGGCGTCGGTGGACGTTTCCAAGGCCGGGATTAAAAAAACCTTCGTGACTCGTAACACACTGGAAGGTATTCATCTAATCAGCATGCAGCTGGTGGAAGGGCCGTTCCGCAGGTTAGTGGGTGGCTGGCACTTCACCGAGCTGGATACCGATGCCTGTAAGGTGGAGCTGAAGCTGGATTTTGAGTTCACCAACGCTTTGGTGGAAGCGGTCTTTGGCAAAGTTTTCCATGAACTGACCAATAACATGGTTAATGCTTTTACCCAACGAGCACGGGAAGTTTATGACCTCTGAACAGAACAATCTGATCCATGTCGAAGTCGTGTATGCGCTGCCGAACACCCAGCGGGTGATCAAGTTGGCGATTACTGCAGACACGCCGGT
Source organism: Photobacterium sp. R1 (assembly GCF_054600795.1). Lineage (NCBI taxonomy): Bacteria > Pseudomonadati > Pseudomonadota > Gammaproteobacteria > Vibrionales > Vibrionaceae > Photobacterium > Photobacterium sp. R1. The sequence continues at coordinate 269,807 of NZ_BAAHZP010000004.1, forward strand.
GCAGGAAATCATCGAGCGCTCGGGTGTGCTGGAGATGTACCCTGAGATCGATCTGAAGAAAAACAAAGTCGGGGTGTTCAGTCGCCCGGTGAAACTGGATGCCACAGTACACGACGGCGATCGTATCGAAATTTATCGACCGCTCCTGGCTGATCCGAAAGATATCCGTCGTAAGCGAGCCGAGCAGGCCAAGCTGGAAGCACTGGCTGCCAAGAAAGCTCAGAAAGATGCTTCAACGAACAGCGATGCTGATGATGCAGAAAATGACGACACAGCATCCTGAGCAATTTAACGCGCGATGAAAATGTTGAAACTAAAAAGCTCGCCTTGGCGAGCTTTTTAGTTTGTGTCTTATGAGATTGACTTGAGAAAGGGAAGCGTAAACCTAATTCAACGGTTTGTTAAAGTTTGTCCCGGTCTGGTAGTCACCACTCATGCTGATCAATTGTCGGTTCGCATCGAACTTGAGGATCAGGTTTTTCTGTTCCGGATCGTGATGGCCCGGTTTGTGGTAGAACACGTAGTACCAGGTGTTCGGGTATTCCGGCTCAACCAGCATCGGGGAGCCCAGTACATAGCGGACCTGTTCCTGGTTCATGCCGTATCTCAGGTTGTCGATATCCTTTTCATCCAGGTAGTTACCCTGATTGATGTCGATTCGGTAGACCAAGCGTTCAACCAAAGAGCAGCCGCCCAGCAGGCTGACACTCAACGCCAGCGCGGCAAAAGTTTTCCAGTTCATAGCATCCCGGCAAAAAATTCAGTTCTGCTTGTGATGATAAGCAAGTTACAGACAAAGTGAAAGCACCATAAAAAAACTCACCTAATCCATGGGAGTAGGTGAGGGATGAGACGCACAAAATGTCTGAAAGTTGCATCTGAAAAAGCAATGAATTCGTTTTTCGCGAGCCAGGTCAGGCCGCGACCAGTAATTCCTTCGCGTTCGCAAGCGTACGCTCAGTGATTTCGCTGCCGCCCAGCAGTCTTGCCAGTTCGCTGATCCGGGAATTTTCATCCAGCGGTTTCATGTTGGTTTCGGTCTGGCCTTTACTGGTCTTCTTGGCGACAAACATCTGTTGGTGGCCGCAACCAGCGACCTGAGGCAGGTGGGTCACACAGATTACTTGTGTCGAATCGCCCAGGGTTCGCAGCATACGGCCAACAATCGCTGCTGTCGGGCCGCTGATCCCCACATCAACTTCATCAAAAATCAGGCTCGGTGTTTCTACTTTTAGGGCTGTAATGAACTGAATTGCCAGTGAAATCCGCGACAGTTCACCACCAGAGGCCACTTTACCCAGCGGCTGCAATGGCTGGCCCGGGTTGGTTGAAACCATAAAGGTGATGGTGTCAAAGCCCAATGGCGTCAGCATGCGCTCCGGATCGCTGTGAATATCGATCTGGAACACGGCTTTTTCCATGCTCAGCTCATGCATGCTGTGCGAAATCTTTTTGTTCAGTTCCTTGGCATAACGCTGGCGGCTCTTACTCAGCTTTTCGGCACTGTCTAGAAACGCCAGGCGTTTGGCTTCAACGGCATCGGCCAGCGCATCCAGTTTTTCATCACTGCCGTCCAGGTTGTCCAGTTCGGCCAGCAGATCCTGATGTTTCTGCCACAGCTCCGCGGGCATCACATAATGTTTGCGTGCCAACGACATAATTTTTGCCAGCCGCTCTTCCAGATAGACCAGACGTTGCGGGTCCATATCCAGATGATCCAGATATCCGCGCAGTTCCTGGCTGGCTTCCTGCACCTGAATGATGGCTTCTTCCAGCATCGGGGCAATGGTGCTCAGCTGGCTGTCCATTTCACCCAGATCAATCACCTGCTGGCTGGCTTGTTGCAGAAGCTGCAGGGCGTTCACTTCTTCCCCTTCATACAGCAGGGTCAGGGCATGCTGGCTGGTCAGTGCCAGATCGCCTGAGTTCGATAAGCGTTTATGTTCTTCTTCGATCTGGGCGAATTCTTCTTCGCCCAGAGCCAGGTCGTTCAGTTCTTTGACCTGATATTGAATCAGTTGTTTCTGTGCTTCGTTGTCGGCACGGTTCTGGCTCAGTCGGTTGAGCTCATTCTTGGCCTGGCGCCAGGCCTGATAGTCACTGCGGACTTTTTCCATCAGGGGATGGTGACCGGCATAGTTATCCAGCATCTCCTGCTGGTGTTCAGGACGCATCAGCATCTGGTGCGCATGCTGACCATGAATGTTGATCAGAAGCTGGCCCAGCGCTTTTTGCTGGGAAGCCGGAACCGGGCTGCCATTAATAAAACCGCGGGAACGGCCTTCTTTGGTGATCACACGACGCAGAATGCATTCTTCGCCTTCCATCAGCTCATTATCTTCCAGCCAGCGGCGGGCTGCCTGATTATTGCGCAGTGAAAATGTGGCATGAATTTCGGCTTTTGCTTCACCGGGGCGGACCATGCTGGCTTCGGCGCGGTCGCCAAGACATAAGCCCAGTGCGTCAATGGCAATGGACTTCCCTGCACCGGTTTCACCTGTAATGGTTGTCATCCCAGGTTTCATCTCGAATTCGAGATCTTTGACAATAGCAAAATTAGAGATCGTCATATGAGCCAGCATGTGTGTTCACCTGTTTAAATCAACACCTGTTTATTTGCACAGTATATACTGTATTTACATACAGTAAAGTGCTGGATCAAAAATTTCCGTCTGATTTTGTGATACAGGGTAAGTTTCTGTCAGGCAATAAAAAAGCCAGCATCAGGCTGGCTTTGGCAGGGAGCGGTGATGGGCTCAAAACAGTTTGCTGGACCAGCCCAGCTTGCCGCGCAGGATGTTGTAGTAGCTGTAGCTTTTCGGGTGGATCAGCTGGAGCTGGTCCGGGCTCTGATAGATATGAATTTCATCGCCGGGATTGACGGGCAGTGAGACCTGACCGTCGCAACTGACTTCCAGGGTCCGGCCGTCATCCGGCACAATGAGTTTGATCCGGCGGTTGCCGTCGACCACCAGCGGGCGGCTCGACAGAGTATGCGGGAACATGGGGACCAGGGTAATCGCATTCAGGCTCGGTGACAGAATCGGGCCGCCACCGGACAGCGAGTAGGCGGTCGAGCCGGTTGGTGTGGCAATGATCAGACCGTCCGAACGCTGCGAGAAGGCAAAATGTTCGTCAATATAGACCTCAAACTCAATCATATGAGCGATTTTGTCCGGGTGCAGGACGGCTTCATTCAGCGCTGCATTCCGGCTTTTAATCTGGCCGTGGCGGTGGATTTCAGCTTCCAGCAGAAAGCGGTGTTCGATGACGAACTCACCGTCGAGGACTTTTTCCAGTTCCTGTTCGAAATTGTCCGGATCCAGATCAGTCAGAAAGCCCAGATTGCCGCGGTTGACGCCAATTACAGAGATATCAAAACGTGAGAGTACCCGTGCGGCGCCTAACATGTTACCGTCACCCCCGACGACAATGGCCAGGTTGGCGCGGTCGCCGATGGTGAGCAAATCGCACAGGGCGTCGGCCGGGACATCCAGATCATGGGCAAGCCGGTGATCAACCAGTACCTGGTAGCCTTTGGCGGTCAGCCAGTGGTACAGGCTGGTGTGTGTGTGAAGCGCATCAGGGTTTCTCGGTTTGCCAATCAGGGCAATGATTTCAAACGGGCGCGTCATGTCCTTGATCCAACGGGTAAGAATGGGGCCAGTATAGCCTCAGCAATGATGAATTGTCGCCCTTTGTCGTCGATCTCGGGTTGAATCGTTGAACTTCATCCCCATAATATGCCCATCACGTTTTAAGAGTGGTCGATTGGTCGCGTTTGTTCGGCGCATCGGCCATGCATTCACCTTTTTGAGCTTAGCGGAGTAGCGAAAGCATGAGCAAGAAAGACGAAGTGTTACAGGAAGAAGAACTGCAGCAGGAGCAAGTGGCTTCAGCAGAAGCTGAGCAGGTTGCAGATGAACTGTCTCCGGAAGCGATGGCACTGTCCCGTATCGAAGAACTGGAAGCGGCTCTGGCAGCCAGTGAAGCCAAAGTGAAAGACCAGCAGGACGCCGTGCTGCGTGCCCGTGCAGATGTTGAAAACATGCGTCGCCGCAGCGAGCAGGAAATTGACAAAGCGCGTAAATTTGCGCTGGAGAAATTTGCCGGTGAACTGCTGCCAGTGATCGACAATATGGAACGCGCACTGGAAGTGGCAGACAAAGAAGATGAAACCATCAAGCCAATGGTTGAAGGTGTCGAGCTGACCCTGAAAACGATGACAGACACGGTTGAGAAATTCGGCCTGAAAGCAATTAACCCGCTGGGTGAAGCTTTTAATCCTGAATTCCATCAGGCTATGTCAATGCAGGAAAGCGCGGAACATGCGCCGAATACGGTGATGATGGTCCTGCAGAAAGGTTATGAGCTGAACGGCCGTGTGGTTCGTCCGGCGATGGTGATGGTTTCCAAAGCTGCTCCGGGCAGCAATGTGGATACGCAAGCCTGATTGATCCATTCGGGGCGGAATGAATGAAAGCCCACTTCGGTGGGTTTTATTTTTTAATTTTTTTTCGATCTGCCCCTTGAAAAGGTATCGGACGGCCTTATTTAGTAGTCATACGATACCGTAATAACAGAATCGCGGGCCATACGCCCCAAGCTCGTCACTGTTGCGAACAGGACGAAGCCAGTAAACCAACGAATTTCGGAGAGAGCCTGATGGGTAAAATCATTGGTATTGACTTGGGTACAACCAACTCATGTGTAGCTGTACTGGATGGTGATAAACCACGCGTGATTGAAAACGCAGAAGGTGATCGTACAACGCCTTCGATCATCGCCTATACACAAGATGGCGAGACACTGGTCGGTCAGCCTGCGAAACGTCAGGCGGTGACAAACCCTGAAAACACCCTGTTTGCAATCAAGCGTCTGATCGGTCGCCGCTTCGAAGATGAAGAAGTACAGCGCGACATCGAAATCATGCCTTTCAAAATTGTGAAAGCAGACAACGGCGACGCTTGGGTTGAAGCAAAAGGCCAGAAAATGGCAGCACCTCAGGTTTCCGCTGAAGTTCTGAAAAAAATGAAGAAAACAGCTGAAGATTACCTGGGCGAGACAGTAACGGGTGCAGTTATTACTGTTCCTGCGTACTTCAACGATGCACAGCGTCAGGCAACCAAAGATGCCGGCCGTATCGCGGGTCTGGAAGTTAAGCGTATTATTAACGAACCGACTGCTGCTGCACTGGCTTACGGCCTGGACAAGCAAGGCGGTGACCGCACGATTGCGGTATACGACCTGGGTGGCGGTACTTTCGATATCTCTATCATTGAGATCGACGAAGTTGAAGGCGAGAAAACCTTTGAAGTTCTGGCAACCAACGGTGATACCCACCTGGGTGGTGAAGACTTCGATAACCGCCTGATCAACTACCTGGTTGACGAATTCAAGAAAGAGCAAGGCATCGACCTGCGTAAAGATCCGCTGGCGATGCAGCGTCTGAAAGAAGCCGCAGAGAAAGCGAAAATTGAGCTGTCTTCTGCACAACAGACTGACGTAAACCTGCCGTACATCACTGCAGATGCGACCGGTCCGAAACACATGAACATCAAAGTGACCCGTGCGAAACTGGAGTCACTGGTTGAAGATCTGGTTCAGCGTTCACTGGAGCCAATGAAAGTTGCTCTGGCTGATGCAGACCTGTCTGTCAGCGAAATTACCGACGTGATCCTGGTGGGCGGTCAGACCCGTATGCCAATGGTTCAGGCAAAAGTTGCTGAATTCTTCGGTAAAGAAGCGCGTAAAGACGTGAACCCGGACGAAGCTGTTGCTGTCGGTGCTGCGGTTCAGGGCGGCGTACTGGCTGGTGAAGTGAAAGACGTACTGCTGCTGGACGTGACGCCACTGTCTCTGGGTATCGAAACCATGGGCGGTGTGATGACCAAGCTGATCGAGAAGAACACGACTATCCCAACGAAAGCGGAGCAAGTGTTCTCGACGGCTGAAGACAACCAGAGTGCAGTAACCATTCACGTACTGCAGGGTGAGCGTAAACAAGCGAACTTCAACAAGTCTCTGGGTCAGTTCAACCTGGAAGGTATTCAGGCAGCGCCTCGTGGTATGCCTCAGATCGAAGTGATTTTCGACCTGGATGCGGACGGTATCCTGCACGTCTCTGCGAAAGACAAGAGCACAGGTAAAGAGCAGAAGATCACAATCCAGGCATCTGGTGGTCTGAGCGACGACGAAATCGAGAAAATGGTTCAGGAAGCAGAAGCGAACAAAGAAGCGGACAAGAAGTTCGAAGATTTAGTTTCTGCCCGTAACCAGGCTGACCAGCTGGTGCACGGCACTCGCAAGCAAATCGAAGAAGCTGGCGATGCACTGCCTGCGGATGAGAAAGAGAAGATCGAAGCCGCTGTTTCTGAGCTTGAAGCAGCACGTAAAGGCGAAGACAAAGAAGCAATTGATGCCAAAGTACAGGCACTGATTGCAGCTTCTCAAAAGCTGATGGAAGTCGCCCAGCAGCAGGCACAGGCTCAACAGGCTGACGCTGGTGAGCAGTCTCAGTCGAAAGATGACGATGTTGTCGATGCTGAGTTCGAAGAAGTTAAAGACGATAAAAAATAAGAGTGTGATTTCATAATCTTATTTGGGCGCGGGCGTTTAGAGGGAACTCTTACGCCCGCAGCTGTATCAAGGCAGGTGACAGTTTAATATGTCAAAACGTGATTTTTACGAAGTGTTAGGCGTAGGCCGTGACGCCAGTGAGCGTGACATCAAAAAGGCCTATAAACGTCTGGCGATGAAATTTCACCCGGACCGTAACCCGGGTGACGAGAGCGCGGCGGACAAATTCAAAGAAGTGAAGACCGCTTATGAAATTCTGACCGATCCGCAGAAAAAAGCAGCCTACGATCAGTACGGCCACGCTGCCTTTGAACAAGGTGGTATGGGCGGTGGCGGCGGCTTTGGCGGCGGCGCAGATTTCAGCGATATTTTCGGTGATGTTTTCGGTGATATTTTTGGTGGCGGCGGTCGTCGTGGCGGCCAGCCGCGTGCACAGCGCGGGGCGGATCTGCGCTATAACATGGAGCTGACTCTGGAAGAAGCTGTTCGCGGCTGCACCAAGGAAATTCGCGTACCGACGCTGGTCAATTGTGATACCTGTGAGGGTTCCGGTGCCAAGAAAGGCTCTTCACCGACGACATGCGGTACCTGTCATGGTTCCGGTCAGGTCCAGATGCGTCAGGGTTTCTTTGCCGTTCAGCAGACCTGTCCGCACTGTCATGGCCGTGGTCAGATCATCACCGATCCATGTGGTAAGTGCCATGGTCAGGGCCGGGTTCAGGAAACCAAGACGCTGTCTGTGAAAATTCCTGCCGGTGTGGACACGGGTGACCGTATCCGTCTGACGGGTGAGGGTGAAGCCGGAGAATTCGGCGCTCCAGCCGGTGATCTGTATGTTCAGGTCCATGTACAGAAACACGCGATTTTTGAACGTGACGGTAACAACCTGTACTGCGAAGTTCCGGTCAGCTTTACGATGGCTGCACTGGGGGGCGAAGTGGAAGTACCGACCCTGGACGGTCGTGTCAGCCTGAAAGTACCGTCTGAAACTCAAACCGGCCGTATGTTCCGGATGCGCGGAAAAGGCGTGAAGTCTGTCCGTGGCGGAGCTGTGGGTGATTTGATCTGTAAACTGGTGGTTGAGACTCCTGTGAATCTGAGCTCCCGCCAGAAAGAACTGCTGCAGGAATTTGAAAAAACCCTGACTGGCTCTGATGCAAAGAAGCATAAGCCACGTTCCGAAGGTTTCTTCGATGGTGTGAAAAAGTTCTTTGATGATCTGACCGGTTAAATTTCCGGTTTGATGTGCTACCAAAGGCCGACGTGATGTCGGCCTTTTTTATGGCTTCTCTCCTGCAGCGCTTTACCAGCACTCTGGCGGAAACGTAGTGCCATTCGGCTCTATACCCAGACTCTGACAACTGGAAATCTCTCTTCTGTGTTCGGCTAACAAAGTGTACTGACCCGCTGTGCGGACAATTCGGTAACCATAGTACGGATTATCAAACTGACAGGCCGGGCAAAGGCGTTCATCCAGGGTTTCCGGGTAGTGATTGCTTTCGGTTCTGGTCTGTTCAACCGCCAGTTGCAGCATGATGAGATCAGCCTGTGCCTGACGGAGATACGCCTGATGCTGTTGTGACACATAGGTCGGGTGAGCAAACACCGCCAGGATCCCGATAAGCACGACGACAATCAGTAGTTCGATCAGGGTCACTCCCTGTTGTTTTACGTTTTTCATCATCCTGATTTCCTTTCGATTTACATCACTGTGTGAGCTATTGAGCGCTGTTTTATCCTGACGCTTTGTCATCATGACGACCAGTGAAAAAAGAAGCTGGAGTTGAGGGAAATGGTAAGTTGGGAGACGTGCCGGAAAGTCAGGGATATCCGGCCAGAGCGGTTTCACTGCGTTGCGAGTGATCGCGGTATGACACTGCTGGAAATGGTAGTGGTCTTGCTTTTTATCGGGATCGTCGTATCTGCTGCGGTCCCGTCTTTTTCTGAATTGATGGCCAGACAGCGGCTGGCCCGGCTGGTCAGTGAACTGGAATGGCTGCTGGTGCAGGCAAAATCGGAGGCCGTGACACGGGGTGAAGTGGTTCAGATTCTGTTTCAGCATGTGCCACGTTTCTCCGAATCGGATATCGTCAGCCGGAACGACTGGCAAATTTGGGCGGCGCTCGCGGGAGAGGTTCAGGTGACCAAAGCGCTTTCCGGCCAGGATAATGCTCCTTTTCAGCTCAGCCGAAGTTTCTCCAATGAGCATATCTCGCTTGACCCGCTGACCGGTCGACCTCATGCCGCCGGAAGTCTGTATGTATCCCGGCATCAGGATGTTCTGGCGCGGATTACGTTCAGTAATGTCACTGGGCGTATATATGTCTGCAGTCCGCAAGGTGAGTTTGGCTATGCTGCCTGCTAAGCATTCGATGGCCGGATTCAGCCTCCTTGAAATGGCGGTGGCCAGTGCGCTGAGTATGATGGTACTCACCATGCTGGTGCATTTACTGATGGCGGGCCAGCGGGCGGCGGTCAGCCGCGCGACACAATTGATGCTGGCGCAGGACGTACAGGATGCCTGGCGGATGCTGTCGGCAGATTTACGCCGTGCGGGCTACCAGATGCAGAGTGGTGGGCCCTTGCGGCTGAATGGTTCTGAAGACACTGTCCATGTGACAGAGATGCAGTGCTTTGTGATGCGCTTTGAGCTCAGTGATGGCGCCGTGGTGAAAGCTTATTATCACGAGGATGGTGAACTCAGGGTCCGCTCTTCTGGTGCAGTGTTTACTTCGCCGGAGCAGGCATGCCATGGCGGGCAGGCCTTGCTGGATTCCCGGTGGATGAGAGTGACTGACTGGCAGGTTCAGAGCGTTTCGTGGTCTCATGGCCGCCAACAGGGCCAGCAGCTTCAATTTTCACTCTCGGTACAAGCGCTGGATGGTTCGGTGAGTCATCACGAAGACATGACGCTGAATTTGAGGAATCCGTCATGACGGTGTCTGGTTCTCGTGTCTCAGAAAGAGGAGTGGCCACGCTGCTGATCACCAGCATGATGCTTTCAGTTGCCATGGTTTTTGTACTGGGAAGTTCCGGCACGACCCTCTATCAGGTGAAACGGGCACAAAATACGCTGTTTTCTCGGCAGGCGCACTGGCTGGCGGAAGGCGGGCTCACTTGTGCTTTTGAACGGCTCCAGACTCAGCTTAAAACTATCTCTCAAGCTCGGCCGGTCCGGTTAATGACTTTGCTACCGCTTGATATCAGCTTTATCACCTGCGACCAGCATACGGAGGGGCGGCAACTGACTGTGCAAATGACTGAAGTGAGCGGCGGCGGTTTTCAGTTCAGAGCTGCATCGCTGGTGGCCGGAAAAGCACGTGTTCATCTGGCTCAGCAGGCTCAAGTGGTGATCTGCAGGTCGGAACATCAATCTGACTGCCGTCAGTGGTCGGATGGCGACGTGGTGGAGACGGAGGAGCAATTGCTGCTCCGTTGGGTGCCGGGAACTTGGCATGATTTCTAAATGCAATTTGCCTGTTCACGGACGACAACAAGGCTTCAGTGTTTTCGAAGCGCTGGTTGCACTTTTGCTGGTCAGTGTCGGACTGGCCGGAATGATGAAGCTGCAGGCATATCTGAATATCCAGACTGACAACGCAGTCCTGACGCTTTCTGCGGTGAATCAGGCTGAATCTGCACTGGAAGCGCTGCGGGGCCGGCCAGAATACCCGCCCGAGGCAAGGCAGGAAACGCTGATGCTTTACAATACGCCGGTAGGCCTCGAAGTCAGTGCCTATCAGAATGTGCCGGTGAGCAGGGTAACACGTGTGGTGGTGTCAGTCCGATGGCAGGATCGATGGATGAAGTCGCATCTTATTGAAATAGAAACATATATCAACCCATTAAATTAATTCAATGGGTTGATAATGGTTCTCATTACTGTGCTATATTGACGCTTTATTGTAAGCGGAACAGGAGAACCGTGATGAGTCATCATGTTATGACACACATCCAGACCCCGGACGGCAGTAAATATCTCCGTCATTTGTGTAAGCATTTTAATCATAAAGTGGATGCCGAATGGGACGATCGGCAGGGCAAGGTATTTTTTGCGATGGGAACCTGTGAGTTTCGCGCGACGGAATCCATGCTGACGGTTGAATGTCAGGCGGACTCCGATGAGGCGCTGGAAGTGGTAAAAGAGATTGTGAAAACTCATTTTGACCGCTTTGCCCGTCGTGAAGCGGTGGAACTGGCATGGGGGATCACCGGGTAGTCGCTGTGTCGTTCTTCCCCATACAGGTGATCAGCTTTTTTAGCTTTGGGGTTACAATGGTCAAAAAGCTGTACAAGCTGATCGTCTTATATAAATCAATGGCTTACTATTAAATGGTTTGTGGTATTCTTTTTGCTTGGAAAGCTGTACAGCACTCAGCTGTAAGATGTCAGTAAAGCTGTACAGGCTCATGCCTCGCACGCGGTGACGGGACAGGGTAAAATAGCCGGGTCTGGATGAGCTAAGGACTTGACGATGAATCTTAACACCACGGATGCGGCACAGGTCGACAGTGATCAGCTGACCGAAATTGCCATTGCGTATTATCAGGATGGTGCCACTCAGGAAGAAATCTCACAGCGATTCGGGATGTCGCGGGCCAAAGTAGGCCGGCTGCTTCGCCGGGCGCGTGATGAGGGTGTGGTGGAAATTACCGTTAAGTATCACCCGGTCTTCAGTGAAAAGCTGGAACAGCAGCTGATTGACCGTTTTCAGCTGAAACGGGCCCTGATCGCGCTTGATCAGCCGGATGAAGAAGCTCAGCGTCAACAGGTTGCCAGTCTGGTGTCCAGTTATCTTGCCTCGACCCTGACCGATGATATGGTGGTGGCTGTCGGACAGGGACGTAATATTGCCGCGATCGCCAGCCATGTCGGGGTGGTCCCGCATCGCAACTGCCGCTTTGTTTGCGGCATTGGCGGAACCCATCGTTCGGGTAATGCCATCAATGCCGACCATATCTGCCGTCAGCTGGCCAAGAAGTACGACGGCATCAGTGAAACCCTGTATGCCCCGGCGTATGTCGCCGATATCCGCGTGAAAGATGCTTTCATGATGAACAGTACAGTGAAGGAAACACTGGACCGTGCCCGGCGGGCGGATCTGGCCCTGGTTGGGGTGGGCGACATGAATGAAAACAGCCACATGGTGAAAATGGGCTGGTTTACCCCCCAGGAAATTGTTGAGGCCCGAATCCGGAAAGGTGTCGTCGGTGATATTGCCGGCTATGACTTTTTTGACAGTCAGGGGAAACGCTCCGACACCATGATGAGCGATCGGGTGATCGGTCTGAGCATGGAGGAACTGCGCCATATTCCGACGGTGGTGGTCACAGCCGCTGAGAACAGTAAGGCACTGGCATTACTTGGCGCACTGCGATCCGGCGTCGTTGATGTGCTGGCGACCAGTGTCAGTAATGCGCTGACCATTCTCAATCTTGATCAGCAAATAAAATAATTCGGATGGTATAAACTTATGTGATTAAGTTCTCAAATTAATCACAGGGTGAGCACCGGTGCTTCATGTCCACTTCCATTCTGCCGTCTTTCAGTTTGTTGCTGCGAGGCGGTTTCTCCTCAAAAGATTATCTGTATCCGTTCTGCTCTTGGGCTGTATGGCCAGCGGTTTGGTCAGCTTGCCCGCCTGGTCGACGCCCTGGGAACATTTTGAAACCCCGACTCCAGGTCAGCCTCAGGCAATTGGCAGCTACAGTAATGGCTGTCTTGCCGGTGCAACCCCGCTCCCGGCAGAAGGAGAGGGGTATCAGCGGGTACGGTCAGAGCGGGGCCGGTATTACGGTCACCAGAGTATGATCGCGTTTCTTGAACAACTGTCTGCCAAAGCAAGCAAACTCCGGCTGGGTCAACTGCTGGTCAGTGATATTGCAATGCCGCGGGGCGGACGTTTTCGCTCCGGGCATGCCAGTCACCAGACCGGGCTGGATGCTGATATCTGGCTCACCACCCTGGAACACCCAGCCTCAGAAGAGGTGTTGAAAACACTTCAACCGCTGCCGATGGTTGATTTGAAGGCATACCAGATCATCAGGGACAACTGGACGGACAATCAGGCGAATTTGATCCAGTTGGCAGCTTCCGATGATCAGGTGGCGAGGATTTTTGTCCATCCGGTGATCAAAGAGCAGCTGTGTGCCGCGACATGGACTGATCGCCGCTGGCTGCGCAAGGTCAGGCCCTGGTGGGGGCATTATTATCATTTCCATGTCCGGATGCATTGCCCACAGGGGGACAGCCAGTGTAAGGAACAGCTGCCGCCACCGCCGGGAGATGGCTGCGGGGCAGAACTGGCTTCCTGGAAGCCGAAACCTGTCTCTGAGCGTCAAACCGCCAAAGCGAAACCCACCAAGAAACGTCCGGTGCTCAAACCCTTACCGCCAGCAGGCTGTATGGCGATGCTGAATGGAACTGAGCCGGTGCAGGAAAAAGATCGGTATGCGGTTGATCTGAAGAAAGCGAAGAAGATCGCGCAATAGAGTGCCGGTTCAGGCCAGCCCCTGCAGCTGCACGAATTTTTCCAGCAGAGCTTCCTCGGTCTCGATATGTGCGGGATCGGGGATGATGCAGTTGTTGATCGGACAAACCGACAGACAAGTCGGCTTCTCATAATGGCCTCTGCACTCGGTACAGCGATTCGGGTCGATCTCATAGATCGCTTCCCCCATGCTGATGGCGTCATTCGGACATTCAGGATCGCACATGTCGCAGTTGATACATTTGTCGGTAATGAGTAAGGCCATAAGATTACATCCGCAGAAATTTAAAGCATTCGCTTACAGAAGAGACGATCCTTCGCGGGGTGTGATATGTCCCCAAAAATTGAAAGGAGATAAAACGGCGCAAGTTTAGCACAGAAGTCGCGAAGGCCAAATAAAACGGGGTATATGGTCATATTTACGTCAGATGTTTACGGAATGGGGTCGATTTAACGTTATTTCTCACTTAGCCGCACTTCATATGTGTTCGTGACAATGCTGGTTTCGGGCGATCAGCAGCATTAAGCCCGGCTGGCATTGAGGTTGAAGTGAAGTACCTGAATTGTATTCAGGTTACTTTCGTGGTTCCTGATATATGCGGGGGAGCATTAAATGAAGGTGAGATTAGACCCCATAGCGTTGATTGTCGTCTCTATTATTCTTGGCTGGGGCTGGACGGAAATAACGACAGAGCCGATCTGTCAGCAGGAAATGATGCAGCAGGGAGTGAGGTATACCATTCCTATCAAATGCTCTGATATTCCGAATGTAACTGTAAAAAGTTAATTGAACACCGTATTGCCGGATGACAGCAATACGGTGGGCAGGTCATCAGGCTGCAGTTGGATTCCGTGTTGTTGCGTTGCCTGTCAGGTTACGCATCAGCAGGGCATACGACAGATCCAGATCTTCCGGAACCGGAATGAAGACGAAGTGGCCGCTGCCTTTGGCATCGTCTATTGATTCTGATTTACGGTTCTCCATGCTTTCCAGTGTGAAAGTGATGTTGCCGTTTGGCGTCATCAGTTCCAGACTGTCTCCCACCATAAATTTATTCCGGACCTCAACCTCAGCTAGTTCGCCGCGACGCTGGCCTGTGAATTCTCCGACAAACTGCTGACTGTCGGAGATGGAGTAACCGTAGTCATAGTTCTGATAAGCATCATGGGTATGACGGCGCAGGAACCCTTCGGTATAACCGCGATGCGCCAGGCTTTCCAGGGTGCTCATCAGGGTTTCATCAAATGGTTTGCCTTCGGCGGCATCATCAATGGCTTTACGGTAAACCTGAGCAGTCCGGGCACAGTAGTAGAACGATTTGGTGCGGCCTTCAATCTTGAGTGAATGAACGCCCATCCGGCTCAGACGTTCAACGTGCTGAACTGCCCGCAGGTCTTTGGAGTTCATGATATAAGTGCCGTGTTCGTCTTCGAATGCGGCCATTTTCTCTTCCGGACGATGGCTTTCACTCAGCAGAACCACCTGATCGGTTGTCTGGCCTTCACCCAGAGTCGGTGCGACGTCCTGGATCTGAACGGCGGCACTGGCATCCTGAACTTCGACGATCTGGCCGGTATCATCTTCTTTCGCCGCTTCTGCTTTGTATTCCCAGCGGCAGGCGTTGGTACAGGTACCCTGGTTCGGGTCACGCTTGTTCATATAACCCGACAGCAGGCAGCGGCCGGAGTAAGCCATGCACAGTGCGCCGTGAACAAAAATTTCAAGCTCGGTTTCCGGACATTTCTCGCGGATTTCTTCGATCTCTTCCAGAGACAATTCGCGCGACAGGATGACACGTTCTACGCCCTGCGATGCCCAGAACTTCACCGTTGCCCAGTTGACGGCATTGGCCTGAACTGAGAGATGAATTGGCATGTCCGGGAAGCTTTCACGCACCATCATGATCAGGCCGGGATCGGACATGATCAGGGCATCCGGACCCATCTCGATGATCGGGGTCAGGTCGCGGATGAAGGTTTTCAGTTTTGAGTTATGAGGCTGAATGTTACAGACGACATAGAATTTCTTCCCCTGAGCATGGGCTTCGTCGATGCCAATTTTCAGGTTCTCATGGTTGAACTCGTTGTTGCGGACACGCAGGCTGTAACGTGGCTGGCCTGCGTAAACCGCATCTGCGCCATAGGCAAAGGCATAACGCATGTTTTTCAGGCTGCCGGCAGGCGATAACAATTCAGGTTTAAACATAACTCGGGATTCCCCTTCTGGGTCAAAGTCTGATGTCAGATCAGGTCGAACTCCTGTTTATCCGGAGATAAACATACGGGAGACGAAAAACAGAGGGCGGATTTTACTGTGAAGGCTGCGCGCTGGCAAATAGCCTGAAACTTTTTATGGGTATTCATTGCGGCATGCATATTTTAGTCTTTGTTGGTGTATGAGCTAAGCCCCATACATATTTGGTCGTTTATAGAGATATACCGGGTTATTTTAAGCACCTTAGGTACATTTAAGGCTGTTCGTTTTTCCCATTTAATCTCATAATGTCTCACTCATTGCATATGGTTGGAAATTAATGATGTATATCGAGGATATCATTTCATCTGTACTCAGCATCTGGGTTGTTCTGGCGATTCTGATTATCGTCATTCTTCGCAGTGCGATTAAGTTTGTACCGCAAAATACTGCTGTTGTGGTGGAGCGATTCGGCAAATATCACAAGACCATGGAAGCCGGTCTGAACTTTCTGGTGCCTTTAATTGATCGCGTGGCATACAGCCAGACGCTGAAAGAGCAGGCGTACGATGTACCGAGCCAGTCGGCGATTACGAAAGATAACATCTCGCTGGTGGTTGACGGCGTGTTGTATATCAAGGTCGTTGACCCTTACAAAGCCAGTTACGGTGTGGATGACTATATTTTCTCAGTCACCCAGTTGGCACAAACCACGATGCGGAGTGAAGTCGGTAAGATGGATCTCGATAAGACATTTGAAGAGCGTGAAAATCTGAACACCGCGATTGTCTCGGCCATCAACGATGCTGCGATGCCTTGGGGCGTGCAGGTGCTGCGCTATGAAATCAAAGATATTGAACCGCCGCGTTCAGTGTTGGACGCGATGGAGCGTCAGATGAAAGCCGAGCGGGAAAAGCGTGCGGTGATTTTGGAATCTGAAGGTAAACGCCAAAGCGAAATCAATATCGCGGAAGGGATGAAGCAGGCTCGCGTTCTGGCTGCGGAAGCAGAAAAAGCAGAGCAGGTTCTGAAGGCAGAAGGTGAGGCGCAGGCTATTCTGGCGGTCTCGAAAGCAGAAGCGGATGCGCTGACAATCATTGGCCATGTTGCGGTAACTGATGAAGGCCAGAAAGCCATCCAGCTGGATCTGGCGGGTAAAGCCATCCAGGCCAGAGAAGCCATTGCAAAAGAATCTTCAGTGGTTCTTCTGCCGGACAGCAGTGCTTCAGCCAGTAATGTCGTGGCCGAGGCGATGACCATTATTCATCAGCTGAACCGCCAGCAGGGCGGAAAAGCACCGCAGAAGGACTTGCCTGAGGAGCAGTAATCATGACTGAGCTGTTTGGATTAAGCCCGGCCCAGTTAACCATCGTGATTGGTCTGCTGTTGCTGGCCATTGAAGTTTGGATGCTGGGGTTGTCGACCATTGTGCTGCTGGCGCTCGGGGTTTCCGCTGTATTGACGGGGACGCTGTCGCTGGTGGGTGTGGTGCCGGAGACCTTCCCGGCATTGGTCGGGGTCAGTGGCATTGGTGCCGGATTGCTGACGCTCTTGCTATGGAAACCGATGAAAAATTCACAGCAGTCGCAAAGACCCGTCAACAATACCAGCAGTGACTTTATCGGCCTGAAATTCAGGCTGGATGCGCCGCTCAGTCATGAGCAAAACGGGACCGTGAAATATTCAGGGATCAGCTGGACTCTGGTGCTAAGCCATGATTACCACGGCAATGTGCTGGAAAAAGGGCAAGAAGTTGAGGTGGTCGCAGTTGATGTCGGCCGTTTCACCGTCAAGCCTCTGGTTCGCGAAGACGCCAGTTAGGCGATTGTTGCTCAATCAATAAGCCCCCGTGTCTGTTGAGGACACGGGGGCTTTTTATTGGGGTCTATTTAAGTGCCTGGGCAAGACAACGTCTGATCAGACGCGATCTTCCAGACCACCCATTTCTTCAAACAGGTTGGGCAGGATGGCAGAGAGTTCACCGCACATCAGAGACAGGTCAGCATCCAGACGCTGTGCCATATCTTCGCGGTCAATATCGTCGTTTTGCTCTCTCAGCTCATCAGAAAACTTCAGACGTTTCAAAGACAGGTCATCGGCCAGCACGAAGTCGATCCGGTCCTGCCAGTTCATGGCCAGCTTGGTCACCACTTTGTCTGCTTCAATGTGAGCCAGAATTTCATCACAGCTCAGATCCTGCTGTTTACAGCGAATCACGCCGCCATCTTCCAGAATCGCTTTCAGTTCTGCTTCTTCGCCGATGGTGAAACCGTTCGGTGAGTCACCGGAACGGACCCACTCGGTCAAGGTCTGAGCGGCAGGTTTGGCCAGGGTGACCGGTACAACCGGCAGGCTGCCGATGGATTTACGCAGCAGGCCCAGCAAGTCTTCGGCTTTCTTGAAGCTGCCGGCATCGACCAGCAGCAAACCGAGCGACGGCATAATCAGCGCATAGGTGTGGCTGCGACGGCTGAAGGCACGCGGCAGCAGATCCATGACGATTTCATCTTTCAGGGTGTCTTTTTCGTTTTTCTTCAGTTTACGGCCCTGTTCTTTTTCCTGTGCTTCCACTTTGGCATTCAGAGATTCTTTAATCACGGAAGCCGGCAGCATTTTTTCTTCTTTCCGGACACAGAGCAGAATGTTGTCACCGGCCACGTGCGTATACATGTCACCGTGTTTACCCAGCGCAGAGACCCAGCCAAATTTCTGGATGTCCTGGCTGCCGCAGGGAGTGAACCGGAACTCTTCCAGCTGCTTTTCCAGCTCATCCGGGTTGATGTTGATGTCGCGGCTGAAGCGATAGGTCAGCAGGTTTTTAAACCACAGCATAGTTGGGACAGATCCTAGGTTGTGCATTGGGCCGACAATCTTATACCCAAGTCGCTGTCCGATGCTAGGCTGGTGCACTTTGTTTGGCCGATGAATTTCGGCGGAGGAAATCAGTCAGACTTTGTCGCAATTTTTTCCGGTCTCTTCACCTTCCGCTTACCTGCCTGAGGTACAATCGGTTCCAAATTCTGACTATCCCTGTCCGCGATGATTCTAACAGCATGAAAATATTACATACCTCAGACTGGCACCTCGGCCATCAGCTGCATGGCTATCCGCGTGAATACGAGCACCAGCAGTTTCTGAACTGGCTGGCTGAAACGCTGGAAGCTGAGCAGGTGGATGCCCTGCTGGTGGCGGGCGATATTTTCGATACGGCTAATCCGCCTGCCAGTGCCTGGCGGATGCTGTACCGCTTTCTGGCCCGGCTGGCAAAAACGTTACCGGATCTCAATGTGGTGATCACGGGCGGGAATCACGACTCCCCAAGTAAGCTGGACGCGCCGCATGAGCTGCTGAAGGCGTTTGATCTTCACCTGGTCGGAGGGATCAGCCGCGATGAACAGGGCCAGCTTGAGATGGATCGTCTGTTGGTGCCGCTCACCGATAAAAACGGGCACACGGCAGCCTGGGTGCTCGCGGTGCCTTTCCTGCGTAGCAGTGATCTGCGGACAGACGATCTGAGCGAGAACGATGACCGCCTGATCAAAGGGGTCGAAATTCTGTATCAGCAGGTGACGGATGCTGCCAAGCAACGGCGTGAGCCGGGGCAGGCGCTGATCGGCATGGGACATGTTTACATGGCATCGGGACAGCTTTCTGAAATGTCGGAGCGCCGGGTGCTGGGCGGGAATCAGCATGCATTGCCTGCCTCGATTTTTCCTGAGTCACTCTGTTATGCCGCGTTAGGTCATTTGCATCTGGCTCAGCGGGTTGCGCAGACAGAACACATTCGTTACAGCGGTTCACCTTTGCCACTCTCAATGTCGGAGCGTCATTACAAGCACCAGGTGGTTTTAGTTGAGCTGGACGGGGAAAAGCTCGCGGAAATTCAGCCGATCCCGGTGCCCAGAGTGGTTGAGATGCTGAAAGTTCCTGCTGAGCCTCAGCCGCTCAAATCGGTGCTGGCAGCTCTGAAAGAACTGGACCGTGATGACAGCCCTCGGGAAGCCCAGCCGTTTCTCGAGGTCCCGGTGTTGCTGGATAAGCCGCAGGCGATGCTGCGTGAAAAAGTGTTGCAGGCATTAGAAGGCAAGGCGGTCCGGCTGGCTAAAATCACACCGCATTACCGGCAGCAGGAAGAGACGTCGCCGCTGGCCCATCAGCGTTTATCCGATGTCAGTCCACAGCAGGTATTTGACCTGAGCTGGCAGAAGAAATATGACGGCCAGCCCTCAGAGGCGATGCGGGATGCTTTCGAGCTGTTGCTTACGCAAATTGAAGATGAACAGGAATAAAGGCAGACAGAGACCATGAAAATTCTGGCGTTGAGAGGCGAGAATCTTGCCAGCCTGCAAACACAGTTTGAGATTGATTTTGCGAACGGGCGGTTGGGTGAAGCGGGTCTGTTTGCCATTACCGGAAAAACCGGAGCGGGGAAGTCGACCTTGCTGGATGCCATCTGTCTGGCACTGTATGACCGGATGCCGCGGTTACAGCCAAATAAACAGAAAGATGCAGAAATTGGTCGCGGTGAAGACAGCAATCGGATCAAAGCCAATGATGTGCGCAGCATTTTGTCGCGCGGGAAAGCAGAGGCGTTTGCTGAGGTTGATTTTCAGGCAAATGACGGCACCCGCTGGCGCGCCCGCTGGCAGGTTCGCCGGGCCCGAGGCAATGCCGAAGGCCGGGTGCAGGCGGCGGAGCAGTGGCTGGAGAATCTGGACAGCGGTCAGCGCTTTGCCGGGAGAAAGCAGGAAGTACAGACTGAAATTGAACGGCTGATTGGCCTGACCTTTGATCAGTTCCGCCGTGCAGTCATGCTGCCGCAGGGGGAGTTTGCTGCTTTCCTCAAAGCCGGTGCCGACGAGCGGGCAGCGTTGCTGGAGAAAATGACCGGCGGTGAAATTTATGCCCGTCTGTCGGTTGCTGCGTTTGAAAAAGCCCGGGATGAAAAGCTGAAACTGGCTCAGTTACAGGAGAAACTGGGCGATATCGCGCTGCTGACTGAGGAAGAAAAACAGGTGCTGAATGAAGAGATTTCAGGCCTGAAATCTCAGCTGGCGGCCTGTGACAGCCGACTGGCTGAATTCGGACAACATCAGCAGGCCCTGCAGACCGAAGCTGCGTTGCAGGAACGGATAACACAGAGTGTGCAGACGCTGACTGAGGCAAAAACGCAGTGCGAACAGGCCGCGCCAAGGAATCTGTACCTTGAGCAGCTTGAAAAGGCTCAGCCTGCGCGCGCAGATTTTACTTTGCTGAATCAGTCCGGGCAGCTCACTGAGCGTCTGAAGCAGTCGCTCACAACCGCGCAACAGGATCTGGATATGCATCAGCAGCAGCGGCAACAGGCCGATGCGGCAGTGCAGCAGTCGCAACAGTCTCTGGCTCAGGTGCAGCAAGCGTGGCAGCAACTGGAGCCCAGTCTGAAGCAGGCACAAATCCTTGACCAAAAAAAGGAAGGCCTGGAACTTCAGCACCAGTCGCTGGCTCAGGAAATTCAGTTGTTGCAGCAGCAACGAACGCAGGAAGACCGTGAGTATCAGAACAAGCTGGCTGAACAGCAAGCGCTTCAGAGTCGTAGTCAGCAGTTGTCCGTCAGGCTCGAACAGAACCAGAAACTGGCAGCCGTTTCCGAGCAGTTTCAGCCTGTTCAAGACAACCTGAAACAGTACCTGAGCGCTCATCGCGCACTAAGCCGGTTCAGAAAAGAGAGTCAGCAAGCGCTGCAGGACCAGCAGGCATTCAGGCTTCAGGAAAGTAAATTCAAGCAAGACATTGAGCAGTTGCTTACACAAAAGCAGCAGTTCATTCAGCAATTGAACGAGCTGGATTTGACTGCACTGGAAACGGCGCAGGAAGCAAGTCAGCGGGAACATCGTCTGAGTCAGCAGCGACTGGACGGGCTGCGGCAGTTGATGGCGCAGGCACAGGAATGGAGTGCTCTGCTGGAGCGAGCCGGGCGGCTGTCACAGGAACAACAGGAGCTGAATCAGGCGCATCAGAGTGCCGGGAAACGCTTGCAGGAGCTCGCTCCGGAAATGACTCAGCTTGCTGCGCGTATTGAAGAGTCAGAGTATCAGTTTCAGCAAAATCAGGCCGTACTGCAGCTGACGGATTACCGTACTTTGCTCAGACCGGGCGAGCCTTGCCCGCTCTGCGGCGGGGCGGATCACCCTTATGCAGAGCAACATCCGGTCGTTGAAAGTCTGCTGGAGCAGCAGCATCAACGTCGCCAGACGCTGACAAAACAGTATCAGGCTCTGGAAGGTGAACGCCATCACCTTGAGCAGCTGTTGCCGCAGCATGCACAGCGCTTAGCTGTGATGCGTGATGAACTGGCCAGTATTCAGGCGGTGTCGGGCACAATTTCAGCGCAGGTTTGTTCTCTGGCGCAGTCACTGGAGATTACGCTTTCTGCTGACATCAAGATTGCTGCTTTACGGGAGCAGATGCAGGCATGGCAGCATGAGGCTGAGCAGTTACATTCGGCGCTGAAGCATCGTCAGCAGCAGTATGAAGCGGGCCAGAATCGCCTGAAACAGGGACGTACAATCGAGCAGCAGCTTCAGCAACTGACACAGGCGGAATCCCGTCTGTCTCATGATTTACATCAGCTCGCTCAGGAGGAAGCCGGCCGGCAGGCAAGGCTGGCTTCACTCGAAGAACAGCAGCAGGAACAACACGCGGTACGCAGCCAGAGAGCCGAGGCGCTGAACCAGCAGTTTGGCAGTGACGTATGGCTGACAGAGTTGCGAGAGCTCGGCGAAGAACAATATAAACAGCAGTTGAATCAGCAGGTTGAAGATTACCGGCAATGGCAGCAGACGCTGCAAAGCACGGACAGGCAACTGCATGAACTTGTCCCTGTGCTGACGCAGGGGCAAACACAGATTCAGAACCTGCAAAAACAACTGGCTGAGACAGAGCAGAAACAGGCAGAGCTGTCCCGTCAGATCCAGCAGTTGTGGCAGGAACGCCAGGCGCTGGTCGGTGATCAGCCTGTGGCGCCACTGGAAGCGCAACATAAGACTCTGATTGAAAAGGCCCGTCAGGCTGTGGCTTCCTGTGAACAGCAGCAGCGACAAGCCGGGGAGGCGTATGCCGCATCCCAGTCGGCGTTGAAGAGTGTCCGGCAGCAACTGAGTGATGCGGAGACCGAACATGGCAAAGTACTTCAGTTATGGCAAAGCTGGCATCAGAAGCTGGGGATGGCGGAAAATGAGCTGGTGGCGTTGCTCAGCCGGGATGAAGACTGGGTCACCCAGGAAAAATCGGCTCTGCGCATTCTGGAACAGACGCTGGCAGCGGCTCAGACCCGGCTGTCAGAGCGGGAGCAGGCGCTGAAAGAGCATGTGCCGAATGCGGAAACCGCCAGAGCCTGGTTCCAGGCGCAGGAGATTTCACTGGCATCGGAACATCAGCAAGCATGCAAAGCACAGTGGCAGGCTGAGAAGGGGACGCTTGAAGAGCAGTATTTCAGTCTGCGTCAGCGACTGGCTCAGGCCGGACAGGCAGAGCAACAGGCCGGAGACCTGACCCGGCAGTTGCAGCAGCAACAGCAGCATACTGAGCTGTGGTTGGAAATGAGTGAACTGATCGGTTCGTCGAACGGAAGTAAATTCCGCACGCTGGCACAGGGACTGACGCTGCAGCAACTGGTCCTGCTGGCCAATGAGCACCTTGGGGATCTGGCGCCGCGCTATGCGCTGCAACCGGTCCCGGGCAGTCCGCTGGCGCTGCAGGTGATCGACCATGATATGGGTGATGAAGTCCGCAGCGTTGAGTCGCTGTCCGGCGGCGAGAGTTTTCTGGTTTCGCTGGCACTGGCACTGGCGCTGGCCTCACTGGCTGCGGATACCCGCCAGCTGGGGTCACTCTTTATTGATGAAGGCTTCGGCACGCTGGATCCGGACAGTCTGGAAATGGCGCTGGCCTGTCTCGATGCGCTGCAGGCAGATGGCCGCCAGATTGGCGTTATTTCTCACGTGGGCACCCTGGTGGAGCGGATTGGAGTGCAGGTGGCCGTGGAAGCCATGGGCGGCGGACGCAGCCGGATCAGTGTTCAGGGCTGATCCGATCAGCCTGGCCTGCTGGCTGGCCGGGCAAGGATGGTCAATTGCTCAGGCCGGATAAGGTGACAATTGAATAGCAACCGCATTAAGCTTTTGCGGATAACTGCTCCTTTGGTCACAAAAGTGTCATACTTAATCTGGATAATGGCGCCCGACAGAGAGCAATGACTTAGGTATCGAAACTATGGTTAGACGGATTCTTGTGGTAGAGGATGAAGCACCAATCCGCGAAATGCTGTGCTTTGTGCTGGAACAAAAAGGCTACCAGGCCATTGAAGCTGAAGATTACGACTCCGCGCTGGAAAAGATCTGTGAACCTTTTCCTGAGCTGATCCTGCTTGACTGGATGCTGCCGGGTGGTTCAGGGATCAATTTGATCAAACACCTCAAACGCGATGAAGTCACCCGCAATATTCCTGTGGTGATGCTGACGGCACGTGGCGAAGAAGAAGACAAAGTCCGTGGACTGGAAGTCGGTGCGGATGATTACATCACCAAACCTTTCTCTCCGAAAGAACTGATGGCACGCCTGAAAGCGGTGATGCGTCGTGTCTCCCCAACCTCGCTGGATGAGGTCATTGATGTTCAGGGACTGAAACTGGATCCGGTTTCACACCGTGTTACTTCCAATGAAGCGCCGCTGGAAATGGGGCCGACTGAATTCAAGATGCTGCATTTCTTCATGACGCATCAGGAACGTGTTTACAGCCGTGAGCAGTTACTGAACAACGTCTGGGGCACCAATGTGTATGTGGAAGACCGGACGGTTGACGTGCATATCCGCCGCTTACGTAAAGCACTGGAATCCGGCGGTCACGATAAAATGGTTCAGACGG
Source organism: Photobacterium sp. R1 (assembly GCF_054600795.1). NCBI lineage: Bacteria > Pseudomonadati > Pseudomonadota > Gammaproteobacteria > Vibrionales > Vibrionaceae > Photobacterium > Photobacterium sp. R1. Next base: position 293,975 of record NZ_BAAHZP010000004.1, read on the forward strand.
TCCGTGGTGCCGGCTACCGTTTTTCCACCAGGGTTTAACGGCCACACAAGATTGAAAAGCCAGGAGTTGGTTGTCCGGTAATCGATTACTGCAACTGCTGGCGGGAGACATGAATGGTAGAACGCTTGTCCTGGAAAAAGCTGGTCAGAGAACTGGCTTTTTTTTATTTGCCCTGGGTCATCCTGGGTCTGATTTTCGGTTACATGCCCTGGTTTTTGCTGGCCGCCAGCTGGATTTTGCTGGGCTGGCATTGCCATCATCAACTGAAAATGTCCCGTTGGCTGTGGACCGATCGCAGCCTGACGCCGCCGTCCGGTTCTGGCAGCTGGGAGCCCTTATTTAACGGTATTTACCGTTTGCAGCAACGCAACCGCCGCCGCCGTCGCGAGCTGGCGACGCTGATCCGCCGTTTCCGCAATGGTGCGGAATCCCTGCCGGATGCCGTGGTGGTGTTCCGTAGTGAAGGCAATATTGTCTGGTGCACGAAACTGGCCCAGCAACTACTTGGCCTTCGCTGGCCGGAAGATGCCGGTCAGCCGGTCAGTAATTTGCTGCGTAGCCCGGATTTTGTCCGTTATCTGGCCCGTCAGGATTTTGAAGATCCGCTGGAAATCACCTCACCGCTGAACTACGACCGGACGCTGGAGCTGCGGATCATGCGCTACACCGAGGGAGAATACCTGATGGTGGTACGTGATATTTCTCAGCTCAAGCAACTGGAAGGCATGCGCCGCAACTTCTTTGCCAATGTGTCTCATGAACTGCGGACTCCAATGACGGTTTTGCAGGGCTATTTGGAAATGTCGCGTGACCCGGACATGCTGATTGGCCCGATGTGGGAAAAAGCCCATGGCGTGATGACAGAGCAGCTGACCCGGATGAATTCTCTGGTCGAACAATTGTTGACCCTGTCCAAAATTGAAGCCGCGCCGCATCTGGATCTGGAAGATAAGGTGGATGTCCCGGCGATGCTGGATGTGCTGGAGAAAGAAGCGATCTCACTCAGCGGCGATAAAGATCAGATCTTTGAATTTGAAGTCGACGAAGGTCTTCAGGTATTGGGGGATGCGGACCAGCTTCGCAGTGCCATCTCGAATCTGGTTTACAATGCGGTGAAACATACGCCACCGAAGTGTCAGGTGAAGGTGCGCTGGTTCCTGTCGCCGAAAGGGCCGCGGCTGGAAGTGACCGATACCGGCAGCGGGATTGAGCCTCAGCATATCCATCGGCTGACCGAGCGTTTTTACCGGGTCGACAAAGCCCGCTCCCGGGAAACCGGCGGCAGTGGTCTGGGGCTGGCGATCGTGAAGCACGCACTCAGCCATCATGATTCTTTCCTGGAAATTGAAAGTGTGGTCGGGCAGGGCAGTACCTTTTCCTTTACCCTGCCGCAACGGCTGACATCGAAAGCGGCCTGAAACCACAAGGCCGGGATGGAAAGTCCCGGCACAGAATTTTGGTAAACCGTGGTAACCCGATGACGGGTGGAGGCATCAGAGCAGTACATGAAACACAGAGGTTGGGGATTGAGAGGTATTCTGAGCGGGCTGTTATGCAGTGTGCTGATCATCGGGCAGGCAATGGCAGAGAGCCAGAGCGGGCTTTTATCTGAACCGGACACAGCATTGTCGCCGTATCAGAGTGTGCAAGGTGTGACGGGAACACTGAACTCAGTCGGATCGGATACTTTTGCCAATCTGATGACCTACTGGTCTGAAGCCTTTATGCATCTCTATCCGACGGTACATGTGCAGGTGCAGGCTGCGGGTTCATCAACGGCCCCGACAGCACTGACAGAAGCCACCGCTCAGCTGGGCCCGATGAGTCGTCCCATGAAGACCCGTGAAATTGCGGCGTTTGAGCATAATTACGGCTATCCGCCGACAGCAGTGCGGGTTGCAATTGATGCACTGGCGGTTTTTGTTCACGAAGACAACCCATTGCCCGGTCTCCGATTCCGGCAGCTGGATGCCGTGTTTTCCCGGACGCTGCGTTGCGGTGCTAACCAGCCTGTCACACACTGGGGTCAGCTGGGACTGACAGGCCGTTGGACTCAGCGGGATATTCAGCGGTTCGGGCGAAATTCGGTTTCCGGTACTTATGGTTACTTCAAGCAAAAAGCATTGTGTAACGGGGATTTTCGGCAGGATGTGAATGAACAGCCTGGCTCTGCTTCCGTAGTGCAGTCGGTATCGACGTCGTTAAATGCAATTGGTTATTCGGGGATTGGTTACCGGACGACAGGGATCCGGGCGATTCCGATTGCGCAGGGGGACGGGCCTTTTGTTGCTGCCACCAAGGAAAACGTGGCAAACGGCAGTTATCCGCTGGCCCGCTATCTTTATATCTATATTAATAAAGTCCCGGGCAAGCCGTTGCCAAAACCTGAAGCAGAATTTCTGCGCTTTGTGCTGTCTCAGCAGGGGCAGCAGATGGTTGATAAAGACGGTTATGTGTCGTTACCACCGGCGGTGGTGGCCAGAGAACTGGCTGCACTGGGGCTGGATTAATTCAGCACACAGAAAAAAAGCGGCTTTTCAGCCGCTTTTTTGATGGGTTAGTCCAATTCCTCAAGCGGATTGATCACAAGCTCCCAGCCGGCTTTTCGCCAGTAGTCCTGCTCTTTGGTCAGATCGGCGGCCAGCAGGCGGTTGTTGGTCTGCCAGCCATCGGGCAGGCTGAGCAGCCACTTTTCTTTATCCGCGGTCAGAACCATGGAAGGCAACGCTTCGTCAGTCCGCTGACCATGCAGGGCGACGGCCAGCCGTAACGCCCGGATCATCGGGTAGAGGTGCTTGCGTTTATAAATGCTCAGCTCGGGCATTTCGTCGAGTTTGAGTGATTTACGCTGAAAGCGGACTAAAGTTGCCAGAACGGTCTGCTCTTCCAGGTTGAAGCCCGGCATGGTGCTGTGACGCAGCAGATATGCGGAATGGCGGTGAAAGCCCGGATAACTGATGCTGAGTCCGACTTCGTGGAGCTGGGCTCCCCAGCTCAGTAAAGCGGCCAGCTCGGTGTGGGTGCCATTTGAGGTTGCCTGACGGTAGATCTGTTCAGCGGTATCCCGGACTCTGTTGGCCTGATCAATATCCACATTGTACTGAGTGGCCATGGCGATGGCTGTCCGGCTGCGGATATCACTGTGGCGAAACCGCTCTTCCATCTCATAGAGCAGACCTTCGCGCAATGCCCCATCAGAAAAAACCATACTCTCGATCTTCAGTGCACTGAAGACGGCACTCAGAATGGCTACTCCGGCTGCAAAGACGGGTTTTCGGTCATCCGTAAGCCCCGGCAGTGCCAGTTCATCACTGTGTTTGCAGGCTGTGACCAGTTTGACGACCTCTTCCAGTCGTTCTTTGGTAATGATGCCATCAGCATGACCCTGTGCGATGATCACTTCACGAATGGCTTTGATGGTGCCGGAGGCGCCAATGGCGGCTTCCCAGCCCAGTTTTTTGTACTGGCTGGCGATGCTTTCCATTTTCTGCAGCGCGGCCATCTGGGCATTCGCCATGGCTTTGGCGGAAATTTTTCCTTCGGGGAAGTAGTGCAGATTGTAACTGACACAGCCCATATGCTTGCTGTATTGCAGCTTGGGTTCAAATCCCTCACCGATAATCAGTTCAGTACTGCCGCCTCCGATATCCACGACCAGCTTCTGGCCGGGTTCATGCTGGGTATGGGCGACACCCAGAAAAATCAGCCGGGCTTCTTCGGTTCCCGGAATGATTTCAATCGGGTACGGCAGGACACTTTCTGCCCGCATCAGGAAGACCTGGGCATTCCGGGCCTGGCGCAGGGTATAGGTGGCGGCAATACGGACATTTTCCGGGTCAAACCCCTGAATCCGTTCGGCAAACATCGCCAGACAACTCAGGCCGCGCTGAATGGCGGCCTGATCCAGTTCCATGTTGTCATTCAGGCCGTCAGCCAGATGCACACGCTGTTTGTGGCGGCTGACGATCTGCAGGCTGTGGCCGACCACCCGGGCAACCACCATATGGAAGCTGTTGGAGCCCATATCGATGGCTGCGATTTCTCGGGGACGATCGATCTCTATCATGCGGCGTTTTCGTTATTCTCAGTAATGACGTTTTCAGCCTTCTGGCTGGCCTGTTTTTGCAGTTTTTTCTCTGATTGCTTCAGGTAATCGTAAATTTCAATCTGAGAGCGGATCTTGCGTTTGTTTCCGCGCGGCACGTACTCGTTGCCCATGGTTTTATCCAGCACCCGGGCTTTCACCGTATCGGAAAACTGGATGTTCAGAATATCAATGATCTTCTGTTTCAGTTCGGGCTGACGGATCGGGCAGCCGACTTCGATCCGGTTGTCGATGTTCCGGGTCATCCAGTCGGCGGATGAAATATAAATCTCCGGATCGCCATTGTTCTCAAAGACCATGACGCGCGGATGCTCCAGGAAGCGATCGACGATACTGATGATTTTAATGTTATCGCTGACGCCCGGGATATCCGGTACCAGAGAGCACATACCGCGGATGATCATATTGATCTTCACACCGGCGCTGCTGGCCTGATATAAGCGGTTAATCAGCCCTTTATCCACCAGGTTATTTATCTTCAGTGTAATGCCCGATGGCAGTTTTTGCTTGGCATTGGCAATTTCATTGTCGATCAGTTCGTACATCCGGCTGCGGGAGTTCCTGGGCGACACGATTAACTGATTGAATTTCACCGGACGATAAGGGTTCTGAATAAAACTGAACACCTGGCGGACTTCATTGGTCAGTTCAGGATCGGCGGTGAAGAGCGAAAAGTCGGTATAAATACGGGCGGTTTTCTCGTGGAAGTTGCCGGTTCCGACATGGGCATACCGGACGATCGCATCGTCCTCCTGACGCGTCACCAGACATAACTTCGAGTGTATTTTCAGCCCTGGGACACCGAATACGACACGCACATCTGATTCAGTCAGGCGTCTGGCCCACTCAATATTCGCTTCTTCATCAAAACGGGCCTGCAGTTCGACCACGACCGTGACTTGTTTGCCGTTGTTGGCGGCGTCAATCATGGAATCGATGATGCGAGAATTTTTCGCGACCCGGTAAATGTTGATGTGGATACTGCGGACCTTGGGGTCAAATGCGGCCTGACGGACAAATTCCGTCATGTGGTTAAAGGTGTGATAAGGGTAATACAGCAGAATATCCTGCGCCTTAATCGCCTCGAACGCATTTCGAGCACTGATAAACGGGTAACTTTCAAGTGGCGGGAGTGGCTTGTTCTCCAGATACTTACGGCCGATATTCGGGAAACTGATGAAGTCCTTGAAGTTATGATAACGGCCACCCGGAATGATACTGTCATAGCTGGAAACCTTGAGCAGATGGCACAGCTTTTCAATCATTTCACCCGGCATATCCCGCTGATACACAAAGCGAACCGGCATGGCCGTCAGACGCTGATTCAGACCTTCTGACATCTGCTCCAGAAGACTGTGATCGACTTCCTGACTGAGATCGTATTCAGCGTCCCGGGTCATTTTCATCGAGTAAGCAGACAGGCTGTCGTATTCGAAGAAACCACTGAAAATGTCATCCAGACAAAGCCGGATAATGTTATCCAGAAGAATCAGCGTTTTTCGGTTCTTCCCTTTCGCTTCAGGAACTTTGATGAATCGGGGTAATTGATCTGTCGGGATTTCCACCAGCGCATACTGGCTGGATTCGCCCTGTTTCATGTCAATTGCCAGATAAGAATATTCATCTTTCAGAAACTGCAGCAGCTCAATGTCGTCTGTAAGCAGGATCGGGGTGACATGCGGCAGAATCGTGTTGCGAAAATACCGTTTCAGCCATTCGGTCTGGTTTTCATCAATTTGCTGTTCATTGACCAGAAAAATATTGCGCCGGGCCATTTCCAGCAGGATTTCGTTATACAGGGTATCGAAATCCTGATTCATTTTTAGGACCCGGCTTTGAATCTTACTCAGCAGATGCTTGGCATTGTCATCGCCGCCACGTTCCTGGCTGATTAGAATGCGCCGTTTTACATCTGCGAAGCGAACTTTATAAAACTCATCCGTGTTGCTGGAAAAAATGCCCAGAAAACGGACGCGTTCAATCAGGGGAACGGACTTGTCCGCCGCTTCCTGCAGGACACGCTCGTTGAATGACAACCAGCTAAGTTCTTTGTCAATATACAGCGGTTCAGTACTCATAGTTTTCCTAACAAGAGCAATTAATGGACTTCTATACCCTCGGGTTCCTCAAAATCGATGGTCAGATCATCGGCCAGACTTTCCAGTTGTTGCTGGACCGTGGCAACCGTGAGTGTTGCAGGGATCTCGAGTTCGAACCACGCGGTGAAAATGGGATATCCCCAGTTGGGCGCACTGTGGGTATCCGTTTTCAGTTTATGGATGTTGATACCAAGCTCGCTCAGGCGGGTTGTGACCTCTTTGACAATGCCGGGACGGTCATTGCCGGTGACGGTCAGTGCCTGCAGCTGTTTGGGGGCCGGTGGGGTGTGGCTGTCTTCAGCAATATGAATGTTCAGCCCATCCAGTTTTGACATGGCCTGACGCAGCGATTTAACCGATTCTTCGGGGACATCCACCTGGAGGATCCCAGCGAACTGTCCGGCCAGCTTGCTCATGCTGCTGCCCAGCCAGTTTCCATGATGTTTGTAGACGGTGTCAGATAAAGATCCGACTAACCCCGGGCGATCCTGGCCGATGACAGTGATAACAAGATGTTTCATGTCGCGTCTCCTTCTGGTAGCGGTTCAATTCATTATCTGACCACCCTCAGTTTATGTCCAGACAGGATATGCATTGAGTTCCCAGAATCAGGCTGCCGTCATAAAGCCTTCAGATTATTCGTTTTTTGTGACAATTTGATGTCAACCTTCTAACTGCTGCACAGTTTCATCCGACAAATGAAAAACTTACCGCAGGTGTAATATAATTGTCATCTTGCAGACATATACTTTGTCAGTTTGTAATTTTCATGGGGTGAGAATGGCAGATGCCGGTGCATTTTTGACGAACGATAGCCGTCGCCGTCAGCTGAAAGACAGGGTGGCGCGTTTTAGTGTGATTGCCGGTGGAATTTCTGTCCTTCTGACTCTGGTTCTGATCTTTTTCTATCTGCTCTATGTGATCGTGCCAGTTTTTTCGCCAGCCCGGATCACATCTCTTCAGTCATTCACCGTGCCCTTGTCCGGTACGCAGGCTGTGCGTCTGAACGAGCAGAATACCTACGCCTTTCATTTTTCATCGGACGGACAGGTCAGTCTGGTATCGCTCGCCCATGCGGCGCATCCGGATACCCGTAAACATATATCCGTCATGGATCACCCGGTCAGTTTTGCTGCGGCATTGCCCCATGAGAACGTCTATGTGTATGGGAACGAGACTGGCGGGGTCAGTGTTATCAAGCCCTTGATCCGTCAGGGCGGTCTGAGTGTTTCTTATCCGTTGGATCAGGCATATATCCAGTTAGATCCTGAGCGTCAGCCCTTAGACCGGCTGGCTGTGTCTGTCCGGGATGAAACAGCAACACTGATCGGGCTGACCCGTGATCAGCGTCTGGTTGCGCTGACCTACCATCGCAGCCATGGACTGAATCCCGGGAACGATGCCTGGCAGGAACAAAGGGTGACGATGCCGGAAATCCCGGATGCCGTCACTGAAATGATTGCCACGCCTGACGGCCGCACACTCTATGTGCTGGCGGGACGGCAGGTGCTGGCCATTGATTTACAGTCACTTCAGGCCCGGATCCGTCTGCGACAGGATGTTGGTCCGGAAGATGCCGCGCCCGTTGCGATGACGGCCCTGTCTGGGGCGAATTCCCTGTTGATTACCGGCGCTGACGGCCGGGTGACCCAGTGGTTTGAAGTGGTGAAAGACGGGCAGCGCCAGCTGGTTGCAGCGCGAACCTTTGACGCGGAAGGCGGCGCGTTCAACCGTCTGGTGCCCGAATATTACCGGAAAGGTTTTTTTGCCCTGCAGGATGACGGGCTACTGAAGGTGTTTTTCACCTCGGACAACCTGGCACCGGTGCTGAGCCAGTCTCTGTTCAGTCAGGTGCCGGATCAGATGGTGGTTTCATCCCGTGCGGATCGCTTGCTCGCGATTACCGGTGAGCAATGGCAGCTGTTTCGCGTTGACAATCCTTATCCGGAAGTCAGCGTCAACAGTTTATGGCAGAAGGTCTGGTATGAAGGTTATCCGGAGCCGGACTATGTCTGGCAGTCGACGTCAGCGTCTGATGAAGCAGAACCCAAACTGAGCCTGATGCCGATTGTGTTCGGGACACTGAAAGCGGCGTTTTATGCGCTGTGTTTCGCCATTCCGCTGGCACTGGCTGGTGCGGTGTATACGGCGTATTTCATGTCCACGAAAATGCGCCGGGTGGTGAAGCCGACGGTTGAGATTATGGAAGCGTTACCGACGGTGATTCTGGGATTTCTGGCAGGGATCTGGCTGGCGCCTATTGTGGAAAATCACCTGATCGGTATTGTTCTGAGTCTGGTGTTCTTACCGCTGGCGATGATGGGAGTCGGGCTGGGATGGGCGATGCTGCCCGGCGGCTGGCACCGGCGGATCCCGACCGGGATGCATATTTTGCTTTTGATGCCGGTGTCAGTGCTTGCGGTTTATCTGTGTTTTTCGCTCAGCCCCTGGATTGAACAGGCTTTTTTTGCCGGCGATATTCGCAGTTATCTGACCAATGTCTGGGGAATCGGATACGACCAGCGGAATGCGCTGGTGGTCGGGATTGCCATGGGATTTGCGGTGATCCCGACGATCTTCACGATAGCTGAAGATGCGATTTATTCCGTGCCTTCACATCTGAGTCATGGCTCGCTGGCACTGGGAGGAACGCCCTGGCAGACCCTGACCCGCGTGGTCCTGCTGACGGCAAGTCCCGGGATCTTCTCGGCGGTTATGATGGGGCTGGGTCGTGCGGTCGGTGAGACGATGATTGTCCTGATGGCGACAGGCAATACGCCGCTGATGGACTGGAATGTGCTGGAAGGCTTACGGACGCTGTCAGCGACGATTGCGATTGAAATGCCGGAATCAGAAGTTGGCAGTGCCCATTACCGTGTGCTCTTTCTGGCGGCTTTTGTGTTGTTTGTCTTTACTTTTTTCTTCAATACCCTGGCGGAAATTGTCCGGCAGCGACTGCGTGAGAAATACAAGTCGCTGTGACGGCCGGGGGAAAGGCTGAGTTGCAGAATCAATGTTGAAATGGATGCGTTCCGGATCGCCCTGGATCTGGCTGACTGCAGGCTCAGTCAGTTTAAGTCTGCTGGCGGTTCTGGGACTATTACTGATGATTGGCTGGAAGGGATTGAGCTACTTCTGGCCGGCACCTGTGTACCAGTTTTCGGTCAGCATGGCTGACCGGGAGCAGGTCGTGCTGGGTGAAATTTATGAAACCAGAGCTGTACCGCGTCAGCAGCTGCTGGAAGCCGGGTATTCGCTGCAGGGAAACGACAGCCCGACCATTGATCGCTATTTGATTAAAACCGGAAACCGGGAACTGGCAGAGCTGGATTTCGTAACCGTGCTGGCAACCCAGATCCACTCGCAAACTGTCGCCCACGGGGTGGCGGTGATGGACCGGGTAAGAAACGGTAAGTTTTACGGTTACCCGCAGGCGGTTTTAGACGGCAGTACCCGGCATGAGGTTTCTTCACTGGCGTCGCTGGGAACATGGCTGACAGAAGCGGAAGTCATGCGCGAGGCCATCCGGGAGCTGAACGACAGTCAGTATATTCCGCTGTACCGGCAACTGGCCGGGATGAAAAATCAGCGTGGTCAGACGGCTCCGGAAACCTCGCGTCAGGCACTGCAGTCACAGCTTGAAAATGTTGAGCAACAGCTAAAGCAGATGAAGCAAAAGCTGGATGGGCAGGCACTGCTGGTCAGAGATGCACAAGGGCAGACAGTCCGGATTCCGCTGGCTGAAATTTTGTATCTCTGGTATCCCAACGATATGAAGTTCAGCGAAAAGGTCGCGCACTGGGGGCGCCAGGTCGGACACTTTGTGACCGATTCGCCTCGTGAAGCCAATACGGAAGGCGGTGTGTTTCCTGCTATTTTCGGCACCGTGCTGATGGTACTACTGATGAGCGTTATCGTGACGCCATTAGGGGTATTGGCCGCGATATACTTACATGAATACGCTGAGCAGAACCGGTTTACCCGTCTGATTCGGGTGGCGGTCATCAATCTGGCGGGTGTTCCGTCGATTGTGTACGGAGTTTTTGGTCTCGGCTTTTTTGTTTATATGATTGGCGGCACGATTGATGAGATTTTCTTTTACGATCAGCTGCCTGCCCCGACTTTCGGAACGCCGGGCATTTTATGGTCGGCACTGACACTGGCGATTTTGACCCTGCCCGTGGTGATTGTTTCTACAGAGGAGGGGCTGGCAAGGATCCCGCCTTCGATTCGCCACGGCTCGCTGGCTTTAGGGGCTACACAGGCTGAAACCCTGTGGCGCATCGTGATCCCAATGGCCAGCCCTGCCATCATGACCGGTTTGATTCTGGCGGTGGCAAGGGCTGCCGGTGAAGTTGCACCACTGATGCTGGTCGGAGTCGTGAAAATGGCGCCGTCCCTGCCGGTCGATGCTCAGTTTCCGTATTTACATTTAGATCGGAAGTTCATGCATCTTGGCTACCATATTTATGATGTGGGCTTTCAAAGTCCGAATGTTGAAGCAGCCCGGCCATTGGTGTATGCCACTTCGCTGCTGCTGGTCACTGTGATTGTGGGGCTGAACCTGACCGCGATCGGGATTCGTAATCACCTGCGGGAGAAATTCCGCGATCTGGAACAATAACGAGAAGGATGTAGATGTTTTCATTCAACGCCAGTATGGACTTGCTCAAGCCAGTCGATCTGACCGCATTACCCGAGGAGAAAACTGCCCTGACCATTGACGGGCTGGATCTGTTCTATGGTCAGAAACAGGCGCTGTATCATATCGACATGAAGATTGCCAAAGGGCAGGTGACGGCTTTTATCGGTCCGTCAGGCTGCGGTAAATCGACGCTTCTCCGTTGTATTAACCGAATGAATGAACTGGTGGAAGGATGCCGGGTGGAAGGTCAGATCCTGCTGCACGGCAGAAACATCTATGATCAGGATGTGGATGTTGCCTCATTGCGCCGCCGGGTAGGAATGGTGTTTCAACGGCCGAATCCGTTTCCTAAATCGATTTATGAAAATGTGGTGTACGGCCTGCGTCTGCAGGGGGTGAAAAACACCCGGGTACTTGATGATGCGGTGGAAAACTCACTGCGGGGCGCGGCTTTGTGGGACGAAGTCAAAGATCGGTTGCATGAAAATGCCTTTGGTCTGTCGGGGGGGCAGCAGCAGCGGCTGGTGATCGCCCGTGCAATTGCGATTGAGCCCGAAGTGATTCTGCTGGATGAGCCAACGTCGGCGCTGGACCCGATATCGACCCTGACCATTGAAGAGCTGATTAACGATCTCAAGAAAAAGTACACGGTGATTATCGTGACGCATAACATGCAGCAGGCTGCCCGGGTCTCGGACAATACCGCCTTTATGCACATGGGAGAGCTGGTGGAATATGCGTCTACCAATGATATTTTCACCACCCCGAAAGAGAAACGCACAGAAGATTACATTACTGGCCGGTACGGCTGAGGAGTTACAGATTGGATAATTTGAGTCTTAGCCGTCATATCTCCGGCCAGTTTAATGCAGAACTGGAAAGTATCCGCTCTCATGTGCTGGCGATGGGCGGACTGGTTGAGCAGCAACTGACGGATGCCCTGAAAGCTATGCACAAGCAGGATGTGGATCTGGCACGTCGGGTGATTAAGGACGATCACAAGGTCAATGCGATGGAGGTCGCGATTGATGAGGCCTGTACCCGGATCATTGCCAAGCGACAGCCGACAGCCAGTGATCTGCGTCTGGTGATTGCCATCATCAAAACCATTACGGATCTGGAGCGGATCGGGGATGTTGCGGAAAGCATTGCTAAAGTTGCTCTGGAAAACTTTACCAACAAGCAGTACAACCTGCTGGTATCACTGGAAGCACTGGGTCAGCATGCCGCCCGTATGCTGCATGAGGTACTGGATGCTTTTGCCCGGATGGATGTGAAAGCCGCGATCCGTGTTTATCAGGAAGACGACCGGATTGATAAGGAATATGAAGCGATCATTCGTCAGCTGATGACTTATATGATGGAAGATCCGCGTTCGATTCCGAATGTGCTGCAGGTGATGTGGTCAGCCCGGTCCATTGAGCGGGTCGGTGACCGGTGTCAGAACATCTGTGAGTACATTATCTATTTTGTGAAAGGGAAGGATATTCGTCATACCAGCCCGCAGGAAATGGAAAATTTTCTCGACAGTCATCGCTGAACAACAGGGAGCCAGAAGGCTCCCTGTTTGTCTGATAAGTCACTAGTCGCCATTTTTATCAAAACGATCAGGCACGAACGTCTGTTCATCCATCGGCGGACGAGAATAACCTTCCTGGTTGATCTCCGGCAGCACGATTTCAGGGTACTCAATGTCTTCGTAAGGGATCTGGCTCAGCATGTGGGATATGCAGTTGATGCGGGCTTTTTTCTTATCATCGCTATCGACCACCCACCAGGGGCTCTGTTTGGTATCGGTATGGGCAAACATCTTGTCTTTGGCCGCTGAATAATCTGCCCAGCGGGAACGGGATTCCAGATCCATCGGGCTGAACTTCCAGCGTTTGATGGGCGTGTTGATCCGCTCCAGAAAGCGTTTCTCCTGTTCTTCATCGGAAACGGAAAACCAATATTTGATTAAGATGATGCCAGAGCGTTGCAGCATACGTTCGAATTCAGGGCACGCAAGCAGAAACTCTTCGTACTCCTCGCCGGTACAAAAGCCCATCACCTTTTCGACGCCGGCTCGGTTGTACCAGCTTCGGTCGAACAGGACGATCTCACCCGCGGCAGGAAGTTGCTCGACATACCGCTGAAAATACCACTGGGAACGTTCTTTTTCTGTTGGCTTGGGTAAAGCGACGACCCGGCACACACGCGGGTTGAGCTTTTCCGTGATCCGCTTGATGGTGCCGCCTTTGCCCGCAGCATCCCGGCCTTCAAATATCACCACAATGCGCAAGCCTTCCTGCTTGACCCATTCCTGGCATTTCACCAGCTCGATTTGGAGAAGTTCGAGCGCTTCATCATAATCTTTCTTTTTCAATTTCTTACTTAAATCAAAACTACTCATATCTTACTCCGTTTTTATGGAACGGTGTGCACAGTTACTGGTATCATCCCGGCTGACTTTTATTGTTTCAAGTGCATATGTTTCAAAATGTTGCATCAAGCATAAGAGATACTGAAAGCAATATTCCGGTGAACTGTTTTTATCTGGCAATTGCTTGATTTTATATCAGTTCCAGCATTTTTCGGGACAAAGTGAGTAATGATGAAAACGCTCAAAAATTCAAGGGTAGTAAAATGAAGACGTTAGTAATTGGAGCGCTTGTATGTTTGTTTTTAGCTGGCTGTGGCGGCGATAAAAATAACCATTTTTCAGCCAGACAACAGTTAATTGAGCAAAATTGCCCTGACAACATGACCTGTGATTTTCTGCAGGTTCCTAAGGATTACTCACAGCCGGACGGGGATATGGTCGACATATTTTATGGTGTCCACCCTGCGCGCAATCCTGCTGAACGTATCGGCGCTTTGCTGATGAACTTTGGCGGGCCAGGAGCCGAAGCCGTTCAAAGTGCCGCTTACATGGCTGAGAGATTATTCCCTGCTGAAATTTTAGACCGGTTTGATATTGTAGGGATCGATCCAAGAGGGGCTGGTCTCAGTGCGTTCGCTGATTCGTTAACGCAATGTGCGGTTGCTGAATACAATGAAACAGGAAATTGTGAGAATACTTTCAGACAAATTGCGCCGTTTCTTGGCAGTAATTCTGTGGTTCATGATATTGACAGGCTTCGTGAAAAACTTGGTGATGAAAAGCTAACGTTCCTTGGGTATTCATACGGAACGCGTTTGGGAGCCTTGTATGCCAATACTTTCCCGGAGCGTGTTCGTGCCATCGTGCTGGATTCGCCGATGTCTCCTTCTCTGGCGAATAATATTGAAATCAGATTAGGTAATGCAGCCGGTTACGAGAAAATTGCCGCGTATCGGTTAGATTATAAGAATTTTCCGGACCGCGATGCCCGGTATCGTACCGTCATGGAAGCAGCGTTCGTCAATGGTAGCTATGCAGCTCTTGACGGAAATCTGGATAAAGAGGAAGTGGCTCAGGCGATGAACGCAACGGTGGCCAGAGAATCTGAGAATGAGTGGAAGATAATCAATTTCTCGCTGAGAAGCTTATTGGATGAAGATAAAAGGCGATCGCTGATCTTGGATTTAGCCTGGCTGCGTCGTAATAACCAATACTCACGGCTAGCTGCGGATGATCTCCGGGACAGTGCCTTGTTCCAGGCTGTTGTTTGTACCGATGAAAGGATCCCATTGTCAAATAGTGAGATTTTATCCTCTCAATACCGTTATGAAGATGCTTCAGCGTTGTATGGTAAATTAACCCATGAAGAAACAGCTGAACTTTGTCTGGGATGGCAAGCCCAGCGGGATCCGGTTGCGGATATGTCTGATCTGGGTTTGAAGTTAAATGGCCAGCAAATATTAGTCATTGGGGGCCAGTATGACCCGGCTACACCATATACCTGGGCGCAGGAAATGGTGCAGGCACTCGGAAATTCAGCGAGCTTCCTGACGATGCATGACTATGTGAATCATGGCTTTAGTTACAGCGATAACACGTGTATTGATCAGGCCACCACAAGTTATCTGATCAATCCGGAAGAGAAAATTTCGGATCGAGAGTGCTCGCGATACATCTGGTTTTCAGAGCGGTTTGGTAATCAGCCGAGGGTTCCTCATCCGGTTGATAAGATTAAAGGTTTTTAAATCACAGGCCTGCCAGATTGCAGGCCTTTTTTTGTTTGTCTTCGGCTGTCTATCTGAGTGCTTTGCGCACCGCCGCTATTTTCTCGCAGTCGGTGACCGGTATAGAAAAGTCATCCACGTCCTGACTTCCCATATGGGCTTCTGAGGCAAGATGAGTCATCTGACTTGGCCGTGTTGTCTTACCGGACAGGTGTAACTCTTTGACGCCGGTTCGGGACAGAATCTGTGAGGCGTTGTCGGCTGTGACGCCGGCGCCGGCCATAATGCTGAGTCGGTTGCCGCAGTAGCGGACCATGTCTGCTAGTATTTCAGCACCTTCCAGAGCCGATGCCTTCAGGCCGGATGTCAGTACGCGCTCACATCCGGCATTCATCAGGCTGTCCAGTGCTTCACGGTATTCGGTACACTGATCAATGGCGCGGTGGAAGGTCACGCCCAGTCCGTTTGCAGCTTGCATCAGTGCAGCGAGCTGGTTCGTATCGACCCGGCCATCCGGTGTTAACACGCCGAGTACCACGCCTTGCAAACCTGCCTGTCTGGCTGCATGAATATCGGCCAGCATGATTTCCATGTCTTCGCCGGAAAACAAAAAGTCGCCTTGTCGCGGCCGGATCATGGCGTAGACAGGCACACTCGACAGGCGTGCAGCCTGACGCATGAAGCCGGCACTTGGGGTGAGTCCGCCGAGTGAAAGAGATGAGCAGAGTTCGATGCGGGTTGCGCCACCTTGTTGTGCGGCATGAAGTGATTCAATGTTATCAATACAGACTTCAAGGTGAGTCAGCGGGAATGAGGTCATGAGACAGCCTTTCGCAATAAAATCCGGGTCGAGTGTAATCGGAGATGATGCAGGTGTCGAAGAGCGGGATCAACAAGTGTTGCGCAGACAGAAAAAATAAGCCCGGCACAAAGGCCGGGCTGAGCAATTTAGTGCAAGGCAAGCATTACAGGTCTGCAGTGTGCTCAGACAGGTAAGCAGCAACGCCTTTAGGAGAAGCGTCCATACCCGCTTTACCTTCTTCCCATTGTGCCGGGCAAACTTCACCGTTCTTCTGGTGGAAGTTCAGAGCGTCAACCATACGCAGCATCTCGTCGATGTTACGGCCCAGTGGCAGGTCGTTCACAACTTGGTGACGAACAACACCTTCTTCGTCAATCAGGAAAGAACCACGGAAAGCAACACCAGCTTCTGGGTGCTCAACGTCGTATGCTTTACAGATTTCGTGCTTCACGTCAGCAATCAGAGGGTATTTCACCTGGCCGATACCGCCGTTCTCAACAGCAGTGTTACGCCATGCGTTGTGAGAGAACTGAGAATCGATCGATACACCGATAACTTCAACGCCTTTCGCTTGGAAGTCAGCGAAACGCTTGTCGAAAGCAATCAGTTCAGAAGGACATACGAAAGTGAAGTCCAGTGGGTAGAAGAATACAACCGCTTTTTTACCTTCAGTGAACTGCTTGAAGTTGAAGTTTTCAACGATTTCACCGTTACCCAGAACTGCAGCAGCTGTGAAATCTGGTGCTTGACGACCTACTAGTACCATGTTGGTGCTCCTAATATTGGAATGATTACCACCCCCAAAGGGCAGTCCCTGATAAAACAGGACACACTATAGCGAAAGTGCTACATTGAAAAAAGTGGAATAAATAGATTATTACAATCGAAAAATACGATGAGCAAATTTCCCTCGCTTAAACAGCTTCATTATCTGGTTACACTCTATGAAACCCGCCATTTTGGCGAAGCGGCCAAACAATGCTTTGTCAGTCAGTCGACTTTAAGTTCCGGTATTCAGAATCTTGAGGATCTGATCGGCTGCCAGCTGATTGAACGGGATAACAAAGCGCTGGTTTTTACCGCGACCGGGGAAGAAGTGGTGGTCCGCAGCCGTGAACTGCTGGCACGAACCCAGGACATGATGGAACTCACCAAAAGCGGCGACGATACCATGGCCGGACAGGTCCGGCTGGGATGTATTCCGACGATCGCTCCTTTCCTGCTGGGCGATCTGGTTCAGGCGGTCAACCGGCGTTACCCGCAGCTTCATCTTTTGTTGCGAGAAGACACCACGGATAATTTGCTCAGTGCTTTGCGCAATGGCGATATGGATGTCCTGATTCTGGCGCTGCCGGTTGAAATCAGTGGTATGCACAGCCAGGTTGTGGGTCGGGATCCGTTCAAAATGGTGCTCAGCAAAACACAGGCTTCTCAGGTGACGGCCCCGTTACGATATGCAGATTTACCCGACGAATCTGTCTTTTTACTTGAAAAAGAGCACTGCCTGACCGGTCATGCTGTCTCAGCTTGTCAGTTAACCAGTAAAGAAAAAATTAATCCCTTCACGGCCACCAGTCTTCATACACTGGTTCAGATGGTGTCGAACGGCTTAGGTTCGACATTCATTCCCCAGATGGCCATCAAACATGGTTTGGTTGATAACCCGGATCTGGTGATACTGGATCCGCCCGGCCAAGCCGCATTTCGGGAAATTGGTCTGGTCTGGCGGCCCACGTCGAGCCGAATTTCCACTTTTCAGAGCCTCGCAGAGATAGTCGCAGCCCTGCTTTAATCACATTCAGGATGCCCGGCAGAGATATTTTTATTTTTTGGTGAAATATTCTGCCGATCCTCAGTTCCTGTGAATCTTTGTTCTGTTGCGTATTTTTCGCAAGTGATTCATTTTGTAGGTTTTTTTTGTTTCGCTCAAAAAAACAATTCTGTTTTCCGCGGCTTTAAACCTCTCCTGAGTGTATGACTCTCCAAATTCTCGACTATAAATGTATTTAGATTGAGTGGCTTGCAATCATTTCATGCTCACCTTTTTGTTTAAAACGTATTTTTCAAACTTGTTGCTATTGAGTGGTTTGGTAATTTAATTACGTAATATGTGACATTTTTCCTTGTTCCGCAGTAAGGCGGGGAAAAACCGAATATATCGTTCAAACCTGTTTTAATTTAGTGTTTTGAGTAATAACTCTATTTCATTTAATTTATTGATTTTATTGGGTTTGTTTTGTTTTTGTATCTTTCTTGTTTTTCTGGATGTTTGCCATTGATGATTTATTCAGGCAACGTATAGACCATGTTTACGCCAAAGGTGGTCTAAGATAAACATCAGCTGTTCGAATTTCAGGTGGTTATTTAGTTACATTTGGTCGTTTTGATGTAAATGGGGAGTTTACATGGATATGGAAAATCAATATCAGTTTGGTCAACTGACCCTGACGGCACTGTCAGAAGCACAACGCGATATTCTGAGTGATGAGGCAGTGTCTTTTGTTGAAAAACTGGTGACCCGATTTGCTGCCCGTGTGCCGGAACTGCTGGCGGCACGTGAAGCGCGTCAGCAGGCGATTGACGGCGGACAGCTGCCGGATTTCCTGCCTGAAACTCAAAATATCCGTGAAGGTGACTGGACCATTCAGAATATCCCGGCCGATTTGCTGGATCGCCGGGTTGAAATTACCGGTCCCGTTGATCGAAAAATGGTGATCAATGCCCTGAATGCGAATGTCAAAGTGTTCATGGCTGATTTTGAAGATTCATTTGCGCCCGCCTGGAGTGCGGTTATCGACGGGCAGCGCAACCTGCACGATGCAGTGAATCGCACCATCAGTTACACCCAGCCTGAAACAGGAAAGGTGTATGCCCTGAAAGACGACCCTGCGGTGCTGATCTGCCGGGTACGTGGTTTGCACCTGCCGGAAAAACACGTGTTGTGGCATGGCACGCCGATTCCCGGAGCACTGCTGGATTTCGGTCTGTACTTTTTCCATAACCACAAACAGCTTCTGGCCAATGGCAGCGGTCCTTATTTCTACGTGCCAAAGCTTCAGGCATATCAGGAAGCGGCCTGGTGGAGTGATGTCTTCAGTTTTGCGGAAGATGAGCTGGGTCTGTCCCGCGGCACGATTAAAGCGACGGTGCTGATTGAAACCTTACCTGCAGTGTTCGAGATGCATGAAATTCTGCACAGTCTGAAAGAACACATTGTGGGACTGAACTGCGGCCGCTGGGATTACATCTTCAGTTATATCAAGACATTGAGAAATCATCCGGACCGTATTCTGCCGGACCGCCAGGTCGTGACCATGGACAAGCCGTTTCTTAATGCCTATTCGCGTCTGCTGGTGAAAACCTGTCACCGCCGCGGTGCGTTTGCCATGGGGGGAATGGCGGCTTTCATTCCATCCAAAGATCCGGAGCAAAATGCCTGGGTTCTGAACAAAATTCAGACGGACAAAGCACTTGAAGCCCAAAACGGTCACGACGGAACCTGGGTGGCGCATCCGGGGCTGGCTGATACCGCCCGTGCTGTTTTCGATGCCTGTCTGGGTGACCGGAAGAACCAGCTGGATGTGACCCGGGACAGCGATGCACCAATCACGGCGGCTGAGCTGCTGGCCCCTTGCGATGGCGAGCGGACGGAAGACGGCATGCGCCACAATATTCGCGTGGCTGTTCAATATATTGAGGCCTGGATTTCCGGAAATGGTTGTGTGCCGATTTACGGTCTGATGGAAGATGCGGCGACTGCAGAAATCTCCCGTGCATCAATCTGGCAGTGGATCAAACACGGCAAGACATTAAGCAATGGTCAGGTTGTGACTAAAGCACTGTTTGAGCAGATGCTGGCTGAAGAGATGCAGGTACTGTCGCAGGAAATCGGCGCTGAGCGTTTCCGGCAAGGACGCTATCAGGAAGCGGCCGCGATGATGGCCCGGTTAACGACCAGCGATGAACTCGTGACCTTCCTGACGCTGCCCGGTTACGAATACCTGGAATAGCCGTTGCGAGACTGAAAAACGCAACGCCAAGGAACATAAAACAAAAAGCACTGTGTGCAATTGCCTCTGTCCGGCCTGGCCGGGCAGGGGAAGCCCAAGAAAACCCATTGAAAACTGAACCGCAGAACCTCCAGATTTTGCGAACTATCGTCACATAATACGAGGGATTTATTATGACTCTGACTCGCCAGCAACAGATTGAAGCCATTGAAAAGGACTGGGCTGAGAATCCGCGTTGGAAAAACGTGAAGCGTACTTATACAGCGGAGGATGTGGTGAACCTGCGTGGTTCGGTCGTCCCGGCGAACACACTGGCACAACGCGGTGCTGACAAGCTGTGGGATCTGGTGAACGGCTCTGCGAAGAAAGGCTATGTCAACTGCCTGGGTGCGCTGACTGGTGGCCAGGCGGTGCAGCAGGCCAAAGCCGGCATTGAAGCGATTTATCTGTCAGGCTGGCAGGTGGCGGCGGACAACAATACCGCCTCTTCGATGTACCCGGATCAGTCACTTTACCCGGTAGACTCTGTACCTGCCGTCGTGAAGCGTATCAATAATTCTTTCCGCCGTGCTGACCAGATCCAGTGGGCAAACGGCAAGAGTCCTGAAGAGGGCGGCATTGACTACTTCCTGCCGATTGTTGCGGATGCGGAAGCAGGCTTTGGTGGTGTCCTGAATGCTTATGAACTGATGCGCAGCATGATTGATGCGGGTGCAGCCGGTGTTCACTTTGAAGACCAGCTGGCTTCGGTGAAAAAATGTGGACACATGGGTGGTAAAGTTCTGGTGCCGACTCAGGAAGCGGTACAAAAACTGATTGCGGCCCGACTGGCTGCGGACGTTTCCGGAACGACAACCCTGGTGATTGCGCGTACTGATGCGAATGCAGCAGACCTGCTGACCTCTGATTGTGATGCTTACGATGCCGACTTCATCACAGGTGAGCGGACTCAGGAAGGTTTCTACCGTGTACGTGCCGGGATTGATCAGGCGATTGCCCGTGGTCTGGCTTACGCACCCTATGCTGACCTGATTTGGTGTGAAACCGCAACGCCGTGTCTGGAAGAAGCGCGTCAGTTTGCAGAGGCGATTCATGCGAAGTATCCGGATCAGCTGCTGGCTTACAACTGCTCGCCTTCTTTCAACTGGGAGAAGAATCTGGATGCAGAGACCATTGCCAAGTTCCAGCAGGAACTATCGGATATGGGCTATAAGTACCAGTTCATCACGCTGGCAGGTATCCATAACATGTGGTTCAACATGTTTGAACTGGCCCATGCCTATGCGCAGGGCGAAGGGATGCGTCATTATGTCGAGAAAGTACAACGTCCGGAATTTGCTGCAGCAGAGAAGGGTTATACCTTTGTGGCACACCAGCAGGAAGTGGGAACCGGCTATTTCGACAAGATGACCAATGTGATTCAGGGCGGAAACTCTTCGGTGACTGCACTGACTGGCTCGACCGAGGAAGATCAGTTCTGAGCAGACTGATCGGATTGACCGAGCAATCTATCCTAGTTAGTCCATTTCGCAGCGGTTGCCTGCAAAGGTATTGCGATTAGCGTTATCTTCTGCTGCGTGAGGCGGGTGTACTGCCAGCCTCACCGGGATAGCACTTTAATAATGAAATTGTTATCGCCTTGGGAGCCTCCGGCTCCCCTTTTTATTTTTTGGGCAAAGCCGTTCAAGCCGGCAATTCTCACCTTGATTTCCTTTATTTCTCAACACGTATCTGGCGGACCAGTGAATCACGGCTTTCCAGCCAGTAAGCTTTTGATGCCTGCATCAGTCTCGGATAGAGAATGAAAAAGCTCTGCTCCAGCGCCTGATAATGGTCGGAGAGAAAGGGCGGGCATTCTGTCAGCGCCTGTAATTTGGGACGTCTGACGGCCATTCTTGCCAGCGCCTGATGAATGGCTGATTCCTGTTGATACTGTAATAACCATTCCTGCGCCCACATGCGACGGGTCATTTGCTGGTAGCTTTCCGGTTCCGGTTCCTGAAACTGTTCAATCTCACGTCTGGTCTGCCGGACAAACTGGGCTAGGGGTAAGTCATGGAAGACCGTCCAGTGCCGGGCCAGGTAATGGTCCCAGATCATATCGAGGGCAATGCCGCTGACCCGCCGGATCGCCGGGGGAAACTGTTGCCGCCACGCTCTGACTTCGGGCTGACTGTCGATATAGCTGTCGACAAAGCGGTGGAGTTTGATCCCGGCAGCAACGTCCGGTGTATAGAAACGATATGGATCCCCTCGAACAAAGTCGGCGAGCAGGTTTCCGGTGAGGTTGCTTTGACAGTGATCGGCCAGGTGGAGATGTGCAAGAAAATTCATGGTGTTCGTCATGTGGTCGCAGGTAACTCTCATTGAAACTGTAACAGCAATTTGCGGAATAGGGCAGCACGGAAGGTCTGTCAGAAATTCGGTGTGGACCGTACAGGGCATTGCACAAAAATGCGGTATTGCGTCCAACTTTCAAACGTGGTGGCTCGAACAGCAAAAGGAAGCCGGCTTTGGCGGTTTATGTCACATCGTGACTGGAAGTTTTTTATACACTGTTATTGAGGGTTGTTGATCTTTCGTGGTTCTTTTTTGTCCGGGGATAATGATTGAAAGCCGGAGTGAATCTGTTGGGTCTGTTACCGCCTGGTACTGCCGTGTGGTCGGCGAATCGTGGGTCGCGAACGTGTATCACGGGGCAGGAAGAATCAGTAACTGACTGTAAAAAAGACGAATGGTTAACAGATACAGGGCGTTGCTAAATATTCTTTCGGCGGGGTAGTGAGAATGATGAAAAGAACGATATTTCAATGGGCAGCCGCCGGGATTGTGGGGGGATTGATCACGGCAAGCTGTTCTGTTTTTGCTGAGCAAAATTCTGCTCAGGAAGAGAATGCGCCTGTTGCAAGGGTGATCGGCGGGACTACAACCTACGCAGGAGAGCTGCCTTGGCAGGCACTGATTTATATTGATTACGGCCGGGACGGTAACGAAGTTTATCAGTGTGGCGGCGTGATCATTGATATGGATACTGTGCTGACAGCCGCACACTGTATGAAACATAACAATGTCGCGGCACAGTCGAACGAGGTTCTGGTCTGGGGGGGGATTACTTCAACCAGCAGCGCGACGATCGGAAACGCCCATACTGTGGCCAGTGTGACAATTCATCCAGGCTATGACGCCTCTACTTTCGTCAACGACATTGCGTTACTCCGTCTGAATACCGGCTTTTCGAGTTCAGTCCAACCCATTCAGCTTGCCACGGTCAGTGAGCAAAATCAGGCTGATTTAGCCTTCGAGAATAGCTACGTCCATGGGGGGGAGAGTCCTGAAAATTTGCTGGTATCCGGTTGGGGACGAACGTCAGCAGATCCGGATGCGGCGGTCTCTCAGGATTTGCAGCATACTTTGCTTACCGGAGTGCCTGACGATTATTGCAACAGTGTCTGGAGTAATATTAATTCAACGAATCTGGATAGCTTTGTGTGTGCGATTTCTCCTTTGCCCAATGTTGATCGGGATAGTTGCCAGGGCGATTCCGGTGGTCCGCTGGTGTGGCAGAATCCACAGGCCAGTGCTGATGCTGATTTTGGCTTACGCTTGGTCGGACTGGTCAGTTTCGGCGCCCAGTGCGCATCAGATGTACCTGCGGTGTACACGGAGGTCTCCCATTTCAGAACCTGGATTTGGACGATTACCGGCACCGGTTTTGATTTTGACCCTGATCCGGTTTTCACGAGTGATCCTTTTTCAGCGGAAAATTCAGCGCGTCTGAATAGAGAGACGTCAACTCATCAAACGGTCGGTTATGCCGGCAGCGGCGGAAGTGGCGGCAGTATGGCTCCTGGGATCCTGATCGTATTGTTTGGCTTGTTCTTTTGGCGAAGCCGCGAAAAGTCAATCAGATAACCTGCTGTTTCTTTCTCTCTGGGCCTGCTGAGCGATGATACCGTCATTGCTCTCAGGCTGTTCAGTCTTCACCTTTTCCCCTTCTGCTCAGTCTCACCTGCGGTGCTGCAAAGGGGGTCGCAACTTTAACCCTGATTATCAGTTATGCAACAAATGCTGAATTTCGGCGGGCTTTATAATTAACCCACTGTCTTTCAGAAGGGGATGTAGTGATGAAGGCCCCTGTCGCTATCTGCCTGTTTTATCTCAGTTGTTTCTTCATGTTTGCTTCGTTATCAGTGCATGCGCAGGATGAAGAATCGGGTACACCGAATGAACAGGCGCCTCAGGCAACAGCCCGGATTATTGGCGGTATTCTTACGCAACCGGGAGAATTGCCCTGGCAGGCTTTTGTGAGAATCGACTTTTCAGAGAACGGCACTGAAGCATACCAGTGCGGAGGTGTGGTCATTGATCAGGAAACAGTACTGACCGCTGCACATTGTATGGTGAATGCCGGGCGGGTGGCGACACCTATGCATGTCCGGGTATGGGCCGGGATCACGTCATTAGAAGATGCGGGCAATCAGAATCTTGCCCCTGTGAGTGCCGTTATTGTGCATCCCAGTTATAACAGCAGTAATTTCAATAACGACATTGCTATCCTGCGTCTGGCGATCAGTTTACCCCCAAGAGCAATACCCATCCGAATTGCAACGGTTGCAACACAGCGTCGGGCCGATGCTGAGTTTGTCAGTACCTGGGTGGTCAACGGAGTACGTCCCGCCAATTTGCTGGTCAGCGGCTGGGGCAGTGATTTTCCCAAGAGCGAAAAAGGCGTCATGTCTCTGAATCAGACTTTGCTGTCCGGCGTGCCGGACAGGAGCTGTGATGCGTTATGGGGCAGCACGGTTTATCCGCAGGTTTACAGTCTGTTTGTCTGTGCCGGACCGCCATCGCCGGAGCTGTACCGGGACAGTTGCTTTGGTGACTCTGGCGGGCCTCTGGTTTGGCAGGATCCCCAGGCGAGCAGTGATTCGGATTTTGGTCTTCGCTTGGTGGGGCTGGTCAGTTTTGGGGAAGGATGCGCGGGGAATCTGCCGGGAGTGTACACCCAGGTGTCGACCTATCTCGATTGGATCGGCTCTGTCTTGGGCAGTCGTTTCAACCCCGCTCCGGCTTCAGTGTTTGCGGTAAATCCTTTTTTGCAGGATTACAGTAAAGCCGGGCTGGAAGATTTTGGTACCCGGACAAACAGTAGCAGCGACAGTGGGGGCAGTCTTTCATGGCTCACATTATTTGCTCTGTTGTGGCTGGCTATCCGGCGTTTTCGTGTCTGAGCCGGACGGAAATCATTTCATCCCATTTCAGCGGGCTTGATATTGCAGTGTGGCAGCCTATACTAGCTGCCTGCTGTAATTTAGGGCCTAAAAAATGCAAGTTTCAGATTTTCACTTTGACCTTCCCGACGAATTGATTGCGCGTTACCCGCAACCTGAACGCTCTGCGAGCCGTCTGCTGCATCTGGACGGAAACAGCGGTGATGTACAGCATCAGTCGTTTAAAAATGTGTTGGATCTGGTGCAGCCAGGTGACTTGCTGGTCTTTAACAATACCCGGGTTATCCCTGCCCGTATGTTTGGCCGGAAAGCCAGCGGCGGTAAGCTGGAAGTGCTGGTCGAGCGATTGTTAGATGACAAGCGCATTCTGGCGCATGTCCGTGCATCTAAAGCTCCGAAGCCGGGCACTCAGCTGCTGCTGGGTGAGAACGATGAGTTCGAAGCCGAAATGGTCGCGCGCCACGATGCTTTGTTTGAAATTCGTTTCAACAGTGAGCTGACGGTTCTGGAGATTCTGGAGACGGTCGGACACATGCCGCTGCCGCCTTATATTGACCGTCCGGATGAGGACGCGGATAAAGAACGTTATCAGACGGTTTATAACGCAAAACCGGGTGCAGTTGCAGCGCCAACAGCCGGACTGCACTTTGATGATCAGCTGCTGGCAGATATCAAGGCGAAAGGCGTTGAGTTTGCTTTCGTGACCCTGCATGTTGGTGCCGGAACTTTCCAGCCGGTTCGCGTCGATAATATTCACGATCACCACATGCATGCTGAGTACGTTGAAGTGCCGCAGGACGTGGTCGATGCGATTAAAGCCACCCGAGCGCGTGGCGGACGTGTCATTGCTGTCGGGACGACGTCGGTTCGTTCACTGGAAAGTGCTGCGCAGGATGCCCTGAAAAAAGGGACTGAGCTGGTTCCTTTCTTCGGTGACACCGATATCTTTATTTTCCCTGGTTATGAGTTCCAGCTGGTGGATGTGCTGATTACCAACTTCCACTTACCGGAATCGACGCTGATCATGCTGGTGAGCGCCTTTGCCGGTTATGAGCACACGATGAACGCTTATCAGCAGGCAGTGGCGCAAAAATATCGTTTCTTCAGCTATGGCGATTCGATGTTTATCCGTCGCCGTCAGGCATAAGCGGGCAAATTTCCGGCTGTAGGGCACAGTTTGGTGCCTGATAACCGGAAAATCCGAACTTTTTAATGAATTCACTGTCTGGCTTTTGGCCGGACAGTTTGCGATCTCGCTGAGATCACAGTGCATCAGGCGATGGCCTTGTGCATTTATCTTGGGTCAACTGACCTGAATGTCAGACTGTTTCTCTGGCTTTTGGAGGCTTTGTGAAATTTGAATTAGATAAAACCCAGGGGCGTGCACGTCGCGGCCGTCTGGTCTTTGAACGTGGCACGGTTGAAACGCCGGCCTTTATGCCTGTGGGTACTTACGGCACCGTGAAGGGCATGACGCCGGAAGAAGTGAAAGAGACCGGCGCACAAATTCTGCTGGGCAACACGTTCCACCTGTGGCTGCGCCCGGGTCAGGAAGTGATGAAACTGCACGGCGACCTGCATGACTTTATGCAGTGGCAGGGCCCGATTCTGACCGATTCAGGCGGTTTTCAGGTCTTCAGCCTGGGTGATATCCGTAAGATCACCGAAGAAGGTGTACATTTCCGTAATCCGGTGAACGGCGACAAGATTTTCATGGATGCAGAGAAATCCATGGAAATCCAGTATGACCTGGGCTCCGATATCGTCATGATCTTTGACGAATGTACGCCTTACCCGGCAACGCATGATGAAGCCAAGCAATCGATGGAAATGTCTCTGCGCTGGGCGAAACGCAGCCGCAACCATTTCGATAAACTGGAAAACAAAAATGCCCTGTTCGGCATTGTGCAGGGAAGCGTTTACGAAGACCTGCGTGATGTTTCAGTGAAAGGTCTGACCGAAATCGGCTTTGACGGCTATGCAGTCGGTGGTCTGGCTGTGGGTGAACCGAAAGAAGACATGCACCGTGTGCTGGAACACACCTGTCCGCAACTGCCGGAAGATAAGCCTCGTTACCTGATGGGTGTGGGTAAACCGGAAGATCTGGTTGAAGGTGTTCGCCGCGGTATCGACATGTTTGACTGTGTGATGCCAACCCGTAACGCACGAAACGGCCATCTGTTTGTTACGGGCGGTGTGATCAAGATCCGTAATGCGAAACATAAAACGGATACAAGCCCACTGGATCCGCACTGTGACTGTTACACTTGTCGCAACTACTCGAAGGCGTACCTGTATCACCTGGATAAATGTAATGAAATTTTGGGTGCACGCCTTAATACAATCCATAACTTACGTTACTATCAGCGTTTGATGGAAAGCATTCGTCAGGCGATTGAAGAAGATCGTTTCGACGCATTTGTAGAAGAGTTCTACACGCGCCGGAACCGCGAAGTTCCACCATTGAAAGACGTTTAACTATAACGAGGACGTGAATAAATGAGTCTTTTTATTTCTCAGGCACACGCAGCTGCCGAAGGTGCACCACAAGGTGGCGGCATGCAGCTGTTCATCATGCTGGCCCTGTTTGCGGTTATTTTCTACTTTATGATTTACCGTCCGCAGGCGAAACGGGTGAAAGAGCATAAGAACCTGATGGCCTCGATGGGTAAAGGTGATGAAGTTCTGACAAACGGCGGTCTGGTCGGCAAGATCACGAAAGTTTCAGAAGAAAATGACTACATTGTGATCGCGCTGAACGACACAACTGAAGTTACGATCAAAAAGGATTTTGTTTCTGCCGTGCTACCAAAAGGCACCATGAAATCTTTGTAATTTATGGCTTTGAAGGATCTTCTCAGTGTTAAACCGGTATCCCTTGTGGAAGAACCTGATGGTGGTGTTCGCACTGCTGATCGGTTTGCTTTATGCGCTTCCCAATGTGTTCGGTGAAGATCCAGCGATCCAAATCTCCGGGGCGCGTGGCGCCTCGGTAGAGATGTCCACGCTGGATACGGTGACCGAGCAACTTAATCAAGATAATCTCTCCTATAAATCTGTCGCATTCGAAAACGGGGCTATTCTGGTCCGCTTCAAAGACACTGAGACTCAAATCAGTGCCCGCGATTTACTGAATCAATTTCTCGGCGACAACTATGTTGTTGCGCTGAACCTGGCACCATCAACACCGCAGTGGCTGGAAAGCCTGGGTGCCACGCCAATGAAACTTGGCCTGGACCTGCGTGGCGGTGTGCACTTCCTGATGGAAGTGGATATGGATGCTGCCATGGAAAAACTGCTGAGTCAGCAGGAAGACACTTTCCGTTCTGAGCTTCGTGAAGCCCGCATTCGTTACCGCGCAATCAGCATCAAAGACAATGGTGTCGAAATTCGTCTGCGTAACGACGAGCAAGTTCAGCAGGCCAAACGAGAACTCTCGAAATTACATCCGGACATGCTGTTCATTGAAGGCAGCGGCTTCGCATTGAAAGCCAGCTTCAGTGAAGCCCGCATGCAGGAAATCCGTAATTATGCCGTGGCTCAGAACATTACCATTCTGCGTAACCGTGTGAATGAGCTGGGTGTGGCTGAACCATTAGTTCAGCGTCAGGGTGCAAACCGTATTGTGGTTGAGCTGCCGGGTGTTCAGGATACAGCGCGCGCGAAAGAAATTCTGGGTGCCACGGCAACACTGGAATTCCGCGAAGTGGACGGCAGTGCCGATCTGGCCGCGGCTGCTTCCGGCCGTGTTCCGCCGGGCAGTGAAGTGAAGCGTTCCCGTGACGGTAATCCTGTTGTGCTGAAAAAACGAGTGATTCTGGAAGGTTCACACATTACGGATGCCAGCTCCAGCAATGATGAGTATGGTCGTCCGCAGGTCAACATCTCGCTGGATAGTGAAGGTGGGAACAAGATGACGGCTTTCTCACGCAGTAACGTGGGCAAGCTGATGGCGACGCTGTTTATTGAATATAAAGACAGCGGCAAGCGTTCTCCGGAAGGGAAAGTGATTCTGGAGAAACATGAAGAAGTCATCAACCAAGCGACGATTCAGACTGCACTGGGCCGTAATTTCCGGATTACCGGAATTGATACTCAGGCGGAAGCGCATAACCTGGCGCTGTTACTGCGTGCCGGTGCCCTGATTGCACCTATTTCCATTGTGGAAGAGCGCACGATCGGCCCGTCTATGGGTCAGCAAAATATCGACATGGGTATCCAAGCCTGTATTTGGGGTATGGTTGCCGTCATGTTGTTTACTCTGCTTTATTACCGTAAGTTCGGCCTGATCGCCAACCTGGCACTGGCCATGAACCTGGTGCTGATTATTGGCGTGATGTCGATGATTCCGGGGGCGACCATGACGTTGCCGGGAATTGCCGGTATTGTCCTGACGGTCGGTATGGCGGTAGATGCGAACGTGCTGATTTTTGAGCGGATCCGGGAAGAAATTCGCGAAGGCCGCAGCCCGCAGCAGGCAATTCAGCAGGGTTATGCGAATGCATTCAGCACAATTGCAGATGCCAATATCACCACACTGATCACCGCGATTATTCTGTTCGCTGTGGGGACTGGCGCCATTAAAGGCTTCGCCGTGACCCTGTCGATCGGTATTCTGACCTCTATGTTTACAGCCATTGTAGGCACCCGGATGCTGGTGAACCTGCTGTATGGCGGTAAACGTATCGATAAGCTGTCGATCTAAGGAGACGCTGACATGTTTCAAATCTTGAAAGCGGATAAAGTGATCGACTTTATGCGTTGGTCGAAACTGGCCTTCGTTCTGTCTGCGGTCATGATCATTGCGTCAATTGGCGTGGTGGTCACCAAAGGGATGAACTGGGGGCTGGACTTTACCGGCGGAACCCTGATTGAAGTGGGCTTTGAACAGCCGGCCGATCTGGGCAAGATCCGGACGTCGCTGGAATCCGCTGGCTTCGATGATGCTATTGTGCAGAACTTCGGTACGGCCCGTGATGTCATGGTCCGTCTTCAGCCGCGTGATGGTGTGGCCGGTGAAACACTGGGCAACCAGGTGCTGGATGCGTTGCGTAACGGGACGCACCAGAATGTTGAAATGCGCCGGATTGAATTTGTTGGCCCGAATGTGGGCGATGAGCTGGCCGAAGCGGGTGGCCTGGCAATTCTGGTGTCGCTGATCTGTATTCTTTTGTATGTATCGATTCGTTTTGAATGGCGTCTTGCAGCTGGTGCGGTTCTGGCACTGGCTCACGATGTGATCATCACAATTGGTATTTTCTCACTGATGCAGATTGAAGTGGACCTGACAATTGTGGCGGCCTTGCTGACGGTTGTCGGTTACTCACTCAACGATACCATCGTTGTCTTTGACCGGATTCGTGAGAACTTCCGGAAGATGCGCAAGGGCGGTCCGTCAGAAGTGATGAACAATTCGATCACTCAGACTTTAAGCCGTACCCTGATCACTTCCGGCACGACATTGTTCGTGGTGATTGCCCTGTTCCTGAAAGGCGGCACCATGATCCATGGCTTTGCAACAGCATTGCTGATTGGTATTACGGTCGGTACTTATTCTTCCATCTACGTGGCTTCTGCACTGGCGCTGAAACTGGGAATTACCCGTGAGCACCTGATGCCACCAAAAGTGGAAAAAGAAGGCGAAGAATTCGACGCGATGCCTTAATGAATCCGATGGCCTGGCATGTTCGGGTTGTCGTGATGGCTGAAGTTGAAGCATAAAAAAAGCCCCGGCATTCTTGCCGGGGCTTTTTTGTATGTCAGTGTCAGACTTATTTATTCAGTGCTTCACTGCCGTGTTCACGGATTTTGGTCAGGATTGGTTTCACGACACGAACGTTACCCGCAACAATGTTGCCCGAAGTCAGGTAATTGGTGTTACCGGTGAAGTCGGTGCAAATTGCGCCGGCTTCGCGGGCAATCAGTTCACCAGCCGCCATTTCCCAAGGCTTCTGACCCAGCTTGAATACGCCGTCAACACGGCCGGCTGCCAGGTAGCACAGATCCAGTGAAGTTGAACCAGACTGACGCATGTCGTCACAATCAACAAACATAGCTTGCTGGATTTTTGCGAAGCTTTCCGCGTGCTGTTTTGCAGCGAAAGGCAGGCTGGTCGCCAGAATCGTACCAGTCAGGTTACGTGGCTGAGAAGCACGGATGCGCTGGTTGTTCAGCTGTGCGCCAGAACCACGGGTTGCAGTGAACAGTTCGTTACGGGAAGGATCGTATACAGCGGCAATTTCAGTACGGCCGCGCATACGCAGCGCAACAGAAATCGCAAAGTGCGGTAAGCCGCGAACGAAGTTTTGAGTGCCATCCACCGGGTCGATGATCCATTGACATTCTTTGTCACGGCCTTCCTTTGTGCCGGACTCTGCACCGACGATGCAGTGATCAGGATAAGACTTCAGAATCGTATCGATAATGATAGCTTCTGCTTCTTTGTCGATATTGGTGACAACGTCGTTGCCTTTTTTACTGACTTCAATGCCTTGTGGTTTTTCTAAAGACTTAGCGACATGGTCACCGGCTTTACGCACAGCACGGATCGCGATATTTAGCATCGGATGCATAGGATCTTCCCAACGGATGTTAAAGAACTAAAAAGCGGCGGCGAGTATATCAGAGCCTGTACAAAAAGGAAGTGGTTATTTTTTGTCCGGGCATTGAAAGCTCAGCCTCTTTTACAATGTTTTCCCCACTTTATGACAGGCTGTGCTAGAATCCCCCGGTTTTGGAATCGGAGTTGGAAAACACGCTCTCATGTTAGATCAAATTCGCGTGGTGCTGGTGGGCACATCCCATTCAGGCAATATTGGTTCGGCGGCTCGCGCCATGAAAGTGATGGGCCTGAGTGAATTGGTTCTCGTGGAACCGGCCTGCGAAATTGATGGCCAGGCCATTGCGCTGGCTGCCGGTGCTGCGGATATCGTTGAGAACGCCCGTATTGTGAACAGCCTGGATGAAGCAATTGCTGACTGTGGTTTGGTGGTTGGTTCCAGTGCGCGTTCCCGTACTTTAGAATGGCCCCAACTGAACCCGCGAGAGTGTGGTGTTAAGGCTGTTCAGGAAGCCGCGTCTCGGCCGGTTGCTTTGCTGTTTGGCCGTGAACGTATTGGTCTGACCAATGAAGAGCTGCAAAAATGTCATTGTCATGTGTATATTCCTGCTAACCCAGAATACAGTTCACTGAATCTGGCGATGGCGGTTCAGACAATCAGTTATGAAGTACGCATGGCTTATCTGGATAAAGAGGCTCAGGCTTTTCCGGCCGAAGCTCAGCCAGAATACCCGAGAACAGAGGAACTTGAGCGCTTCTTTGATCATCTGAATGATGTCATGGAACAGACGCAGTTCATCAGTAATCGATCCGGCATGGTCATGGCCAAACTTCGTCGCCTTTTCGTGCGCGCCAGACCAGAAGAGCAGGAGCTGAATATCCTGCGCGGCATCTTGTCTTCTGTACAAAAATCACTTGCCGGATTGAAGAAATAGTTTGTGAATGAACAGGATAAAACCTGACTAATTTACTCAGGTATATACTTGACCATTTTAGTCAGGTATGCGACACTGCTGCCATAGATTCGAGTTGGTAGCGGTGTGTTATGAGATTGACATCAAAAGGACGGTATGCAGTGACGGCCATGTTAGACGTCGCTCTGCATTCTCAGGAAGGTCCAGTCCCTCTGGCTGATATTTCAGAACGTCAGGGGATTTCACTGTCTTATTTGGAGCAGTTATTTGCTCGCTTGCGTAAAGCCGGTCTGGTTGCGAGTGTCCGCGGTCCCGGCGGTGGTTATCGTTTGGGTGATGATGCGAACCAGATTGCAGTCGGGACTGTGATTGCTGCCGTTGACGAGTCTGTCGATGCCATGAAATGCCATGGTAAAGGAGACTGTCAGGGAGGCGTCCGTTGCCTGACTCATACGCTCTGGCATGATCTCAGCACCCGTATCAGTGATTTCCTGAACAATATCACCCTGGGTGAACTGATGCAGGACAATGACGTACTCGAGATTTCAGACCGTCAGGAACAACGCCTTCAGAAGTCGTCTTTTGGACATAAGAATACACACGACAGCGCCACTATAGGTGTCGATGTTCGCTCCTAGCGCCCAGCGGCCCGTGTTTTTGGAGATGAAGATGAAACTGCCAATATATTTTGATTATTCCGCTACTTGCCCTGCAGACCCACGTGTTGCTGAAAAAATGATGCAATGCCTGACCATGGACGGAAACTTCGGTAACCCGGCCTCCCGTTCACACCGTTTTGGCTGGCAGGCCGAAGAAGCAGTCGATACAGCCCGTGAGCAAGTGGCTGACCTGCTGAATGCCGATCCACGTGAGATTGTATTTACTTCAGGCGCGACGGAATCTGATAACTTGGCGATTAAAGGTGTGGCCCACTTCTATGCGAAGAAAGGGAAGCACATCATTACCTGCAAAACCGAGCACAAAGCGGTACTGGATCCTTGCCGCCAACTGGAGCGTGAAGGCTTCGAAGTTACCTATCTGGAACCTGAATCGAACGGCCTGATTGACCTGGCTAAGCTGCGTGATGCAATGCGTGAAGACACGATTCTTGTTTCAATCATGCATGTGAACAACGAAATTGGTGTGATTCAGGACATCACTGCGATTGGTGAAATGTGTCGTGAAAATGGCGTGATTTTCCACGTGGATGCTGCCCAGTCTGCAGGTAAGCTGCCAATCGACGTTCAGGAAATGAAAGTTGACCTGATTTCACTGTCTGCACACAAGATTTACGGCCCGAAAGGCATTGGCGCACTGTATGTTCGCCGTAAGCCGCGTATCCGCCTGGAAGCTCAAATGCACGGTGGTGGTCATGAGCGTGGTATGCGTTCTGGTACTCTGGCAACGCACCAAATCGTGGGTATGGGCGAAGCGTTCCGTATCGCGAAAGAAGAAATGGAACAAGACCGTCAGCATGCGCTGGCACTGCGTAACCGTCTGCTGGAAGGCGTGAAAGATATCGAAGCCATGACGGTGAACGGTGACCTTGAGCAGCGTCTGCCAAACAACCTGAATATCAGCTTTGCTTTTGTTGAAGGTGAGTCACTGCTGATGGCGCTGAAAGATCTGGCTGTTTCTTCCGGTTCTGCCTGTACTTCGGCAAGTCTGGAGCCTTCTTATGTGCTGCGTGCACTGGGTCTGGATGATGAACTGGCTCACAGCTCAATCCGTTTCTCTTTCGGTCGATTCACAACGGCGGAAGAAGTAGACTACGCAATTTCGCAAATCCGTACCGCAGTCGAAAAACTGCGTGAGATGTCACCGCTTTGGGATATGTACAAAGAGGGAATCGATCTGAACACAGTTGAGTGGGCGCACCACTAAGTTGCCGTCTGCACGAATTCGAGGAAACTACCATGGCATATAGTGACAAAGTAATTGATCATTATGAGAACCCGCGTAACGTGGGCTCATTTGACAAGAATGACAAAAACGTCGGTAGCGGTATGGTCGGTGCACCAGCCTGTGGCGACGTGATGAAGCTGCAAATCAAGGTCTCTGATGAAGGTATCATTGAGGATGCACGCTTTAAAACTTACGGTTGCGGCTCTGCAATCGCGTCCAGCTCACTGATTACCGAGTGGGTGAAAGGGAAGACCCTGGACGAAGCTGCAGCGATTAAAAACTCTGCCATTGCAGAAGAGCTGGAACTGCCTCCTGTGAAGGTACACTGCTCGATTCTGGCTGAGGACGCTATCAAGGCAGCAGTCAGCGATTACAAAAAGAAACATCCAAGCAATTAATGAAATAAGGGTTGTTGTTTATGGCCATTACCATCACTGAAGCGGCAGCGGACCGTGTGTCGGCTTTTCTGGAAAATCGAGGCAAAGGCATTGGCCTGCGTCTGGGTGTTCGTACCTCAGGATGCTCTGGTATGGCCTATGTCCTTGAGTTTGTTGATGAGCTTGACGAAGGTGATCAGGTGTTTGAGCAAAACGGCGTTAAAATTATCGTCGATGCCAAAAGTCTGGTGTACCTCGAAGGCACTGAGCTGGATTTCGCCAAAGAAGGTTTGAATGAAGGCTTCAAATTCAACAACCCGAATGTCTCCAGCGAGTGTGGTTGTGGTGAAAGCTTCAACGTCTAACATTTGCTGAGATCAAGGCATTGCCTGGGCGCGGACATTCTGCACCGCGCCTTTTGCTTGTAAACCGATATCAGACGCCATATGAATCATTTCGAACTCTTCGGGCTACCTTTCCAGTTTGAATTGGACGGTAGCCTTCTTGCCACTCGCTTCCGTGAATTGCAGCGCCGTTTCCACCCGGATAATTTTGCGACCGCTTCTGAGCGTGACCGCCTGATGTCGGTTCAGAAAGCTGCACAGATCAATGATGCTTTCCAGACCCTGAAAAATCCGGTCAGCCGCGCTGAATATATGCTGGCTGAAAATGGTGTGGATATTCGCGCCGAGCAGCAAACGTTGCAGGACCCAGAGTTTCTGATGCAACAGATGGAGCTGCGCGAGGCGCTGGAAGAGATTCCTGATTCAGATGATCCACATGCCGCTCTGTTTGAATTTGATCAGCAGGCTGTGAGTTTACAAAAAGCCCAGCTTGCTGAATTGCAACAGCTGTTGGAAGCCGGTGAATGGGAACCTGCCGCTGATGCAGTCAGAAAACTGAAATTTATTGATAAGCTGCGCCATGAAGTCGAGCGTCTGGAAGAAACGCTGTTCGACTGATTTCTATGAAACATTACCCACTTAAAGCCCACAGGATGGATAATGGCACTGTTACAGATTGCTGAACCCGGTCAAAGTGCTGCACCGCATGAACATAAACTGGCGGTGGGGATTGATCTGGGTACTACCAACTCCCTTGTTGCTGCCGTACGCAGCGGCGTTGCTGAGACGCTGCCGGATGAACAAGGCAAGTCGATTCTGCCCTCTGTTGTTCACTATGACGAGCAGGTTATTCGCGTCGGTGAAACTGCCAGAGAACTGGCACAACAGGACCCGTCGAACACCATTATTTCCGTGAAACGGATGATGGGACGTTCACTGGAAGATATCCGGCAACGTTATCCGAATTTGCCATATCAGTTTGAGGCTTCAGAATCTGGTTTGCCGCAACTGGTGACCCGTCGCGGGAAGGTAAACCCGGTTCAGGTCTCTGCTGAGATCCTGAAACACCTGAGTGAACGTGCGAAAGCAACGCTGGGTGGCGATCTGGAAGGGGTTGTTATTACGGTTCCGGCTTACTTTGATGACGCGCAGCGTGCGGGGACCAAAGATGCAGCAGCACTGGCTGATCTGAAAGTTTTACGACTGCTGAATGAGCCGACGGCTGCGGCGATTGCCTATGGTTTGGATTCGGGCCAGGAAGGGGTGATTGCGGTTTACGACCTGGGCGGCGGAACTTTTGATATCTCGATTCTCCGCTTGTCGAAAGGCGTGTTTGAGGTTCTGGCGACCGGCGGTGATACAGCACTGGGCGGCGATGATTTTGACCACCTGCTGGCGGACTGGATTCTGGCACAGAGCGGCCATAGTGAGGCACTGACCGCCTCTGAGCGTCGTGCACTGCACGATGTGTCAACTGCAGCCAAGATTGCGCTGACCGATCATGACAGTACAGAGATCGAGGTGCTGGGCTGGCAGGGAACAATTACCCGTACTGAGTTTGATGCTCTGATTCAGCCTCTTGTGAAAAAGACGCTGATGTCTTGTCGCCGGGCCGTGAAAGATGCCGGTATTGAACTGGATGAAGTGATTGAAACCGTGATGGTTGGTGGTTCAACCCGTGTACCGCTGGTCCGTGATCTGGTCGGAGACTTCTTCGGCAAAACGCCGCTGACCTCAATTGACCCGGATAAAGTGGTCGCGATTGGTGCAGCCATTCAGGCCGACATTCTGGCGGGGAACAAACCTGATTCTGAAATGCTGCTGCTGGACGTGATCCCGTTGTCTCTGGGGATTGAAACCATGGGCGGTATGATTGAAAAAATTATTCCGCGTAATACCACGATTCCGGTTGCCCGTGCTCAGGAATTCACCACGTTCAAAGATGGCCAGACTGCGATGTCTGTTCATGTTGTTCAGGGTGAACGTGAGATGGTGGCAGATTGCCGTTCTCTGGCCCGCTTTACACTGCGTGGTATCCCGGCGATGGCTGCCGGTGCAGCTCATGTTCGTGTTACCTATCAGGTGGATGCGGATGGATTGCTGTCAGTCACGGCGATGGAGAAAAGCTCTGGCGTTCAGTCGTCGATTCAGGTGAAACCTTCATATGGCCTGACGGATAACGAAATCACCAGTATGATCCGTGATTCCATGGCTCACGCACGGGAAGATAAAGATGCGCGGGCACTGGCCGAGCAGCGGGTTGAAGCGGACCGTGTTCTTGAGGGATTGATCTCTGCGCTGGCTGCCGACGGTGACCAACTGTTGTCGAAAGCTGAGCGTGATGCACTGGAAGCTGTCATGATGGAGCTGGTTCAATTACGTCAGGGGGATGACCCGCGTGCGATTGAAGCCGGTATTAAGAAAACAGATAAAGCGAGCCAGGAATTTGCTGCGCGCCGGATGGATAAATCCATTCGCGAGGCACTGGCCGGTCATTCGATTGATGAGGTTTAGGCATGCCTAAAATTGTTGTACTACCCCATGTAGAACTTTGCCCTGAAGGTGCTGTGCTGGAAGCTGAAACCGGCGAAACTGTGCTGGACGTTGCGCTGCGAAACGGCATTGGCATTGAGCATGCCTGTGAGAAATCCTGTGCTTGTACAACTTGTCACGTTATCATCCGGGAAGGTTTTGATTCTCTGGAAGAGAGTGAAGAGCAGGAAGATGACATGCTGGACAAAGCCTGGGGACTTGAGCCTGAGTCTCGTCTGGGTTGTCAGGCGAAAGTGGCTGATGAAGACCTGGTGGTAGAAATTCCTCGTTATACCATCAACCTGGCCAGCGAAAACCACTGATCCATTCGCCCGCTGTCGTCCGGCAGCGGGCTTGCTACACTCTATGTACTTCCTTTCTTTTATCCATCAGTTAATGCAGGTGAATCATGGGACTGAAATGGATCGATTCAAGAGAAATTGCCCTCGCACTGATCGATACACATCCGGATGTTGATCCGCAACAGATTCATTTTGTTGATTTACGTGACTGGATTCTGGCGTTAGATGAATTTGATGACGATCCTGCGCACTGCGGGGAAAAAGTGCTGGAAGCGGTACAAATGTGCTGGATGGAAGAGATGGACTGATTGCATTTGCAACAATAGTCGATCATTCTCTTAATCTTGCCCCAAATGTCTTGTTTATTTGTCACTTTAACGGCAAGGTAAAGCAATCGCTTATTTTTGTCAGTGCAGGCCGGAAAAGTGTCTGCAATGACCATAGCTATAATGGCGGACCCCAGGGTTGAACAGATACCCTTTCAGGTCCGCTTTGTTGTATTTTCGCATTGCTTCTCTTGTATCTTGTCAGACTGCCCCCATGATTGGGATCATTCGTGTGACCAAAACGGAACAGGTCTGGCGGATGAGGTCTGCGGAGAAAGTCTGCTCAATCGTAACGCAGATCATTCAGAGCCAGTTGCTCTGAAGTCATAAGCATGCGCCCCTGAGTGGTGAACGCTCAGCGGGAAAATATTCAAGGAGTTTTTCATGTCTGCCACTATGTCAGTCTTCCTGACTGAAGACGCTGCTGCAGAACAGTGGGGCGAGAATGCCCTGGTGTCATACACTGCTGACGGTGTTCAAATTCACATTACCAATGATGATGTTCTCAATACAATTCAGCGCGCGGGTCGCACGCTGGACGGACAAGGCATCAAGCAAGTCAGCCTGAGCGGCGATGACTGGGATTTGGAAACCGTCTGGGCCTTTATTCAGGGCCACCGGAATGCCAAGCCGGGCAACAACGTTACCTGGCCAGCGCTGGAAGAAGCGGAAGAAGCTGAACTGCAGGCACGCCTGACCGCAACTAACTGGGTTCGCGATATCATTAATCAGAGTGCTGAGGTTGTAAATCCGTCGCATCTGGCAAACCGTGCGGGTGAGTTCATTAAATCGTTGGCACCGGATCACGTGACCTACAAAGTCATGAAAGGCAATGATCTGCTGGATGAAGGCTGGGTTGGCATCCATACCGTCGGCCGTGGTTCTGAGCGCTCTCCGGCCATGCTGATTCTGGACTACAACCCAACCGGTGATGATGCAGCGCCTGTTTTTGCCTGCCTGGTGGGGAAAGGGATTACGTTTGACTCAGGCGGTTACAGCATTAAACCTTCTGATGGCATGGCGGCGATGAAAGCTGACATGGGTGGTTCTGCGATGGCTACCGGTGGTCTGGCGCTGGCAATTGCCCGTGGCGTGCAAAAACGCATCAAGCTGATCCTGTGCTGTGCGGAAAACATGGTTTCAGGCCGTGCATTCAAGCTGGGTGATATCATCACTTATAAAAACGGCAAAACGGTCGAAATTCTCAATACCGATGCCGAAGGACGTCTGGTACTTGCCGATGGTCTGATTTATGCCAGCGCACAGAAGCCAAGCCTGATCGTTGATTGTGCAACCCTGACGGGTGCGGCGAAAAATGCGCTGGGTAACGATTATCACGCTCTGTTCAGCTTCGATCACAGCATGGCGCAGAAAGCGCTGATCGCTGCCAGTGAAGAGCATGAAGGGATGTGGCCACTGCCGCTGGGAGAGCACCATCGCCGTATGATGCCATCTGGCTTTGCTGATCTGGCGAACATCTCGACCGGCGACTTTATGCCGGGTGCCAGCACGGCAGCCGCCTTCCTGTCTTACTTCGTGGAAGACTACAAAAAAGGCTGGCTCCACATTGACTGCAGCGCGACTTACCGCAAGTCAGCCAGTGATAAGTGGGGTGTGGGAGCGACCGGAGTGGGTGTCCGGACCCTGGCGAACCTTCTGGCTCAGGATATTTAATTCCGCGCTTTGGAAATTTATAACGCACAACCGGTTCGCCAGTTGTGCGTTTTCAACTTAGGGAACATGCATATGCTTACGGTTTTGCTGTCTGCCGAACCTTCTCAGGGCGTCTGGGGAGAAAAGGCACTGGTTTCTTATCAGCAGGAAAGTGCTGTGATTCATTACCAGGGCGATTTCGTCCTGCGTCGTATTCAACAGGCCGCCCGTCAGTTGTCTGCTCAGGGTGCGTCACAGGTGAGTCTGAGCGGGGAAGGCTGGAGTTATGAGCGCCAGTGGGCTTTCTACTGTGGTTTTGTGGCACCGCGTAAATCGGTCGAAGTGCAGTGGTCATCTGAGGATGAAGACGAGCTGGAATTGCTGAATGCACGTCGCCGCAGTGTCGAATGGGTTCGCCAGGTAGTGAATGCGACCCCTGAAGATATGTACCCGGAAAAACTGGCCCGGGACGCCGTGGCGTTTCTGGAAAATGTTGCCGGCGACAAGATCACGCATGAAGTCGTGGTAGGGGACGCGCTGTTCTCTGAAGGCTGGATCGGCACTCATAGTGTTGGCCGTGCCAGCAGCCGTCCGCCGGTCATGCTGACTCTGGATTATAACCCGACCGGTGATGCAGATGCGCCGATTCATGCTTGTCTGGTCGGAAAAGGAATCACCTTCGACTCCGGTGGTTACAGCATCAAGCCAAGTGCCGGCATGGTTGCCATGAAATGTGACATGGGTGGTGCCGCAACGGTAACGGCAGCGCTGGCTTATGCCATTGAGCAGGGACTGAAGAAGCGGGTCAAGCTGATCCTGTGCTGTGCCGAGAACATGATCGCAGGCAATGCATATAAGCTGGGTGATATTCTGACTTACAAAAACGGTCTGACTGTTGAAGTGGTCAATACCGATGCGGAAGGACGTCTGGTGCTGGCGGATGGTCTGATCAAGGCCAGCGAAATGAAAGCTCCGCTGATCATTGATGCAGCGACGCTGACCGGCGCTGCAATGATGGCCGTCGGCACGGATTATAATGCGATTTTCTCAATGCAGCCTGAGCTGTTGCGTAAAGCACAGCAGCTGTCTGAGCTGGTGAATGAACCGGCCTGGCCGCTACCGCTGGAGAAATGGCACCAGAGTAACTGCCCGTCTGACTATGCGGAGACTGCCAACAGCCGTGCGGTGAAAGGTGGCGGTATGGGCGGCGCTTCGAATGCGGCGGCATTCCTGTCCCGCTTTGTCAGTGATGACAGCCGTTGGGTGCACTTTGATCTGGCCGCCTGCTTCCGTGACGGTGCCGATGCTCGCTGGGCAGCCGGTGCAACAGGTCTTGGGGTAGCGAATATTGCGGCGTTGCTGTTACAGTAAGAGCCAGAGGGCAGGGAAGCCTGCCCGACTGAAGTGAACCAAAGATAAGGAATATAATAATGACAATTGAACGTACCTTCTCAATTGTGAAGCCTGACGCAGTCGGTCGTAACCAGATCGGTGCGATTTATCATCGAATGGAAAGTGCGGGTCTGACGATTGTTGCTGCAAAGATGCTGCGCCTGACCGAACAGCAGGCTCAGGGCTTTTACGCTGAGCACGAAGGCAAACCGTTTTATGAACCACTGATTGAGTTCATGACCTCTGGCCCTGTCATGGTGCAGGTGCTGGAAGGTGACAACGCGATCACCCGTTACCGTGAACTGATGGGTAAAACCAACCCGGAAGAAGCAGCCTGTGGCACCCTGCGCGCTGATTATGCAGAGAACACACGTCTGAACGCCGTTCATGGTTCAGACAGCCCGGAATCGGCTGCGCGTGAAATCGCTTATTTCTTCTCTGACGATGAAATCTGCCCGCGTGGTTAATTGACGCTCCGATGCTGAAGAATAAACGGGAAGCCTGGCTTCCCGTTTTTTTATGGCGTCGCAACTGCGTCTGAGTCGGCTAAGCTGATCAAAACAGGAGAATCGGAACCAAGTGCGCAAAAGTGGAAACGCAGCGATAAAGTCTGTACAATTTCGCGCCTTGAATCACCCCGCTGTCTGGACCCCGCGTCCGGGTGAGCAGGGCGCAGGATCTGTCATTTTTTAGTGAGGCGACAACCGATGACGAATGTCAAAATCAATCTGCTGGATTTCGATCGCGAAGGACTGCGGCAGTATTTTGCCGATGAGCTGGGCGAAAAAGCCTTCCGTGCGGATCAGGTCATGAAGTGGATGTATCATTTCGGTTGTGACGACTTCGATCAGATGACCAACATCAACAAGAAGCTGCGCGAAAAACTCAAAGTGGTCGCAGAGATCCGAGCGCCTTACGTCTCTGAAGCACAGCACTCATCGGACGGCACCATTAAGTGGGCAATGCGTGTGGGTGACCAGGACGTGGAAACCGTCTATATCCCGGAAGATGACCGTGCGACCTTGTGCGTGTCTTCTCAGGTGGGATGTGCGCTGGACTGTAAATTCTGTTCCACAGCGCAGCAGGGCTTTAACCGGAACCTGAAAGTTTCAGAAATCATTGGTCAGGTCTGGCGCGCAGCCAAAGAGATCGGTGTCGAGAAAGAAACCGGTCGTCGTCCGATCACCAACGTTGTGATGATGGGGATGGGCGAACCGTTGCTGAACATGAAAAACCTGATCCCGTCACTGAATATCATGCTGGACGATCTGGGTTTCGGCCTGTCCAAACGCCGTGTGACGGTGTCTACTTCTGGCGTAGTTTCTGGTCTGGAACAGATGATTGGCAAAGTTGATGTGGCACTGGCCATTTCCCTGCATGCCGGGAACGACCAGCTGCGTTCTGAAATCATGCCGATTAATGACAAGTACAACATCGACACGTTCCTGGAAGTCGTGCGTCGTTATATTGCATCGTCGAATGCCAACCGGGGTAAGGTGACGGTTGAATACATTCTGCTGGATCACGTGAATGACAGTATGGACCAGGCCCGAGAACTGGCACAGACGCTGAAAAACACACCGGCGAAGATTAACTTAATCCCGTTCAACCCGTATCCGGGGTCACCTTACCGTAAGCCGAGTAACTCTCGGATTGATCGCTTCATGAAAACACTGATGGAATACGATTTCA
The DNA here is from genome assembly GCF_054600795.1 of Photobacterium sp. R1. Classification (NCBI taxonomy): domain Bacteria; kingdom Pseudomonadati; phylum Pseudomonadota; class Gammaproteobacteria; order Vibrionales; family Vibrionaceae; genus Photobacterium; species Photobacterium sp. R1. The sequence goes on from NZ_BAAHZP010000004.1 coordinate 336,949, forward strand.
CGGTGACAGTCCGGAAAACCCGGGGTGATGATATTGATGCTGCTTGCGGCCAGTTGGTCGGTGATGTGATTGACCGCACAAAACGCACCCTGGCAAAGCAGGCGAAAGGTGAACCAATTCCGGTGAAAGCAGTCTGATAAAGACAGCATTTACCCCAGTCAGCTCAACTGACCGGATTCAGAGACCTTTTGGTCAAGCTCAAAGGAAATGAGCAGGGAGTTGTCATGGTACGCTGGATGTACCTAAGCGCAAGCGGCATGATAGCCGCTTGTTTTTTAATTGGCTGTGTGACAGTGGATTCACCGGAGACCCGCCGAGCGGTTGATCCAGTTGCGGCGGCAGATGCAAGAATTACCCTCGGACTGGGCTATCTGGAGCGCGGGCAATGGCAAAGAGCGCATTTAAATTTGCATAAAGCGCTCGATGTTGCGCCTGATCATCCCAGAGCACTGCTCGCAATGGCACATTATTATCAGCAGGTGGGTGAAAATCACTCAGCTGAAGCACTCTATGTCCGGGCTTTGCAAGAATCACCAAAAAATGGCGATGTGCTTAATAACTATGGTGTATTCTTGTGTAGTGAAGCCCGTTATGATGAAGCCATCACGGCTTTCAACCGTGCCGTCTCACAACCGGATTATTTTCAGGTCGCCAGCAGTTTCGAAAATGCTGCGTTATGCCATCTGAAACAAGGGAATGCGACACAGGCTGCGGACTATTTCAACAAAACACTTGGTCATGACCCCTACCGGCCGCTTTCCATGCTGCAACTGGCAAAGTTAGAGCTCAAGGACGGGGAACATCAAAAGGCGGATGACAGACTGGCAGCTTTCAGCCAGCGTTATGGAGAAACTGCTGATAGTCTTATTCTTAAAATTCAGTCGTCAAGCCAGAGCGGTCGCCTTGATCGGGTGAAAAAATATGCCGAATTGTTACGACAACAATTTCCTGATTCTCAGCAATATCAGAATTATCTAGCCAATGAATACTGAACAGAACGAAGAACGAGTAACGGAAGACGTCATTCGTCCCGGAGACATGCTCCGCCAGGCTCGCGAGCAGCTTGGCTATTCTCAGAAGGATGTAGCCAGCCGTCTGCGCCTGCGGGTGTCTGTGATCGATGACATTGAACAAAACCGATTTGATGAAGCACAAATGGCCACTTTCACCCGTGGTTATGTTCGCTCTTATGCAAAATTTGTCGGTCTGGATGTCAATGATGTCCTGACTAAACTGGAAAGTTTCGGTCAGGGGCAGCCTCAGGCTCAGACCATGCATAGCTTTTCCCGCAAAACAAAGCGTGAAAAACATGACAGCCGTGTCATGGGGCTGACCTGGATTTTTGGTGCCATCATCGTCGGAATGACAGCTGCCTGGTGGTGGCAGACAGAACAGAAGACAGAGCCGCCGGTCATTTCTGAACAAAACACTTCAGGCACTCAGCCTCTGGATGAATCACTGGCCGGTACTTCGGATGAAATGGCGGGTTCACTGAGCAGTGACGATGTCAGCGCCATCGCGGAAGGGACCAGTCAGTCTGAAGCTGTGAACTCAGTCGGTGAAGAATACAGCAGCAATGCAGCCGGTGATGATGAGCTGCCACTGAACACTTTTGATGAAGCGATGCAGGGTGCAGGCAACGAAACCCCTGTGAATCGCGTTGTTGAGGGTGCTGAAAGCGGATTGCTGGATGAAGTCAATCCGTTATTGTCAGTTGATTCGGCTCCAGCGGAAGTTGCGCAGGTGCCGGATTTAAAACTGACTTTTAACGGCGACTGCTGGATTGATATTCGTGATGCCAACGGTAAGCAGCTTGAAACCGGTATTAAAAGCTCCGGCGATGTGATTTCGCTGGATGGTAAGGCGCCGTTTAAGATAGTGCTCGGCGCGCCGAGTGTTGTTACAATGACCTTCAAAGGTGAACCAGTTGATCTGAGCGGCTTTCCGGCCGGCAAAGTGGCCCGGTTGAAGTTGCCGTTGTAAACAGAGAATGAGAGATGCATAACGAGTCCCCGATTAAACGCCGCCCTTCTACCCGAATATATGTGGGCAAGGTGCCAATTGGTGATGGTGCGCCGATTGCCGTGCAGTCCATGACCAATACCCGAACCACTGATGTCGAAGCAACAGTTGCGCAAATTCGCGCACTGGAAAAGGTCGGCGCTGATATTGTCCGTGTTTCTGTACCGACGATGGATGCGGCTGAAGCCTTCAAGCTGATTAAGCAACAGGTGAATGTACCGCTGGTAGCGGATATTCATTTTGACTACCGAATCGCTCTGCAAGTGGCGGAATACGGCGTTGACTGTCTGCGCATCAATCCAGGGAACATCGGCCGGGAAGACCGTATCCGTGCAGTCGTTGACTGTGCCCGGGACAAAAACATCCCGATTCGTATCGGCGTGAACGGTGGCTCACTGGAAAAAGATCTGCAGCAGAAGTACGGTGAACCGACGCCGGAAGCACTGGTTGAGTCCGCAATGCGTCATGTCGATATTCTGGACCGTCTGAATTTCGATCAGTTTAAGGTCAGTGTGAAAGCCTCTGATGTTTTCCTGGCGGTGGAGTCTTACCGCAGGCTGGCTAAAGAAATTAAGCAGCCTTTGCATCTGGGGATCACTGAGGCGGGTGGTGCACGGGCCGGTGCAGTGAAATCTGCCGTTGGTCTGGGCATGCTGCTGGCGGAAGGTATCGGCGACACATTGCGTATTTCTCTGGCGGCAGATCCGATCGAAGAAATCAAAGTCGGCTTTGATATTCTGAAATCGCTTCGGATTCGTTCCCGCGGCATTAACTTTATTGCCTGTCCGACCTGCTCGCGTCAGGAATTTGATGTGATCGGGACGGTAAACGAACTGGAGCAGCGCCTGGAAGATATCACGGTACCGATGGATGTTTCCGTCATTGGCTGTGTGGTGAATGGTCCGGGCGAGGCGGAAGTCTCCCATCTTGGCATTGCCGGCGGTAACCGCAAAAGTGCTTTCTACGAAGACGGTGTCCGTCAGAAAGAGCGCTTTGATAACGACAACGTGATCGACCAGCTGGAAACCAAAATCCGGGCAAAAGCGTCCATGATGGATCTGCGTAACCGGATTGACGTTACCGAAAAGTAATCTTTTCTGTTTTTCTTGCCCCGGAATCCTTCGGGGCAGGTTCACAATGTCCTGCATAACTTATATATTCGGTCTTATATATATTCGAGCTTAATTCCCATCGGTTAATTGAGAATCAACGTGGCGAAACAAATTCAAGCAATTCGAGGCATGAACGACTGCCTCCCGACCCAGACTCCGCTTTGGCAGAAAGTGGAAAATACCGCGAAACAGGTTGTCAGCGCTTACGGATACAGCGAAATCCGTATGCCGATTGTTGAAATGACAAATCTGTTCAAACGAGCGATCGGTGAAGTCACCGACGTGGTTGAAAAAGAAATGTATACTTTCGAAGACCGTAATGGCGACAGCCTGACACTGCGTCCGGAAGGTACTGCGGGCTGTGTCCGTGCAGGGATTGAAAATGGTCTGCTGTACAATCAGGAACAACGCCTGTGGTATATGGGACCGATGTTTCGCCATGAGCGCCCGCAAAAAGGCCGTTATCGCCAGTTTTATCAGTTTGGGGTCGAGGTCTTCGGGATTCAGGGACCGGATGTCGACGCTGAGCTGATTATGATGACCGCACGTTTGTGGCGTGAGCTGGGTATCGATAAACATGTACGCTTGGAACTGAACTCTATTGGTTCTTCTGAAGCCCGTGCCGCTTACCGTGAAGCGCTGGTTGCTTTCCTGGAACAGCATACCGAAGTGCTGGATGAGGATTGCAAACGCCGGATGTATACCAACCCTCTGCGTGTATTGGACTCAAAGAACCAGGCCGTTCAGGCGATTCTGGCGGATGCGCCGAAACTGTCTGAGTATCTGGATGAGGAATCAAAAGCGCATTTTGCAGGTTTGTGTGAACTATTAGACGCTGCGGGTATCGAATACCAGGTAAATGAACGCCTTGTGCGTGGTTTGGATTATTATAACCGCACCGTTTTTGAGTGGATCACCAATAGCCTGGGTGCCCAGGGTACCGTCTGTGGCGGTGGTCGCTATGACGGTATGGTTGAGCAGCTGGGTGGCCGTGCAACTCAGGGCGTTGGTTTCGCAATGGGTCTGGAACGTCTGGTGCTGATGCTCGAAGAACTGGAACTGACAGAAGTTCGCCGTAATGTAGATGTGTATGTGGTCACGGCTGGTGAAGGCACGCTGATGGCGGGTATGAAGCTGGCAGAAACCCTGCGTGAAGCCGTACCGGGTCTTCGCGTGATGAATCACTTTGGCGGCGGTAACTTCAAGAAGCAGTTCAAGCGTGCAGATAATGTCGGCGCGGCTGTCGCACTGGTACTGGGCGAGAACGAAATTGCTGAAGGTACTGTTGTGGTGAAAGACCTTCGTGGCGGCGAGCAGCTGACTTTGCTTCAGGCAGAGGTTGCGACCAAGCTGGCAGAATTGATTTAAGAGAGGACAGGACGTGGACGTCAATACCACTGAAGAGCAACAGATTGAAATCATTAAGGCATGGATCAAGGAAAACGGCAAAGCCGTGGTTCTTGGCGCCGTATTAGGTCTGGGTGGCCTTTACGGATGGCGTTATTATCAGGCTGAAGTGCAGGCTGCGAAAGAGCAGGCCTCTGAAGCCTATACTCAGACAGTGCAGGCACTGAACAGTGGTAATGACGGCGCGGTGAGTCAGGCGCAAACTTTCATTCATGATTATGAGAGCACTCAGTACGCTGTCCTGGCAGCTTTGCAGTTGGCGAAAGTACAGATTGACCAAGGTGATCTGGATGCGGCCGCTGAACAGCTGAACTGGGCGATCAGCCATACGGATGATATCGCTTTGTTACCTGTTGCACATACACGTCTGGCTCGTATTCTGGCAGCTCAGAAGTCTTATGATGAGGCGCTGGCTGAACTGGATAAAGTGAAAGCAGAAAGCTGGAAAGGTAAAGTTGCTGAACTGCGCGGTGATATTTTGCTGCAAAAAGGTGACAAGTCTGCAGCCCGTGAAGCTTACCTCAGCGCGAATGAACTGGGTGCTTCTCCGGCTTTGCAAATCAAACTTGACGATTTGGCCCAGTAAAGGCGGCAGACCATGCGCAAGCTATTGAAGCAAGCCGTAGCCCTGGCGGTCACTCTGAGTGTTTTGAGCGGCTGTGCCAGCGAAGAAGAAGCGGTGCAAATGGCTCCGTTACCTGCTGTTGAAAACCAGTTCAAGCCCGTTCAGGATTGGGCTCGTAATATCGGCGAAGGTGTACAGCATTTCTATTCCCGTCTGGCACCTGTAACCGGCTACGGCAAACTGTATGTTGCCAGCCGGGATGGGTTGGTTGAAGCACTGGATCCGAGTACGGGGAAACAGATCTGGGAACATCAGGTTCACGCTGAAGAGAATGCGAAGCTCTCTGGTGGCCTATCGGTGGCTTACAATAAAGTTTTCATCGGCAGCGAAAATGCAGAAGTGATTGCTCTGGATGCGGAAACCGGTGAAGAAGTCTGGCGGGTTGATGTCGACGGCGAAGTGCTGGCGAAACCTTTGGCTGATGAAGGCATGGTGATGGTCAATACCAGCCGTGGCATTCTTCAGGCAATGGATGCCCAGACGGGTGTGACCAAATGGCAAATCAGCAGTGATGTTCCTACATTAACTCTGCGCGGTGACAGTGCCCCGGTCTCGATTTCCGGCGGTGTTTTCTGGGGACAGGCCAATGGTCGTCTTGCGGGGGCTTTCATCCGTAATGGTCAGCTGATCTGGCAACAGCCGGTTGGCCAGCCTCAGGGTGCGACGGAAATTGATCGTCTGGTTGATGTGGATGCAGCGCCTGTTGTTGAGGGCGATCGACTCTATACCGCAGGATATAACGGAAATCTGGTAGCCATTGATCTTCGCAGCGGTCAGCAGGTGTGGAAACGTAATTATTCCTCAGCGACTGATTTTGTGATTGATTCAGGCGTGCTGTTTCTGGTGACTGCGGATGACCACCTGGTTGCCGTTGATATCCGCAGCGGGACTGAGCTATGGCAGAATACAGATCTGGCTCACCGCATTCTCAGTGCACCGTCGGTGATTAACGGGAAACTGGTGGTTGGCGACAGCCTCGGATACCTGCACTGGCTGGATCCCCGCAGTGGTGAATTTGTTGCTCAGCAACAAACGGATGGCAGCGGGATTAGCGTTCCGCCGCTGGCACTGGCCGATGGCTATCTGGTGGTAACCAGAGAAGGCAAACTGAGCAAAATGCATTTGCCTTAGTCACAGCTGCATTCTGTGATAAGATTAACGCTTCGGCTCCTGTTTGTTTTTGCATCAGGGGCCGTTGTTATTCTACCCGTGACGTCGTGATTGTCGTTTGAGACAAACATGGCTGCATTAAGATGATGAAAAATATAGAGGTAAACTCATTATGATTCCTGTAGTTGCCCTTGTCGGGCGCCCGAATGTGGGTAAATCGACGTTGTTTAACCGTCTTACTCGCACCCGGGATGCGCTGGTCGCTGACTTTCCTGGCCTAACCAGGGATCGTAAGTACGGTCGAGCTGAGCTCGAAGAGAACGAATTTATTGTCATCGACACCGGCGGTATCGACGGTTCAGAAGAAGGCGTTGAAACCAAAATGGCCGAGCAGTCGCTGCTGGCGATTGAAGAAGCAGACGTTGTACTGTTTCTGGTGGATGGCCGTGCTGGTCTGACGGCGGCTGATGAAGCCATTGCCAAGCACCTGCGCAGCCGACAGAAACCAACGTTTCTGGTGGTGAACAAGATTGACGGCATTGATGCCGACAGTGCCTGTGCAGACTTCTGGCAACTGGGTGTTGATGAAATGCACCAGATTGCCGCGGCGCAGAACCGTGGTGTGACTGCGCTGATGGAACGTGCACTGGCTCCGTTCGTGGAAGCATGGAAAGCAGAGCATGCCGAAGATGAAGAGTTCGTTGATATTGAGTCACTGGACTCTGTTGAAGCGATCGAAAAAGCGAACCTGACGGAAGAAGATGCTGAGGCAGCTTACAAACGTCTGCAGGAACAGCCAATCAAGCTGGCAATTATCGGTCGTCCGAATGTGGGTAAGTCGACCCTGACGAACCGGATCCTGGGTGAAGAACGGGTGGTCGTGTATGACATGCCGGGAACCACACGTGACTCCATCTATATCCCAATGGAGCGTGACGGCCAGGACTACGTGCTGATTGATACTGCAGGTGTACGTCGCCGGAAGAATATGAACGAGGCTGTTGAAAAATTCTCGGTGATTCAGACGCTGAAAGCCGTTGAAGATGCCAACGTTGTCCTGCTGGTCATTGATGCCCGTGAAAATATTTCTGATCAGGATCTGAGCCTGTTGGGCTTTGCCCTGAATGCCGGTCGTTCGCTGGTGATTGCAGTGAACAAATGGGATGGTCTGGATAATGAAGTGAAAGAGCGAGTGAAGTCTGAGCTGGACCGCCGTCTGGGCTTTGTTGACTTTGCCCGGATCCACTTTATTTCGGCGCTGCACGGAACTGGCGTTGGTCATCTGTATGAATCCGTTCAGGAAGCTTACCAGTCTGCGACCAAGCGTATCAGTACTTCGCTGCTGACCCGGATTATGCAAATGGCGCAGGATGATCACCAACCGCCAATGATTCGTGGCCGTCGTGTGAAGCTGAAATATGCGCACGCCGGTGGTTATAACCCGCCAATCGTTGTCATTCATGGTAACCAGGTTAATGATCTTCCGGGCTCTTACAAACGTTACCTGATGAACTATTACCGTAAGACACTGGAAATGATGGGGACACCAATCCGCATTCAGTTCCAGAACAGTGATAACCCATATGGTAACGTGAAGCGTCAGAAACTGACGGTTTCTCAGGAGCGTCAGCGTAAACGACTGACGACAGCCCTGAAGAACAGGGAAAACAATCAGTAAACCAGAAAAACCCGGCCTTTGAGCCGGGTTTTTTGATCCTGACAGCCAAGAGATGATCTTATGAACGGAATTTTCGGATCGTGGCCGGAGATTATCCTGTTGAGCAATCGTATTTTTGATCACCAGGCTGTGGGGCTAAACACCTGTAAACACGGGAACATCATTCAGATTACTGATCACATTTTAGTTTTTAATCATTCTGGATCTTTATGAAATATTTGGTAAGCTCAGAGTTTTATTCTGCCCAAAATCCAAATGCAGAACATGTAACTTATGCTTTCGGGAAGTGTATTGATAAATGTTCTTTTAGGGGGTGATCGCTGATCAGTCCGGACTTTGTCGTTGATCATGTCTTAGATGTCGATCCCTGCTAATGTGGACTGAACGTCATTTCTGTGTAAGGTTCCCGCCATGTCATCATCGTTGTGCCCTGTTTGTCAGCTGAATCTGGACTGGCAGCAAGGAAATTATTATTGCCCGCATTGCAAGCGCGAAGTGGTCAAACATGCCCGTTGTCCGGACTGTGAGCAGTCATTGGAACAACTGAATGCCTGCGGAGCCGCCAGCTATTTTTGTCCTCAGTGCAATGCGCTGAAATCGAAATCCCGTGCCCGGATTACTTTTAGTTTTTCAGAGAATCACCCGGCAGAAAAGTTGCCCTGAATCGTTTTAGTCAGCCGAAAATCGATCTGAACTTGGTTTTCGTAAAATTTTTGTATCTTGACCATACTCAGCGGTAGTCAACAATCTTCTTTCGATATACTCTTATTTGACAATAATTCTCATTATTATTTATGGAAGAAAGAAGTAAGGATGCAGGTATGAAGATGCAGAAGTCATTGCTGTCAGTCGAAGCGCTGTCCGTGGCATTCACGATGGAGAGCGGTATTGTGGATGCGGTGAAGCAGGTCAGTTTCAGTCTTGAAAAAGGCCAGACTCTGGCGCTGGTTGGTGAATCCGGATCGGGGAAATCGGTGACTTCCAGTGCGGTAATGGGGTTGTTGCCGAAAAATGGCAGGGTCGATCCGACCAGCAAGATCTGGTTTCAGGGCACAGAGCTGCTGGCTTTACCTGAAAAAGTACTTCGGGGCTTTCGGGGCGGTAAAATCGCCATGATCTTTCAGGAGCCAATGACATCGCTCAATCCATACATGCCGGTGGGGGAGCAGGTGGCTGAAGCAATTCGCTGCCACCGGGATGTTTCGTCGAAAGAGGCCATGGAAGAAACGCTGGCCCTGTTCAAGCGGGTTCATCTGCCGGAGCCACACAAGCGGCTTCGTCATTATCCGCATGAATTCTCAGGTGGTCAGTTGCAACGGATCATGATTGCGATGGCGCTGGCGAATAAGCCGGATCTGCTGATTGCCGATGAGCCGACCACTGCGCTGGATGTCACCGTACAGGCTGAGGTGCTGTCGCTGCTGAAGGAAATTCAGGCTGAAATGGGTATGGCAATCCTGTTTATTACCCATGATCTGGGTGTCGTCCGACACTTTGCCGATGATGTGGTGGTCATGTGCCAGGGTGAAGTTGTGGAAACCGGAACGGTTGAGAAAGTCTTCCATCATCCGGAGCATCCTTACACCCGGATGCTGCTGGACGCCGAACCTAAGCCGAGAGAGCATGCAGAGAAAGCCGGCGAACCCGTGATTCTTCAGGCGGATGATGTCAAAGTCAGTTATGTGCTGAAATCGAACTGGATGGGACAGCCGACCGAGTACCTCGAAGCGGTGAAGGGGATCAGCCTGACATTGCGGCAGGGCGAAACGGTGGGGATTGTCGGTGAATCCGGTTCCGGTAAATCCACCTTAGGCCGCGCGCTGATGCAGTTGCTGCCTTCAACCGGCAATATCTCTTTTGAAGGCAAGAACATGCGTCAGATGAGCGCATCAGAGCGATTTGAGCTGAAACGCCACATGCAGATGGTCTTCCAGGACCCTTATGGTTCGTTGTCGCCCCGCATGACGATTGGTGAGATTATCACTGAGCCGCTGACTGTCTTCACGAATATGTCCAAGTCGGAGCGGATGCAGAAAGCCCGTCAGGTCCTGCAGGAAGTACGTCTCGATCCGCACTGTATCAACCGTTATCCTCATGAGTTTTCCGGCGGCCAGCGTCAGCGGATTGCGATTGCCCGTGCGCTGATTTTCGAGCCGAAATTTATTTTGCTGGATGAGCCAACCTCAGCGCTGGACCGTTCGGTACAGCTGACAGTGCTGGATTTGCTGAAAGACATTCAGCGGCGTCATAACATCGGTTATCTGTTCATCAGCCATGATCTGGCCGTGGTTCGCGCCATCTCGGATCATGTGATGGTGATGCAGCGTGGAGAAGTGGTGGAGCAGGGGACGCCTGAGCAGATCTTTGACCATCCGCAGCAGGCGTATACACAGCGTTTGATCAGCGCGTGTATGCTCGTTGAAGACGCGGCTTAACCTGTCACGGTTGAGCGGATTTCTCCGTCGGCCAGTGTCGTTTGCAGGGTGTCTCCGGTTTTGACCTGAGCGGCGCTGCGGATGACCTGGCCGTTTTCATGCCGGGTGATGGAGTATCCGCGGGCTAAGGTTGCCAGCGGACTGACGGCATCGAGTTTTTCTGTTGCCATTGCCAGCTGGTGCCGTGCATTGACCAGCAGGCGATCCATCGCGTCCTGCAAACGGCGCTGATGGGTGGCAAGCTGAGAGCTCAGTTTTTCCAGTCGCTGAGCTGGTGAGTGAAGCGCCAGTTTGTACTCATTGCGATGGACGTGTTGCTGGCTGTCAGAGATCTGTTTGCGCATCGCTCTTTCAAGACGGCTGCGCAGTTCATCCAGACGCTGGCTCTGCTGATTCAACTGAACTTGCGGATGCTGGCGGTCGAGCCTGTGCTGCCAGCGTACCAGCTGACTTTGGCGTTGTGACAGATAGTGGCGCATTGCATGGCGCAGATGCTGCTGCCGCTGCGTGATTTTCTGCATTTGTACGCTGAGATCACGGCTGACCAGCTCGGCTGCAGCGGATGGTGTCGGAGCACGCATGTCCGCGACAAAATCGGCGATGGTGACATCGACCTCATGACCTACGGCACTGATAATCGGGATCTGGCTGGCCGCGATGGTTCGGGCAACAATCTCTTCGTTAAAGGCCCAGAGATCTTCCAGTGAACCGCCGCCCCGGCCAACAATCAGGACATCACATTCCTGGCGTGAATTCGCCCGGCCAATCGCCTGAGCAATGGAAATTGCGGCACCTTCGCCCTGCACCATCGTCGGGTAGATGACGACCGGCAAGCCGGGATCGCGGCGTTTGAGGACATTCAGAATGTCATGCAACGCAGCACCGGTTTTAGAGGTGATGATGCCGACGCGTTTCGGTTGTTCCGGCAGTGCTTTCTTTAAAGTCTGAGCAAACAGGCCTTCGCCAGCCAGCTGCATTTTCAGTTTTTCGAACTGCTGCTGCAGGCGGCCATCCCCTTCTGGCTGCATGCTTTCGATAATCAGCTGGTAATCACCACGCGGTTCGTACAATGACAGCCTTGCCTTGACCAGCACCTGATTTCCGTTGGCCGGGCGGAAAGTTACGCGCTGGTTATTGCCCCGGAACATGGCGCATTTCACCTGGGCCCGTGCGTCTTTGAGTGTGAAATACCAGTGTCCGGAAACTGGTGCAGAGAAGTTGGATAATTCTCCGATCAGCCAGACTACACCCATTTCATTTTCCAGTAACAGCCGGACCTGGGCGTTCAGGCTGGAAACCGTAAAGATACGCTGATTCTGGGATGAAGCGGTATTGTAAAGACTCACGACAAGGTAACCTGTGATTCAGGAAATGGATGTTGCAGCAGATGGTGCCCGAATTTGATAGCAGTATCAAATGAATGTCGCAGGAGGATGGCTGAAAAACCGACAGGCGCAATGAGGGCTGGAATTTCGGCCCGCAGCTTGGTCACTTAAACCGGAATATATTACGTATCAAGTTAAAAGTGTCAATTATTTTTTTTATTTTTTTTCTAGCCAAACGTTTGCTTGGTACGTATAATTCGTCCGCAATATTTTATCCCTTCTTTAAAACCTTACATGGTGTGAGATATTGCGATGTTACGTATCAAACAAGAAGCTTTGACCTTTGATGATGTCCTGCTGGTTCCGGCACACTCGACTGTACTTCCTAACACTGCGGATCTGCGCACCCGTCTGACCAAAACTATTTCGCTGAATATCCCGATGGTGTCTGCCTCTATGGATACAGTCACTGAAGGCCGTCTGGCGATTGCGTTGGCCCAGGAAGGGGGGATTGGCTTTATTCACAAGAATATGTCAATCGAACAACAGGCACGTGAAGTGCGCATGGTGAAGAAATTTGAAGCGGGTGTGGTTCAGGAGCCGGTAACGGTGAAACCTTACCAGACCATTGCTGATGTGAAGCGTCTGACCGAAGAAAACGGCTTTGCCGGTTACCCTGTGGTTGATGACAATCATGCGCTGGTGGGGATTATCACCGGCCGTGACGTTCGCTTCGTTACCGATCTGACTCAGACAGTCGAAAGCGTGATGACGCCGAAAGAGCGTCTGGCTTCTGTGAAGGAAGGGGCTTCCCGCGAAGAAGTTGAAGCAGTGATGCAAGCGCATCGCGTCGAAAAAGTACTGGTTGTGAACAGCAAGTTCCAGCTGAAAGGTATGATTACGGCTAAAGACTTCCAGAAAGCAGAGCGTAAGCCAAACGCCTGTAAAGATGAGCAGGGCCGTCTGCGAGTTGGTGCCGCGGTGGGTGCCGGTGCAGGCAACGAAGAGCGTGTGAAAGCGTTGGTTGAAGCCGGTGTGGATGTGCTGCTGATTGACTCATCTCACGGTCATTCTGAAGGTGTACTGCAGCGTATCCGTGAAACCCGTGCTGCTTTCCCTGAGCTGCCAATTGTTGGCGGTAACGTGGCGACAGCTGAAGGTGCCCGTGCCCTGATTGAAGCGGGTGTCAGTGCAGTGAAAGTCGGGATTGGCCCGGGCTCAATCTGTACCACACGTATTGTCACCGGTGTTGGTGTTCCGCAAATCACAGCCATTGCTGATGCTGCCGCAGTTGCAAATGAGTATGACATTCCGGTGATTGCCGACGGCGGTATCCGTTTCTCGGGCGATATGTGTAAAGCGATTGCAGCCGGTGCATCCTGTGTGATGGTGGGTTCTATGTTTGCCGGTACTGAAGAAGCACCGGGTGAAGTGGAACTGTATCAGGGCCGTGCATATAAATCTTACCGTGGCATGGGCTCTCTGGGTGCAATGTCTAAAGGTTCTTCTGACCGTTACTTCCAGACAGACAATGCAGCTGACAAGCTGGTTCCTGAAGGGATTGAAGGTCGTGTGGCTTATAAAGGTCACCTGAAAGAAATCGTGCACCAGCAAATGGGCGGCCTGCGTTCAAGCATGGGCCTAACCGGTTCTGCGACCATTGAAGACCTGCGCACCAAGGCTGAATTCGTACGTATTTCCGGCGCTGGTATGCAGGAATCACACGTTCACGATGTGACCATTACCAAAGAAGCTCCGAACTACCGTCTGGGCTGATATAGACAACGTTGAGACCGGTGACTTCAGTCGCCGGTCTTCGTCAACACCGACGAATTTTTCCGGAGCGGTACGCCGCTGGCTGATCGCTCCTTTTGATTGCAATAGATATTTGAGACTGCCTGAATGACCACAAATATTCATGATCAACGTATCCTCATTCTGGACTTCGGTTCCCAATACACCCAACTGATTGCCCGTCGTATCCGTGAAATCGGTGTGTACTGTGAGCTGTGGAGCTGGGATGTGGATGAGGCGGATATCCGCGATTTCAATCCGAACGGTATTATCCTGTCTGGCGGTCCGGAGAGTGTGGCGGCAGAAAACTCTCCGCGTGCACCACAATATGTTTTTGAAGCCGGTGTTCCGGTTCTGGGTGTATGCTACGGCATGCAAACGATGGCGGAACAACTGGGCGGTAAAGTTGCCGGTTCCGATCTGCGTGAGTTCGGTTATGCGCAGGTTGAAGTCATTGAACCAACGGCACTGCTGAAGAATATCGAAGATGCGGTTGCAGAAGACGGCAATGCGCTGCTGGACGTCTGGATGAGCCACGGTGACAAAGTGGTTGAAATTCCGGCTGACTTCGTGAAAGTCGCAGCCACTTCAACTTGCCCATACGCTGCTATGGCAAACGAAGCAAAACGTTTCTACGGTGTGCAGTTCCATCCGGAAGTGACCCACACGCGCCAGGGCCAGCGTCTGCTGGAAAACTTTGTGCTGAACATTTGTGGCTGTGAAAAACTGTGGACGCCTTCTTCCATCATTGACGATGCGATTGCCCGTATTAAAGAGCAGGTCGGTGATGACGAAGTGATTCTGGGCCTGTCCGGTGGTGTTGACTCTTCTGTTGTGGCGATGCTGATTCACCGCGCGATCGGCGACAAGCTGACCTGTGTGTTTGTCGACAATGGTCTGCTGCGTCTGAATGAAGGCGAGCAGGTCATGGAAATGTTCGGTGACCATTTTGGTCTGAACATTGTCCATGTGAATGCCGAAGAACGTTTCCTGTCTGCACTGGCTGGTGAAGCGGATCCGGAAGCCAAGCGCAAGATCATTGGTCACGTCTTTGTCGATGTTTTCGATGAAGAATCGAAGAAACTGAAAAACGCAAAATGGCTGGCACAGGGCACGATTTATCCGGATGTGATTGAATCGGCTGCATCAAAGACCGGTAAAGCGCACGTGATCAAGTCGCACCACAATGTGGGCGGTCTGCCTGAAGATATGGCGATGGGTCTGGTTGAGCCGCTGAAAGAGCTGTTCAAAGACGAAGTTCGTAAGATTGGTCTGGAACTGGGCCTGCCGTACAACATGCTGTACCGTCACCCGTTCCCGGGTCCGGGTCTGGGCGTGCGTGTTCTGGGCGAAGTGAAGAAAGATTACTGTGACCTGCTGCGTCGTGCGGATGCAATCTTCATTGAAGAGCTGCACAAAGCCGATCTGTACAACAAGGTTTCTCAGGCCTTCACCGTCTTCCTGCCAGTGCGTTCTGTGGGTGTGATGGGCGACGGTCGTAAGTACGACTGGGTTGTCTCTCTGCGTGCTGTCGAAACGATCGACTTCATGACTGCACATTGGGCACACCTGCCATATGACTTCCTGGGTCGGGTTTCGAACCGGATCATCAACGAAGTCGATGGCATTTCCCGTGTTGTGTATGACGTTTCCGGTAAGCCACCGGCAACCATTGAGTGGGAATAATTTTCCAACCGGAAACGTCTGGCACTAACAGGCACTAAATCATACTTAAGTCCGCGTAATTGCGGACTTTTTTGTTTTTATCTGGCGATATCGAAGTCTCAGTATTGTGATGAAACTTGAATATCATCATCGGAAGACACAGATGTGATTTTTGTTGTTGCGGTCAGCGCGTTTGCACCAGTCGAAGACACACAGAGGTCACGTCACGCGCATACGATTCATAATTTTCCGGGTTGAGCGCAATGGCTTCGTCAGTGGCGCCATGCACGCCGTGATAGATCATTAAGGCCGTGATGCGTGGTTGCTCCAATGTCCAGAGACCGGCTTGCATGCCTCCCTGTAGAATTCCTTCCAGTTGCGTCAGAAGAGCATTTCTCTCCGGATTGGTCCGATCATGGTGATGGGTATAAACGATGTCGTGCGTACGGTAGGTCTCGACGTACACCAGCACACTGGTGTAAATCCAGGTACATAAACGCTTCTGCCAGTCATCCGGTGCACAGGCTTCAACCGCTTCTGCCAGACGATTTAAAAATCGGATGGTATAGAGCTCCCCCATGGCGCCAAGCAGTTCATTCTTGGAGGTGAAGTAGTGGTAAAAGGTCCCCTTTGCGACCTGGGCAAGTTTGACGATTTCGTTGATCGTTGTTGCTTCAACACCCTTCTCCAAAAACAGCTTTTCTGCGGCAGCCATCAGTTCGTTCAGACGTACTTCAGCGGGTTTGGTGCGAGGCGTTTTTTGCTGTTTCATTGTGCTCACTTGCGGCAGTTATCAATAATCATCAGGCAGAGAAAATCCGGAGGATGCATCAGGCGATTTAGCGCGTTGGCATCGGCCGTCTGTCGGTCGATGGTATGCGATCGACTATATCGCCGCAACACGATCAGTGGTGTGTCAGTCGATTTGCCAGGCGAACTGTGGTCTGAATAAATCCATTGACCGACGGTCGGTCGGATCATAAGATGAGAATTAATCTCAATATCGATTTTTGACCGGTGGTTCGCAATGCAGAAATATCGTGTTCATGCTCTAGTTGCAGCAGCCTATCTGGGGACATTTCTTGCGACTCTGGATATCAGTATCGTCAATGTCGCGCTGCCAACCCTTCAGTCAGCGCTACATGCAGACTTGGCGGGATTACAGTGGGTGGTAAACATCTATGCGATTGCGCTGTCAGCGGTGATGTTGTCGGCAGGGCCCCTGGGTGACAGGTATGGCCATAAACGGGTGTGGTTGGGCAGTGTACTTTTGTTTGTGATTGGCTCTCTGGCCTGTGCCGCAGCCGGCCGGTTGGAAACGCTTTTGTGGGGGCGGGCGATTCAGGGCGTTGCCGGCGCATTGCTGATCCCGGGGGCGATGCCGATCCTGACGCATGCATTTACTGAACCGCATCAGCGAGCGCGTGCGATCGGAGGCTGGTCGGCATTTAGTGCGCTGGCACTCATTTCTGGCCCTTTGGCTGGCGGGTTATTGGTCGAACATTTTGGCTGGGAAAGTGTTTTTCTTGTGAATGTCCCCTTTGGCATTGTTGCCTTCATGCTCGGAGCATGGGGGATTCCTGAGCGTAAGCATCCGGAACTGGCCGCATTTGATCCGGCAGGGCAGGTGCTCAGTATGTTGTGGCTGGGCATGCTCAGTTATGGTTTGATCAAAATCGGTGAGCAAGGAGCTTTATCTGATGATGTACTGGTGTCGCTGAGTATTGCGTTGGCAGGTTTCTGTGCTTTTATCTGGGTAGAGCGTCGCGTCCGGCGTTCGTTATTGCCAGTCCGGTTGTTCCGGAATCGATCTCTGGCACTTGCCAATACAGCGTCGTTTGTACTCGGATTCTCCAGTTACAGCAGCCTCTTTTTCCTATCTCTGTTTCTCCAGCAGGCGCAAGGATACTCACCTGCGCAGACCGGGTGGCAGATGATGTCGGAATTTGCGGTTATGGCTGTGGCCTCTTTGATGTTTGGGCGCCTCGCAGCCCGTTTTTCCCTTCAGTTGCTGATGGTCGCAGGTTATACATGTGTCGGAGCCGCCTTGTGTGTCATGGTGAGCTTCACGCCGTTCACCTCATTTGGTGTTATCGCAGTGACTTTCGCCTTACTGGGGCTGGGCACTGGGTTGTCGGTCCCTGCGACTGGCATGATGGTGATGGGCGGAGCCCCGCCGGAAAGTGCTGGCATTGCTTCAGCTACTATGAATGCATTGCGGCAAACCGGCATGACAATGGGGATTGCCCTCTTGGGCAGCATCATGAGCATTCATGCTGTTCATACGTTGACGGTTGCCGGAAAAGGGGCTGGATTAGCTGGCGCTGCCGAAATGGCAGAACGGGCAGTGACAGATAACATTTTTCCGGTGCACACAGACCGGCTGGCCGAACATTATGGTTCTCTCTATCAATCTGCGATGGCAGACAGCTTTGGTTTCGTCATGTTCTGTGCGGGGATACTCTGTCTGCTGGTTTCAGGCCTGCTGCTATGCTTTGCAGGCGATCGGACGACCTTGGCACCCGAGGTTATTTCTGCAAATCGGCAATAAAGTAATGGTGATTGTTGTCGGAGACAGAATCGAGCAGGTATTTTTATATTCATTTCGGTTCATATTTATTGAATCAAGGTGCTTTGATGGTGCCTTTTGGGTTGACGGCAACGCCCGAAAAGAGACGGCTCAGATGTTGGTTTAACAATCTTTTAATAAATCAATGCGTGGATAATTATTCTGTAATAATTTGTTAATGTGGGCTTTATAACTAAAAAATGCATCTGGATTAGTTTTACTGAATTATGACAATCGAGTACTCTCCAGCTTTCTACTCATTCGATTTAATAAGGAAGTACAACTATGAGTGAGCTCCTGAGCCCGGCGAAGAACTCGCGGGGCGTGATTAAGTTCATAGAACGTGCGGGACAAAAAATTCCGGATCCTGTCGTGATCTTCATGTTTCTTTTCGCCTTCATTCTGGTTCTGACAAGCCTGATTGGTGGCATGCAGTTTGAAGTGATGGGCGCCGATGGCGGTAGTGTGACTTATACCATCAAGAGCATGACGGATACTGAGCATGTTCGCTGGTTGTTTGACAATGCATTGCTGCAAAACTGGCTGGCTTTTGGCCGTGGTGTTCTGGGTGTCATTCTGATTGTGATGCTGGCTGTAGGGATTGCAGAGCATTCGGGTCTGTTGTCGGCACTGATCAAGAAAGTTGGCCTGCGCATCAGTGATCGCTGGTTGCCGTATATGGTGGTTTTCCTGGGGATTATGTCCTCGATTGCCAGCGATGCCGGTTATCTGGTGCTGATCCCGCTGGCGGGTCTGTTGTATGCCGGATTGGGTAAAAACCCATTGATTGGTATGGCGGCGGCCTTTGCCGGTGTTTCGGCTGGTTTCAGTGCCAACCTGATCCCGGCGACGCCTTCTGATGTGATTCTGGGCGTGAACGCCCGTATTTTTGCAGAAGCACAGGGCGTTCCGTTCACAACGGCCAGCGGTGAGCCACTGAACCCGGCAACCATGCACTATTACTTTATATTTGTTTCGACCATTGTGCTGACCGTGATTGGTGGCTGGATCACCAATCGCTTTATTGCCCCGCGTTTGTCTTCAATGGACTATCAGCTGCCGGATGATCTGAAACTGGATGATTTTCAGCTGACGGATCGTGAGCAGAAAGGTCTGCGGATGGCTGGTCTTGGCCTGCTTGCGGCGCTGCTCGGGATTTACCTGCTGGCAACCGGTCCGCTGGCGCCTTATACCAATGCTGCCGGCCGCGAAGTCACACCATATCTGGACAATGTCATTCTGCTGATCTCTTTTGTGTTTGTCGTTGTGGGTCTGTGCTACGGCATTACCACGCGGAAGTTCAAGTCTTTGCAGGATGTTGTGACAGCGATGGTGAAACAGATGAACACCATGGGATACATCCTGGTGCTGACCTTCTTCTGTTACAACTTTCTGGCGATGCTGAGCTATTCCGGTCTGGGTACTTACGTCACTTACCTGGGGGCGACTTTCCTGAGTTCGCTGGGGTTACAGTCGTTCCCGATTGCGCTGATCATTGGCTTTATTCTGACGACTGCATTCATCAACCTCTTTGTGGGCGGGATGACCTCCAAGTGGATGCTGCTGGGACCGATCTTCGTGCCGATGCTGTATCAGGTGAATCCAAACATGACGCCGGACATGGTGACGGCGGCCTTCCGTGTCGCGGACTCTGCCACCAATATCATCACACCAATGATGACCTATGCCGGGGTGATTCTGGCCTTTATGCGGAAGTACAAACCTGAACTGAAGTTTGGGGATGTGATCAGCATGATGGTGCCTTACTCCGCTGCATTCCTGGTGTTGTGGTCGGCGTTGCTGGTGATCTTCTTTGCCTTTAGTCTGCCACTGGGTTTCTAAAGCGAAGAAATCATCAGACTCTGAACGGTTACGCCCGGCTTGATGCCGGGCGTTTTTCGATTCAGGGTCTGAAGAAATACTGGGCATGAAATCGCAGGTGGTCCTCGATGAAGCTGGCAATGAAGTAATAGCTGTGATCATAGTCGGGTTGCATGCGCAGGTTAATCGGATAGTCTGCCTGTTCGGCGGCCTTCAGCAGGGCGCCGGGTTTGAGCTGGTGGCTGAGAAATTCATCCGCGGTTCCCTGATCCACCAGTACCGGCAGGTGGGGCGTACTCAGGGCGAGCAGCTCACAGGCATCATACTGTTGCCAGACGACGCCATCATCCGGACCCAGATAATTCGCAAAGGCTCTCCGGCCCCAGGGGGTCTCTATCGGATGGCTGATGGGGCTGAAGGCAGATACAGAGGTGTATCGTAATGGATTGCGTAATGCGATCACCAGTGCGCCATGGCCGCCCATGGAGTGCCCGGCAATCGCCCGCTGCTGCGTGACCGGAAACTGTGCTTCGATCAGCGCGGGCAGTTCATCGGCCACATAGTCATACATCTGATAGTGCTGCTGCCAGGGGGGCTCGGTGGCATTTACATAGAAACCTGCCCCGAGGCCGAGGTCGTATGCCCGCTCAGGATCATCCGGAACCTGCTCGCCTCGCGGACTGGTATCCGGTGCAACGATGGCGATGCCCAGTTCGGAAGCGACCCGATGCGCCCCCGCTTTCTGCATGAAATTTTCATCGGTGCAGGTCAGGCCCGACAGCCAGTAGAGCACGGGCACTTTTTCTCCGATTTCTGTCTGCGGCGGAAGATAAATGGCAAAGCGCATCGTGCACTTCAGATCATCTGACACATGCCGCCATTGCTGGTGCCAGCCGCCAAAGCTTTTGTTGTTGCTGACAAGTTCGCTCTTCATGCCATCCTCACAACTCAGTAGTGAATGACGGAACGGATACTCTTTCCCTGATGCATCAATTCGAATGCCTGGTTGATGTCTTCCAGCGGCATGGTGTGCGTGATGAAATCATGCAGCTGGAATTCATGGTTCAGATATCGCTCGACGATATCGGGTAGTTGTGTCCGGCCTTTCACGCCGCCAAAGGCTGTCCCGCGCCAGACCCGGCCGGTGACTAATTGGAAAGGACGGGTCGAAATTTCCTGTCCGGCTCCGGCGACCCCGATGATCACCGACTCGCCCCAGCCCTTATGGCAGCACTCCAGTGCTGCACGCATGACCTTCACGTTGCCGATGCATTCAAAAGAGAAGTCGACGCCACCGTCCGTCAGTTCAACGATCACGTCCTGAATGGGCTTGTCGTTTTCGTTGGGGTTGATGCAGTCTGTCGCGCCAAATTTTTTTGCCAGGGCAAATTTATGTTCGTTCACATCAATCCCGATGATGCGCGAAGCGCCGGCCATGGTTGCCCCGAGGATGACCGACAGGCCGATACCGCCCAGGCCGAAGACTGCCACGGTATCGCCCGGATGCACTTTGGCGGTGTTGAGTACGGCGCCCATGCCTGTGGTGACTCCGCAGCCCAGCAGGCAGATCTCTTCCAGTGGCGCCGCCGGATTGACTTTGGCCAGGGAGATTTCGGGCAGCACGGTGTATTCCGAGAAAGTAGAGCATCCCATGTAATGGAATATCGGTTCACCGTTCAGAGAAAAGCGGGTCGTGCCGTCCGGCATCAGGCCTCTGCCCTGGGTGTCGCGTATTTTCTGGCAGAGGTTGGTTTTGCCGGATAAACAGAACTTACATTCGCCGCATTCCGGTGTGTAGAGGGGAATCACATGGTCCCCAACCTGAACCGTGGTGACCCCCGGGCCGACTTTTTCGACAATACCGCCGCCTTCGTGACCGAGGATGGCCGGGAATATTCCTTCCGGATCTTCACCAGACAGCGTAAAGGCATCGGTATGGCAAACTCCGGATGCCACAATACGAACCAGCACTTCCCCGGCTTTGGGAAGCTCAACATCGACTTCTTCGATGGTCAGAGGCTGGTTGGGCCCCCAGGCGACTGCAGCCCGGGATTTGATCGTTTCCATGGCATGCTCACTTTGTCATTGTCATGATTCATATAAAGTAGGTGAGAATTACGCGTTGTGCCTAATGTGGAGCCTGCCGGATTGCTGGACGATGCTGGTGGGCGCGAGGCGCATCGCTTATAATCCGACGCCCCGGAAGTCACAGCAGAGAACCAAAGTGAGCGACACAAGCAGTAAGGACGAATTTTTCATGCAGCGGGCCATTGAGCTGGCGGGCAGGGCAGAAGCCGAAGGTGAAGTGCCGGTCGGGGCCGTGGCTGTCCTCAATGGTGAAGTGATTGGTGAAGGCTGGAACCGCTCGATTGGTCAGCATGATGCCACGGCGCATGCCGAGATCATGGCGTTACGTCAGGCCGGTCAAGTGCTGGCTAACTATCGTCTGCTGGATGTCGTGCTCTATGTCACCCTGGAACCTTGCCCGATGTGTGCAGCGGCCATGGTGCACAGCCGGATTGGCCGGGTGGTATACGGCGCACCGGATCCCAAAACCGGTGCTGTGGGCAGTGTGATGAACATGCTCAGTTATACCGGGGTGAATCATCATGTGGCGTTTCAGGGCGGGATGCTGGAAGATGCATGCCGTCAGCAGCTGCAGGCCTTTTTTAAACGGCGCCGTGCCGAGAAAAAAGCACTGAAACAAGCCAGCCGGCTTGCAGAACAGCAGGACAATCATCAGGAAGATTAAATGCCGGGTGGCCTGGCAGCCACCCGGTCGGGGTTGATCAGCGACTCACGTTTTTTTGAGGCTGGGTGTTTTCGATCACGGCTTCGATAGCATTGTCTGCCGCCTGCTCAAGCAGGGTCGTCCCGTTGTCATTCGTTTCAACCGGGGCAATGGTCTGCCAGTCGTCAACCAGCCGGATCCCTTCACTGTTCAGGGGCTGGCTGTGTGCCTGTTCATAGCCGATGATGCTCTGATAGTACCGGCGGATATTTTCCACGTAGAGCAGGGCTTCATCACCGCGAGCGTAACCATAGCGGGTCTGGCGATAGAACTTCCGCTGGCGCAGTAACGGCAGCCGCTGTTTGACATCACTCCAGGCGTCCGGGTTACCCCCTTGTTTCTTGGTCAGACGACGGGCATCCATCATATGGCCATATCCGACATTATATGACGCCAGCGCGAACCAGACTTTTTCATGCGGTTCAATGCTGTCCGGGATTCGGGCGATCATTTTTCTCAGATATTCCGTTCCCCCGCGAATACTTTGTTCCGGATCCAGACGGTTCTGGACACCGACTAATTTCGCGGTTGGCAGTGTCAGCATCATCATGCCGCGGACACCTGTCGGAGAAACGGCCCTCGGGTTCCAGTGCGATTCCTGATAAGAAAGCGCCGCCAGCAGGCGCCAGTCAAACTCGTCGGCGTACTTTTTGAAGATACTTTCCCAGCGCGGCAGTTTACTTTCCAGAGCGCGCAGAAATGCCCGGGTATCGACATAGTCGAACTGATCGACATGGCCGAAATATTTCTCTTCCAGTTTCGCCAGTTCGCCGCTCTGTTTGAGCTCGCCGAAAAATTCAATCAGCAGCGCATACAGGCTGTCGTCATTGCTCGGGTTCAGGAACCAGCCGATCGGCTGGTCATCGGTCAGTTCCAGTGCAACGGCGATATCCGGATGAATCCGCTGGCTCAGGGCAACATCCACAGAATCAGCGACGGTATAATCCAGTTCGCCGACAGCGACTTGTCTGAGCAGCTCTTCGCTGTCGACTTCATCAACGGCATGCCAGGTCAGGGCCGGGTGATCTTTTTTGAGCTCCAGCAGGTTCTTTTCATGGCTGGAATCCCGCACGACAACCAGCTGGCCTTTATTCTGGGCCAGATCGTCGACATCACGCGGGCGCCATTCCCCTTTCTTATAGACCAGAATCTGACTGGCATAGTAGTAGGCCGGGGCCGCACGAAAAGACCGGACCCGTTCCGGTGTCATGGTCAGCCCGGCGGCGAGCAGATCGACATCGCCGCGGGTCAGGGCCGGGAACAGACCTGAGAGAGAGAAGACCGGCTGCATTTCCAGTTTGACGCCTAACTTGTCGGCGAAACGCTGGGCAAGGTCATAGTCCAGTCCGGTCGGGCCGTCCGGACCAATGTAGTAGGAAATCTGATTGTTGAGTGTCCCGACGCGGAGGACGCCACTGTCGCGGATCCGTTCCAACTCTGTGCGGGTGTCATTTTCCCACTGACATCCCGATAATATCAAGCTTGTCAATAAGATAGCGACCAGGTTCCGCAGTCTGGCGGAAAAAGCTAACCGTCTCAATAATTCATGCTCATCTGTCTATTTAGTGGTCCTTTATACCAAAGGTCGCATTCCGGGCAAAGCTGAGCCCCATTTGATCTTATCCGGCGACCGGATAATAGGTGAAAATTTGCGCATTTTTGGGCAGGTGGTCAAAGATCGCTGTCGATCGGCGACGGATTGAAAAAAAAATCGCGCAAACGGTTGCGTCAGGTGTTACGTCACACCCGCTTTTCCCGTATACTACCGCCGTTCCTCTGAACCGAAGGGGGAAATCAGCGCTGAACAAGGTGGCATTGACGTGGCTCCCGGGGTGGGGATCAGGCCAATATCACCTTCATTCAATTGCTAATCGAGAGTCGTACGCACATGGAAATTTTGCGTGGTTCACCCGCACTGTCTGAGTTTCGTGTCAATAAACTGCTGGCGCGTTGTCAAGCCTCGGGTCTGCCTGTCACAGGTATTTATGCCGAGTACATGCACTTTGCTGAGCTGGCTGCGCCGCTCGACAGCCAGGCACTGGAGACCCTGACCAGCCTGCTCACCTATGGTCCTACGATTGTCGAGCATGAACCAAGCGGCACGCTGCTGCTGGTTACCCCACGTCCAGGCACCATTTCCCCTTGGTCTTCCAAAGCAACGGATATTGCCCGTAACTGTGGTCTGCAACAAATCAAACGTCTTGAGCGCGGTACGGCTTATTATGTCGCGACCTCCGCTGCGCTGAGCGAGGCCCAGCAAACAACGCTGCAAGGTCTGCTGCATGACCGCATGATGGAAGTCGTGTTTGATGATTTCAGTCAGGCAGAAGCCCTGTTCCGACACGCTGAACCTGCGCCGATGCAGAGTGTGGATATTCTGTCCGGTGGCCGTCAGGCGCTGGAAGAAGCGAACCTGTCTCTCGGGCTGGCACTGGCTGAAGATGAGATTGATTATCTGGTTGAAAACTTCACCAGACTGGGCCGGAATCCGAACGACATCGAACTGATGATGTTCGCACAGGCGAACTCCGAGCACTGCCGCCATAAGATCTTCAATGCAGACTGGACGATTGACGGTGTCGATCAGGAAAAGTCGCTGTTCAAGATGATCAAAAATACCTACGAGCAACACAGCGATTACGTTCTGTCAGCATACAAAGATAATGCTGCAGTCATGGTGGGCTCTGAAGTGGGTCGTTTCTTCCCGGATGCGGAAAACCGTCAGTATAACTACCATCAGGAAGCAGCTCATATCCTGATGAAAGTGGAAACCCACAACCACCCGACAGCCATTTCCCCATGGCCGGGCGCTTCGACCGGTTCCGGCGGTGAAATCCGTGACGAAGGCGCAACCGGGATCGGCGGTAAGCCGAAAGCCGGTCTGGTTGGCTTTACCGTATCAAACCTGCGCGTTCCGGGTTTTGAGCAGCCTTGGGAAACCGACTTTGGCAAGCCGGGCCGAATTGTGACGGCGCTGGATATCATGCTGGAAGGCCCGCTGGGCGGTGCGGCGTTCAACAACGAGTTTGGACGTCCGAACCTGCTGGGTTATTTCCGTACGTATGAAGAAATGGTTTCTTCTCATAACGGCGAAGAAATCCGGGGTTACCACAAGCCAATTATGATTGCTGGTGGTATGGGGAATATTCGTGATGAGCACGTTCAGAAGAAAGAAATTCCAGTCGGTGCCAAGCTGATCGTATTGGGCGGCCCGGCGATGAATATCGGTCTGGGCGGCGGCGCGGCCTCTTCCATGGCTTCCGGCCAGTCAGCCGAAGATCTGGATTTTGCCTCGGTTCAGCGTGAAAACCCGGAAATGGAACGTCGCTGTCAGGAAGTGATCGACCGTTGCTGGCAGCTGGGCGATGACAACCCGATTGCCTTTATCCACGATGTCGGCGCTGGGGGTATCTCGAATGCTCTGCCTGAGCTGGTGAACGACGGTGAGCGTGGCGGTAAGTTCCAGCTGCGTGATGTACCTAACGATGAACCGGGCATGAGTCCGCTGGAAATCTGGTGTAACGAATCCCAGGAACGTTATGTACTGGCAGTTGCACCGGAACAGATGGCCGTATTCGATGCTATCTGTCAGCGCGAGCGTGCACCGTATGCGGTTGTGGGTGAAGCGACAGAAGAGCGTCATCTGACACTGGATGACAGCCACTTCGACAATACGCCGATTGATATGCCGATGGATATTCTGCTGGGTAAACCGCCGAAAATGCATCGTGATGTGACCTCACAAAAAGCACAGGGAACGGCCATTGACCGCAGCGGTATTGTGCTGGAAGAAGCGACACACCGCGTGCTGCGCCTGCCGGCCGTTGCCGAGAAAACTTTCCTGATCACCATTGGTGACCGCACGGTGACCGGTCTGGTTGCCCGTGACCAGATGGTGGGTCCTTGGCAGGTACCGGTTGCGAACTGTGCGGTGACGGCAGCAAGCTACGACACTTACCATGGTGAAGCCATGTCAATGGGTGAGCGCACGCCGGTTGCCCTGCTGGACTTTGCGGCCTCGGCCCGTCTGGCCGTCGGTGAAGCGATTACTAACATTGCCAGTGCCGACATCGGCGATCTGAAGCGGATTAAACTGTCTGCAAACTGGATGTCTCCGGCCGGTCACCCGGGCGAAGATGCTGGTCTGTATGAAGCGGTGAAAGCCGTCGGCGAAGAGCTGTGTCCTGCGCTGGGTCTGACGATTCCGGTCGGTAAAGACTCCATGTCGATGAAGACCAAGTGGGAAGAGAACGGTGAAGAAAAAGAAGTCACCTCTCCGCTGTCCCTGATTATCACCGCTTTCGGCCGTGTGGAAGATGTCCGTAAAACAGTGACACCACAGCTGCGGACAGACCAGGGCGAATCCAGCCTGATCCTGATTGACCTGGGTTGCGGTAAGAACCGTTTGGGCGCGACCGCGCTGGCACAGGTTTACAAGCAACTGGGTGACCAGCCAGCCGATGTGGACAGCCCTGAGCTGCTGAAAGGCTTCTTCCATGCCGTTCAGAGTCTGCTGCGCGACGGGAAGCTGCTGGCTTACCATGACCGAGGTGACGGTGGTCTGTACGTGACGCTGGCTGAAATGGCCTTTGCCGGTCACACCGGGGTTGAAGTCGATCTGAACACCACAGATGCTGATGCCTGTGATGATGTGCTGGCGGCCCTGTTCAACGAAGAGCTGGGCGCGGTGCTGCAGGTACGTACGGAAGATCTGGCCCATGTGGAACACGTGCTGGCGAAATTCGGTCTGGAAGCCTGCAGCCATGTGATGGGTACGGTCGTCGATGAAGATGTCGTGCGTATCTGGAACGGCAACGATCGGGTACTGGAACAGAACCGGACTGAACTGCGTACAATCTGGGCTGAAACGACTTATCAGATGCAGGCTATGCGTGACAATCCAGCCGGTGCCCTGCAGGAATTCGAAGCCAAGAAAGACAGTCAGGACCCGGGCCTGAACACCAAACTGAGCTTTGACATCAATGAAGATGTCGCCGCGCCGTTTATTGCGACGGGTGCGCGTCCGAAGATGGCAATTCTGCGTGAGCAGGGTGTGAACTCCCATGTTGAAATGGCGGCGGCTTTTGACCGTGCCGGTTTCGATGCCCGTGACGTGCATATGAGCGATATTCTGTCCGGTCGTGTTAAGCTGGACGGCTTTAACGGTCTGGTGGCTTGTGGCGGCTTCTCATACGGTGACGTCCTGGGTGCCGGTGAGGGCTGGGCGAAGTCCATCCTGTTCAACAGCATGGCGCGTGATCAGTTTGAGCGTTTCTTCCATCGTGACAATACGTTCGCACTGGGTGTGTGTAATGGTTGCCAGATGATGTCCAATCTGCGTGACCTGATTCCGGGTGCAGATTTGTGGCCGCGCTTTGTCCGCAACGAATCTGAGCGCTTCGAAGCACGTTTCAGTCTGGTGGAAGTTCAGCAGAGCGATTCGCTGTTCTTCAACGGGATGGCGGGTTCCCGGATGCCAATCGCCGTATCTCACGGTGAGGGCCGGGTTGAAGTACGCAATGCGGAACACCTGTCTGCGATTGAGCAGTCTGGCACCATTGCCCTGCGTTATCTCGATAACTACGGTAAGGTGACTCAGAACTATCCGGCCAACCCGAACGGTTCACCGAATGGGATCACCGGTCTGACGACTCAGGATGGCCGTGTGACCATCATGATGCCGCACCCGGAGCGGGTCTTCCGTACCGTGGCGAACTCCTGGCATCCGGACGACTGGAATGAGAGCAGTCCGTGGATGCGGATGTTCCGTAATGCCCGTGTCAATCTGGGCTAAAACACTGCTGGCTGCGTGCCGGACAGCTGATTATCAAACCGCTGCCAAGTGCAGCGGTTTTTTTATGGGGACGGGAATTACTGGCGGCTCGGAAATCATGAGCCGTCTGCCAGCGAGCCGTTGAGTTTTCAATGAAAAATCGGTGATAATGGGGGCTTTCCGGTATCGGTGATTGCACGCCGAGACCCCGCCCCGGGGGCAGCAGACCTCAGGGTCAACAGACCCTCAGCAAAGGATATTGTGAGATGAAAAAAATCGAAGCCATTATTAAGCCATTCAAACTGGATGATGTGCGTGAGGCCCTGGCAGAGGTGGGGATCACGGGAATGACTGTGTCTGAAGTCAAAGGGTTTGGTCGCCAGAAAGGTCACACGGAGTTATACCGTGGCGCGGAATATATGGTCGACTTTCTGCCGAAGGTAAAACTGGAAATCGTGGTCAGTGATGATGTGGCAGAGCAGTGTGTCGAGACGATTATTGAAACGGCGCAAACCGGTAAGATCGGCGACGGTAAAATCTTCATGTTTGATATTGAACGCGTAGTCCGGATTCGTACCGGTGAAGAAGACGAAGACGCCATCTGATTGTATTTATGCAAGAATTCCCGGAGACGCACAATGTCTCCCACCGCTGCAGCCCCGGCTTTGTCCGGGGCTGTGCTTTTTTTGATGTTCTCTGATTGTGAAGCGGTCTCTGATTGTTGATTTGATCATTTAATATCCAATTTTCCCTGTCGCATTGTTGCCTTAGGCTGTCTTCGCGGATATCGGAATGACGCAACGGCCGAAAGTTTATTTCAATGTCTGCAAGGAGAGTCATCATGAAACGCGTGTCCCTGTCGACTTATGGCGGCCTTGCCATCTCCGTACTGACAGCTGCGGCAGTGGTGATCGTCGTTGCACCTTTGATGTCGAAACTGATTCACTCAAATCCGAAGTTTTTTCCCTTTTCTGTCCTCCCGATTTCTTCAGAAATATGGTCATACTGGCCATGGCTGGCAGCAGCGGCGGTTTTTGCTCAGATTCTGAGTCTGAAGCTGCTGACAAAGTCTGCTTTCCTGGGGAAGTGTCTGGTCCTGTTCGCAACAGTGGTACTTTTTCCGCTGGGGCTGATTTTCCATATTTGCTATTGGGCTGATGCGCAGCGCTGGCGGCTGCGGCAGGTACAGGATGTGAAATCTGAACTGAAGCCGGAAAACCCGCAATTTGGTTTTTGCGATGAAGATCCGCTGGCCTTCGGACTGGCTGGCGTCGGGATTCTGATGATGATTGTGGGGATGCCTTTAGGCGGCTTGGCTGTGCTGGCAGGTCTGGTTATTTTTGCCCGGAATCTGGCAGGGAAAAAGAAAACGGCACTGATGGTTACGCCTGAAGCGTTGTTTATCACCCCCAATCCCTGGCTTGGTTGCTATCGCATTCCTTTTTCTCAGATTTCTGCGGTATCCATGGTGAAAAATCAGCTGAAACTGCAGGTTGAGTGTGCGGAAGGGAAGCCTTTGCAGCTCGCGGTAAATATCAATGCGCTGGATCGCGACTTACGCCGTCAGGCAAAAGATGTCTTGCTGGACAAGCTGGCTCATGCCGGTTTGCTGCATGAGCCAGTCGTTGTGTAATCAGTCGTTCGTCACGGTCGCGGTGGCTTTGCCATCGTGATACCGGCCTGGTTTGTGGTTCATGGCCAGAACCAGGTTCAGCATCACAGCGCCCAGCAGTGACAACAGCAGAATAGTCGGTGTCATCAGGAAATAAGAGCAAATCAGAATGCAGATATCGATGCCCATCTGAAGCTTGCCTGCTGAAATGCCGAATTTTTCCTGCAGATAAAGCACCAATACGTTAAACCCGCCCAGGCTGGTGTTATGCCTGAACAGAATCAACATTCCCAATCCCATCAGCAAGCCGCCAATCACGGCACAGTAAACCGGATCAAACTGGCTGATAGCCACCACATGGTGCAGGTTGTCTGTAATGACTGAAACCAGCGCTCCACAGCACACACTGGTCAGTGCAAAGCTGCGGTTCATGCGGAACCAGGCCATGATGTAAAACGGAATATTCGCGACAAAGTACAGCTGACCGAAACTGAAATCTGTAAAGTGGGTCATCAGCAGCGCTAAGCCGGTTGTTCCGCCTGTCAGTAAGTTTGCCTGTTGTAAGAAAAAAACGCCTTGCGCGACAATGAATGTGCCAGTCAGAATGGCAATCAGGTTTTCTTTGCGAGAGTGGCCGCGGTGTTTCAATCGATACCTCCAAAAATACCCCTCTGATACTGCGTGACGTCAGTGCGACGGCACAGGAGGGGAAATGCGCGCGATATGTTATAGCCTGGCTGGAAAAAATGAATCCCGGAGCTGAAGGTAAAGAAATACGGTTTGTAATTTAAAATTTACGGTTTTGTAAATCATTATTTTCGCATTATGGTTGCGTTCACATTTTACGATGTAATTTTTTTGATGGATGTTTGTGCAAACTTGAAATAAATTCATCTTCCAGATGAGAAAAACGAACAAAAAAGGGGATAAAAAAGCGATTTCGGGGCTATCTGAAAAGGAGTATTTTCGCTAAAATGCCGACTTATCTGCTGGTGTGACGAAAACGTTTGCGTTGCCGTGGTGTCTGGGGTTGTGTTTTCAGCACCAATCGGGAAAAATGCAGATTATTTCCCGTTGACCTAAGAGTCTGACCTTGTCAGATACTTAGGTGAGCGAATTTGAGAACTATCTGAGTCAGGAGAGACTGATGCTAAAGCGTGACATGAATATTGCTGATTATGACGCGGAACTGTTTGCGGCCATTCAGGAAGAAACAGCCCGTCAGGAAGAGCACATTGAGCTGATTGCTTCTGAGAACTACACCAGCCCGCGTGTAATGGAAGCCCAGGGTTCACAACTGACCAACAAATACGCAGAAGGTTACCCGGGTAAGCGTTACTACGGCGGTTGTGAGTATGTAGATAAAGCCGAGCAACTGGCAATTGATCGTGCATGCCAGCTGTTTGGTGCTGAATACGCGAATGTTCAGCCACACTCAGGTTCTCAGGCAAACAGTGCGGTTTACATGGCCCTGCTGAATGCCGGCGATACCGTTCTGGGCATGAGCCTGGCACACGGTGGTCACCTGACTCACGGTTCTCCTGTGAACTTCTCCGGTAAGCTGTACAACATCATTCCTTATGGTATCGATGAGCAAGGTCAGATTGACTACGCAGAAGTGGAAGCGCTGGCGCTGGAACACAAGCCGAAAATGATCATCGGTGGTTTCTCTGCTTACTCTCAGATTGTTGACTGGAAGCGCATGCGTGAAATCGCAGACAAAGTTGGTGCTTACTTCTTTGTTGATATGGCGCACGTTGCAGGTCTGGTTGCTGCGGGTGTTTACCCGAACCCTGTACCGCACGCACATGTAGTGACCACAACAACGCACAAAACACTGGCTGGTCCTCGCGGCGGTCTGATCCTGTCAAATGCAGGTGAAGAGCTGTACAAGAAACTGAATTCAGCCGTTTTCCCTGGCGGTCAGGGCGGCCCGCTGATGCATGTCATCGCAGCCAAAGCCGTTGCGTTCAAAGAAGCAATGGAGCCTGAGTTCCAAGCTTACCAGCAGCGTGTTGTTGATAACGCCAAAGCTATGGTGGGTCAGTTCCTGGAGCGTGGCTACAAGATCGTTTCCGGCGGTACCGAGAACCATCTGTTCCTGGTTGACCTGATTGATAAGAACATCACAGGTAAAGAAGCTGATGCCGCACTGGGTGCAGCGAATATCACTGTGAACAAGAACAGTGTACCTAACGATCCTCGCAGTCCGTTCGTGACTTCAGGTATCCGCATCGGTACACCAGCGATCACCCGTCGCGGTTTCACGACGGAAGACGCGAAAGCACTGGCGAACTGGATCTGTGACGTGCTGGACAACATCGAGAGCCAGGACGTGATCGATGCAACTAAAGCGAAAGTGCTGGATATCTGTAAGCGCCTGCCAGTTTACGCGTAAGCAGGTCAGGCTGAATACAGACCAACATTTAGGTCAGAATAGTGAAACGGCATCCATCGGATGCCGTTTTTGTTGATAAAAAATTTAGCTTTGCGCCTCTCAAGTCAGTTGATTTGGGTTACACTGAGTCGACGAAATTGAGGAGGCAAGATGCATTGTCCGTTTTGTGGTGCCAATGACACCAAAGTAATCGATTCCCGTCTGGTCGCTGACGGTCATCAGGTCCGGCGCCGTCGTCAGTGCCTGGCGTGCAGCGAGCGTTATACAACTTTTGAAACCGCTGAGCTGGTGATGCCGCATGTCATTAAAACCAATGGCAGCCGGGAGCCGTTTAACGAAGACAAGCTGCGTGGTGGCATTGAACGTGCACTGGAAAAACGTCCGGTCAGTGCAGATGACATTGAACGAGCGATCAATACGATCAAATCCCGCTTGCGTGCGACCGGAGAGCGCGAAGTGAAATCCGACATGATCGGGAACCTGGTGATGGATGCGCTGATTGAACTGGATAAAGTCGCCTATATTCGTTTTGCCTCTGTGTACCGTTCGTTCGAAGACATCCGGGAATTTGGTGAAGCGATCGCCAAACTGGAAAAATAAGTCAAGATGTTTACACCGACCGATCACGCCATGATGCGTCGCGCCATCAGTCTGGCCCGACGTGGCCGTTTCACCACTGCCCCTAATCCGAATGTCGGCTGCGTCATCGTGAAAGATGACACTGTGATTGGTGAAGGTTTTCACTATCGTGCCGGGGAGCCGCATGCGGAAGTCTTTGCACTGCGTGCTGCCGGGGAAAACGCCCGGGGCGCAACGGCATATGTCACGCTGGAGCCTTGCTCCCACTACGGCAGAACACCCCCCTGTGCAGAAGCGCTGATTGCGGCTGGGGTTTCCCGGGTGATCTGCGCTATGGTTGATCCGAATCCGCAGGTTGCAGGCCGGGGTGTCGCCATGCTCAGAGACGCCGGGATTGAAGTCGAAACAGGATTGCTGGAAGCTGATGCACTGGCACTCAATCCGGGCTTTATCAAACGCATGAAAACGGGTTTGCCCTATGTTCAGCTCAAGTTGGCTGCCAGTCTTGACGGCAGAACAGCATTGGCCAATGGCGCCAGCCAGTGGATCACCGGTCCTGAAGCCAGAGCGGATGTTCAGCGATTTCGTGCGCAGTCAGGTGCGATTCTGTCGACCAGTGCCACAGTTCTGGCGGATAACCCGTCTTTGAATGTTCGCTGGCAGGAGCTGGGGGAACGGACGCAATCTGAATATCCTCAGCCTGAATTGCGTCAGCCGGTCCGGGTGATTATCGACAGTCAGAATCGTCTTCAGCCCACACAACGTTTGTTTTCTCTGCCGGGGAAAGTGCTGCTGGCCCGAGGGCGGGCAGATACGCTTTCATGGCCGGAAAATGTCACACAACTGGTTGTTCCGGTGCAGGAGAACGGCCAGCTGGATCTGACGGCGCTGATGCAGGCATTGGCCCGTCAGGATATCAATCATCTCTGGGTAGAAGCAGGTGCCGGTCTGGCCGGCGCTTTAGTTCGTGCCGGGCTGGTGGATGAGTTGATCCTGTATCAGGCCCCGAAACTGATGGGCAGCGACAGCCGCGGCCTGATGAATTTGCACGGCCTGTCTGTGATGTCAGAAGTGCCGTCACTGGTTCTGAATGACGTTCGGATGGTCGGGCAGGATATTCGCATTCGCGGCAGCATCAAAACGCCTGCGCCGTAGAGTAAGGAAGTATTAGGATGTTTACAGGTATTATTGAAGCTGTTGGCACGATTCAGGCGCTGGCAGTGAAAGGGCAGGATATTTCCGTCACGGTGAACAGTGGCCGGCTGGATCTGTCTGATGTCAAGCTGGGTGACAGTATTGCCACCAACGGCGTCTGTCTGACCGTGGTGGCCCTCACCGGTCAAGGGTATGTTGCAGATGTCTCACTGGAGACACTGAACCGGACTGCTTTTAAAGATTACAAACCGGGACAGGTGGTGAATCTGGAAAAGGCAATGTTGCCGACGACCCGTTTTGGCGGCCATATGGTGTCGGGCCATGTGGATGATGTGGGGGAAATTATTTCCCGCACGCAAACCGGCCGGGCCATTGAATTCTGGGTGAAAGCGCCGGATCATCTGGCAAAATACATTGCTGAGAAGGGCTCTGTCAGCATTGATGGGATCAGCCTGACCGTAAATGCAGTGCGAGGTGCGGAATTCAAGCTGACGATCGTGCCACATACAGCTGGCGAAACCACGATGGACGGGTTTAAAGCCGGCCGCCGGGTGAATCTGGAGGTGGATGTCATTTCACGTTATCTGGAGCGTCTGATGCTGGGAGAGAAAGCAGCACAGGCTGGCGGTTCGTCAGAGCTCAGCATGGAACTTCTGGCCCGGAGCGGCTTTCTCGGCTAAACCGCTATCATAAAGAAAAACTTAGGTGAGGGATTGCAACATGGCGTTAAGCAGCGCACAGGAAATTATCGAAGATATCCGTCAGGGCAAAATGGTCATTCTGATGGATGACGAAGACCGTGAAAATGAGGGTGATCTGATTATCGCATCAGAAAAAATCACACCTGATGCGATTAACTTTATGGCGACCCATGGCCGGGGTTTGATCTGTCTGACGCTGACCCAGGCGCGCTGCCAGCAGCTGAAACTGCCGCTGATGGTGCAGGACAACACCGAGCAATTCAGTACCAATTTCACGATTTCCATTGAAGCTGCCCGTGGGGTGACAACCGGTATTTCTGCCGCTGATCGTGCCCGGACCGTGCAGGCAGCGGTTGCCAAAGACGCCTCACCGGCAGACATTGTGATGCCGGGACATATTTTCCCGCTGATGGCACAGGAAGGCGGTGTACTGGCTCGTGCTGGTCATACAGAAGCGGGCTGCGATGTGGCCCGTCTGGCCGGATTAGAAGCATCCAGTGTGATTGTCGAAATTCTGAATCCGGATGGCACCATGGCCCGTCGTCCGGATCTTGAAGTGTTTGCGGCTCAGCACGGCCTGAAACTGGGCACCATTGCGGATTTAATTGAGTATCGCAATAACAACGAGACAACGATAGAACGTGTGGCCGAGTGCGTGCTGCCGACAGAATTCGGTGAGTTCGACCTGATCACTTACCGTGATACGATCGACAACCAGATCCACTATGCATTGCGGAAAGGCAATGTCTCGCAAGATAACCCGACGCTGGTACGGGTGCATCTGCAGGATACTTTTAAAGACATTCTGCATTCAGGCGCGTCCCAGTGGACTTTGCCTTCAGCGATGCAGCGGATTGCTGACCAGGGCGGGGTGATGGTGATTCTGAATCGTCATGAAACTCAGGATGGTATGATCACCAAAGTGAAGCATATGGCTTCGCAGGCTGACGGCCAGCCGGGAGTGAAGCTGAATCCGAAGAACCCGTCACGCCAGGTCGGTGTGGGTTCGCAGATCCTGGCTGATCTGGGGGTTGGCAAGATGCGCCTGCTGTCGTCCAGTAATCAGCGCTACCATTCACTGTCCGGCTTTGGGCTGGAAGTGGTGGAATATATTTGTAACTAAGGGGAAAGGAGCGGTGTGCTCCTGAACCTGAAATACGTTTAACATACTGTTTTCATTCATCTCTGCGCCGGAATCGGGATCGCACTTTACCGCGGTTTATGACTTGACAGTGAAGTCAATTGGTATCACGTATAAATTGTGATAGACTCCCGCGGTTTCTCAATCCGGAAAGAAAAGACATAGTCACAGGAAGGCCCATGAAGGTAATCGAAGGCGCCATCGCGGCACCCAACGCAAAAATTGCTATCGTTATCAGTCGCTTCAACAGTTTCATCAATGAAAGCCTGCTGGAAGGTGCGCTGGACGCACTGAAACGTCAGGGACAGGTAAGCGACGACAACATTACCGTTGTACGTTGTCCTGGTGCTTATGAGCTGCCTCTGGTCGCCCAGCAAGTTGCGAAAAGCGACCGTTATGATGCCATCGTGGCACTGGGCTCTGTGATCCGTGGCGGTACTCCGCATTTCGAGTATGTTGCCGGTGAATGTAATAAAGGTCTGGCTCAGGTGGCTCTGGAGTACAACACTCCGGTTTCATTTGGTGTCCTGACTGTAGACACAATTGAACAAGCCATCGAGCGTGCCGGTACCAAGGCTGGTAATAAAGGGGCAGAGGCTGCACTCAGCGCGCTTGAGATGGTAAACGTCCTGTCCCAAATTGAATCCTAATGGGGGTTAGTGTGAAACCAGCCGCACGTCGTAACGCACGACACTTTGCCGTCCAGGCCATTTATTCCTGGCAAATCACCAAAGGAAATGCTGCCGATATCGAAATGCATTTTCTGTCTGGTGAACAGTTTGAAGAAGAAGCACATCAGGCTGAAGCGCCTGTTCTGGCTGCACCACAGACCGATGTGGAGTACTTCCGCGATCTGTTTACCGGTGTGGTGCTGAACCATCAGGAACTGGACAGCAAGATGCGTCCTTATCTGTCGCGTCCGCTGCAGGATCTGGATCAGATGGAACTGGCGCTGCTGCGTCTGGCCGTGTACGAAATCATGAAACGTGAAGACGTACCGTTCAAAGTTGTGATTAACGAAGCAATCGAACTGGCGAAAGTTTTCGGTGCTGAAGACAGTCACAAGTTTGTGAATGGTGTGCTGGATAAACTTGCACCTGTTCTGCGTAAAAAAGCATAATCGTTTTTTGAAAACGAAACTGAGGCCAGCTCTGCTGGCCTTTTTTCTGGGTAAAACGACCATCAAGAACTTCTGACCTTCTATGGCTAGTAACGAATTCGATTTAATCGCCCGGTATTTTGCCCGTCAGCCGGTTCAGCGGAGTGATGTTGCGCTGGCGATTGGCGACGACTGTGCTTTGCTTGAAGTCCCGGCTGGCTGCCAGCTGGCCGTCAGTACCGATTCTCTGGTATGCGGGAATCATTTTCTGGCGGGTATGGACCCGGCACTGGTGGCAAAGAAAGCACTGGCAGCCAATCTGAGTGATCTGGCGGCCATGGGGGCGACACCGGCCTGGGTGTCCCTGGCAATCACCTTGCCTGAAGCGGACGAATCCTGGCTGGCCCGCTTCTGTGACGGCTTTTTTGAGATGGCTGATTACTATCAGGTTCAGCTCATTGGCGGTGATACGACCAAGGGACCGCTGAGCCTGACGCTGACGGTGCATGGCTTTGTACCTCAGGGGCAAGCGCTGACCCGGCACGGCGCCAGTGCCGGTGATCTGATTTATGTCACCGGTAATCTCGGTGACAGTGCGGCAGGATTGGCCGTCTTACTGAAGCAGGTCACGGGCACTAAGCCTGAGCTGGCGGAGCATTTGCTGAACCGGCATTATCAGCCGCAGCCCCGGGTGTTAGCCGGACAAGCGCTGCGTGGAATAGCCTCGGCTGCGCTGGATATTTCTGACGGCCTGATTGCCGATCTGGGCCATATCCTCAACCGGTCGGATGTCGGCGCGGTGATTGATGTTGACCGTCTGCCGTTGTCTGCTGAACTGATGTCATTCTGTGGCGGCGATCAGGATGCTGCCGGGAAACTGGCACTCACCAGCGGCGAAGAATACGAACTCTGTTTTACGGTTCCGGCCCATCACCGTGGTGCACTGGATGTGGCTTTGTCTCATGCAGGCGTGAAGGCGACTTGTATCGGAAACATCCGGGCCGGAGACAGTGTGACACTTGAAAGGAACGGGCTGCCGCTTGATTGGCAGCTGCATGGATACGATCATTTCTCGGGGTAAGTTGTGCGAGATCCCAAACTGTATATCAAACTGAGTAACCCCTGGCATTTGCTGGCAACCGGATTTGGCAGTGGCCTGTCACCTGTCATTCCCGGTACAGTCGGAACGTTGGCGTCGGTACCGTTTTACTATCTGCTGATCCAGTTGCCTTACGCGGCTTATCTTGGGATCACCCTGATCGCAGCGCTGGCGGGCATTTACATCTGTCACAGAACTGCGCAGGACATGGGAGTTCATGACCATGGCAGTATTGTCTGGGATGAATTTGTCGGCTTTTGGATCACGATGGCCATTGCTCCGCCAATGAGCCTGCCCTGGGTGATCAGCGGTTTTATTCTGTTCCGTTTCTTCGACATGGTGAAACCCTGGCCGATCAGCTGGCTGGATAAAAATGTCCATGGTGGCGTGGGGATCATGGTCGATGACATCCTGGCCGGTTTCATGGCCATGATTACGCTGTGGGGGCTGGGCCACTGGATGGGCTGGTAGTCCCGAAGTGAAGCCTTCTGTAAAGCCGTGCATTGTGCACGGCTTTTTTGTCCAATTTTTAACCCTTCATCGTATCGTCTTTCACGCTAAGCTAAAGCTGATTCCCGCTGCCTTGAGGGAGCAGAATGCGTTGCGGAAGACTGATTTGTTTACTGATGATTTTGCTGACCTGTGCTGTGAAGGCACAGGTTTACCCGTCAACGGGAGCTGCGTGGCTCTTTCCCGGTGGATGGGAAGAACCGCTGACGACGTCACGCTTTCACTCGGCAGAAGCCGTAAAACAGTGGGAACTGCACCATGCTGATCTGGTGCTCGGAAGCTGGCAGTCTCCGGCGCTCAATCAGCAAAGCCACGTACTCCTTCCGTTTCAGCTCCAGAATCTGTCCTGTCATCCGGATGAACAGCGTCAATGGCTTTACCGTCAGGCAGGATTGGCGGGTGTGGAGCCAGAACGCCTGTTTCTGCATTATGCCGAAGATACCCGCCTGTCCTGGCAGGATTCTGCGTCATCTCCCTTTCCGGAACTGCCTGAGCCGCAGCCCCGGCAGTTCTGGACTGAGCTGAACGGCCAGTTCAGCACGGCAAACCTGCCGGTATCTCTGGTGGAATCACAGTCCCTGATCCTGATGGCAGATGATCCGTTCACGGTACTTGAGCTGGAAGCCGGCAGGCCGCCAATGCAAGTACTGTGGCAAAGCCCCATTGGCTGGCAGCTGCTTGATGTGCGATGGCAGCAACAGGGCGAAACCCTGTTTACGGGCTATTTGACCATGCCAGACGGATGGCAGCCAGCGGTGCTGACGGGAACCACATCAGAGGCTGCCTGGACGATCGCATTGCGCTGGCCGCAGGAAACCCGTGTCGCTTCGGTTCGGTTGCAGCCCTGGCTGGTTCAGGATACCAATGGTTTATTTGTTCCCGGCTGGGATCCGGTGAATGACAAAGATCAGAACGGATTGCTCAGCGACGATGAATTCCAGAGCCGGATCAATCCTTCCGCGAGTGCCCGCTTTCCCTATCAGGCCCGGGTGCTTGTCAGTGGCCGCCGCCCGGCATCTTCTTGTGTATACCGGGCGAATCTGAGCGATCCGGCAATCCAGGTTTTGCTGATGAGATGGTATCGATACCATTGGCGCCGTGAGGGCGTCGCTGGTGGCTACCTGCCACGACTGAAGGCATTACTGGCTGGAAGCAATATCTCGGTCGACAGCGGGGGGCAGTTACTGGAGCTGCCTTTGGTGGCAGGGACAGCAGAGGCCGAAGACCGCTATTTTGAAATGCTGGTGGCATTACTGAACAAGATGAAACATCAGTTTTCGCCGCCAGTGCTTGCTGCCGAATTCTCAGGGCTCTCGCTGTGGCAGCAAAATGCACCGGAAGCTGCCTTGAAAGGATTGGTGGACATCTGGGTGCGGCCCCGTTTGATCTCCCCGGCGATGGGGTTGGCGAAGCTGCAGCAAAGCTGGCAGCAATTTTCTTTGAGTGCAGACGGGGCACAGAGTGTGCTGATGGTTTCGATGCGAGACGGTTACAGCGATTTACACCCCAGTGACAGTAATGCCTGGACGCGTGATACGGAAACCGGACTGGCACTTTATTACCTGTTCAATCAGCCGGGGCTGACGTATTACCACAATTGGGGCAACAGCCAGACTTATGACAGCACCAATACGACGGTGCGGGACTGGTATCGCCCCGGCTTGCCCAAGAACTGGGTCTATCAGCCATCCGGGATGCTGAGGGTCGATCTGGGGAAACCCGTTGCTCCGCCGAAAGGGTATAAAGTCGTCTGGTGGCAGGCGGACCCGTTCAGCGGAGACAGCCGAAAGCCGGTGTTGGGGCCGCATCAGATGCTGCCTGCGAACTGGTTCTGGCTCTATCGCAGCGGCTGGTTCAGCAAACAACCGGCTGAAGGGGTGATTGCCCGGCGGTATGAACATGGGCTGGTGGTATACCGGGCAATCCAAAAGGCCGGGCAAAAAAGCTTTCTGGAAACCAGGCCGATGCGCATCTCCCTGCCCGGTACTTATGATCAGGTATTTTATGACGGCAGTACAGGAGAACCGATCAA
This sequence comes from Photobacterium sp. R1, assembly GCF_054600795.1. Classification (NCBI taxonomy): domain Bacteria; kingdom Pseudomonadati; phylum Pseudomonadota; class Gammaproteobacteria; order Vibrionales; family Vibrionaceae; genus Photobacterium; species Photobacterium sp. R1. Next base: position 377,402 of record NZ_BAAHZP010000004.1, read on the forward strand.
TTACATTGAATTGGGCGGGTATCAGGGGGCTGTCCTGCGTAAATCTGCGCAGGAACAGTGAAGTGGCAAGGAAGTGCAGAAAAAGATGAGGCGGAAAATTCCGCCTCATGAGTCGAAGCTGATGAATCAGCTGAGCAGCAGGCTGTCGTCAGCCAGCTCTTCGCCCCGCACTTTGCTGAACATCTCCAGCAGATGTTTCACGTCCATATTGGCCCGCTCCTGACCTGCCACATCCAGTACAATATTCCCCTGGTGAAGCATGACGGTTCGATCGCCATAGGCGAGGGCATCTTTCATGGAGTGAGTCACCATCATCACAGTCAGGTCAAATTCCTCGACCACGCGCTTGGTGAGTTCCAGAACGAAAGCGGCCATTCTTGGATCCAGTGCTGCTGTATGTTCATCAAGCAGCAACAGCTTACTGTCAGCCAGCGTCGCCATGACCAGACTGACAGCCTGACGCTGTCCGCCGGATAACAGGCCGATGCTGTCTCCCAGCCGGTCTTCCAGTCCCAGGCCCAGAATACTGATCCGTTCCTGAAACAGTTTTCTGCGCTGTGACGACAAGGCCAGCTTCCAGGTCCGGCGGCTGCCGCGCTGCATGGCCAGCGCCATATTTTCCTCAATAGTCAGTGAGGCGCAGGTTCCTGCCAGCGGGTCCTGAAAGACCCGGGCTGCATACTGTGCCCGTTCATGCACCGCTTTGCTGGTGACATCAACGCCATTGATAACCACTTTCCCGTCGGACATCGGGGTTTCCCCGCTGATGGCACCCAGCAGGGTGGATTTACCGGCGCCGTTTGAGCCGATGACAGTCACAAACTGGCGTTCCGGGACCGTCAGGTTGACCCCGCGTAATGCCTGATTTTCAAGAATGGTGCCTTCATTGAAGGTAACGCGGATGTTGTTGAGTTCAATCATAGTGTTCTTACCTTCTGGTCCGGCTTACGCGAGCTTCTTTTTTGTGGCAACGGCCTGTTTTTTCTTCCGCTGAAAATTGCGCTTCATCTTCGGTGCAATCAGCGCCAGCGCAACCAGAACTGCGGTGATCAGGTTCAGGTCGGAGGCTTTCAGACCGAACATGCCGGTACTCAGCGCAAACGCGACCGCCAGACGATAAAGCACGGAGCCCAGAATTACGGCAACAACCGCTACCCAGATTTTACGGCCCGGGATCAGGGTTTGACCCAGGATCACCGCAGCCAGACCGACTACAATGGTACCGACCCCGGAGGTCACGTCGGCGAAGTTGTTGGTTTGTGCAAACAGCGCACCGGAGAAACCGACAAATGCGTTTGACAGCGCCAGACCAAAGTAGGTGTAAAGGGCTGTATTACCACCCTGGGCACTGACCATCCGGCTGTTCACGCCGGTAGCGCGCAGTCCCAGGCCAAAATCACTGGCCAGCAGGCGAACCACAAACCAGCCGCTGAAGATCACCAGTGCCAGAATGACCGCCAGGCGGATTAGGCCGGCATCCATTCCGGTGTCAAAAGCGAAGTTTTCGAATGGGGTCAGAATGGTGTCATCGCCCAGCAGCGCCAGGTTCGGACGCCCCATAATACGGATGTTGATCGAGAAAGCGGCGATCATCGTCAGGATACTGGCCAGCAGGTGCAGGATCCCACAACGTACGGCAAGAAAAGCGGTCACCAGACCACACATTCCTCCGGCCAGCACCGCCAGCATTGTCGCAAGCCAAGGGTTGACTCCGGCGATAATTGCGGTCGCAGCGACAGCGGCCCCCATCGGGAAGCTGCCATCAACAGACAGATCCGGAAAATCCAGAACACGGAAAGTGAGATAAACGCCAAGAGCAACCAGGCCATAAACCAAGCCGATTTCCAGCGTACCGATCAAAGCAAAGAAAGACATCAACTGCTCCTTATTCCTTGCTGGCACCGGCGGGTCGGCCGGTGCCTGAGAGATGTGTAGTTATTTGGTGATTGAGGTTGCGCGGCTAACCAGTGATTTCGGCAAAGTGATGTGCAGTTTCGCTGCCACTTTTTCATTCAGGGCCAGGTCGGAACCGACCGCGACTTTGACTGGCAGTTCAGAGACTTTCTTGCCTTTGAGCAGGGCATCGACATAGTCGGCGGTCTGAACACCAACCTGATAATAGTCAAAGCCCAGTGCGGCCAGTGCACCACTTTCAATATAAGTTGTGGATGCTCCAATCACAGGAATCCCCGCCTGGTTACCAGCATTGACCAGTCCTTCAACGGCACTGGCGACGGTGTTATCTGTCGGGGCGTACAGAGCATCGGATTTCGCAGCAACAATTTGAGCGGCTGACTGCACGTCTGCACTCTTCAGTGCTGTGCCTTCAACGACTTCCATACCTTTCTCTTTTGCAGCTTTACGCAGCAGGTCAACCAGAGCCACGGCGTTAGCTTCGCCCGGGTTATAAATCACACCAATTCGCTTGGCATCAGGAAGGATCTCTTTAATCAGGTCGACATGCTGTGCAACCGGAGAGAGATCTGACAGGCCGGTCACGTTGCGTTCCGGCTTCTCGGTATTACGAACCAATTTGGCGCCGACAGGATCGGTGACTGCAGTGAAAACAACGGGAATTGAACGGGTGGCTGCAGCCAGGGCCTGGGCGGTCGGTGTGGCAATGCCAACCAGAACATCGGGCTGTTCACCGACAAACTGCTTGGCAATTTGTACTGCAATAGCCGGGTTACCCTGAGCCGTCTGATAGGTGAATTCCAGGTTTTTGCCTTCTACGTACCCTTTTTCTTTCAGGCCATCCAATAAGCCCTGACGGGTTGCGTCCAGCGCCGGGTGTTCAACGATCTGTGAAACGGCAACTTTTGCCATCTCAGCCAGCGTTGGCGTTGCTGTGAGCGCCAATGCCGCAGCAATACAGGCCGCAGAAAGCAGTTTGGTTCCCTTCATAATCCAATCCTTGTTCTGGTGTGATAACGAGACGGGCCGCTGGCTGGGCCATCAAAAACACCCGTCATTGGCATAATGTTTTAGCTCAATGGGAAAAGAAAGAACATCCAAAAATTAACAACAATGTAACAAGGTTTGGGGGTGATAAACTGAGTTTTGGTTATTGGTTGGTTTTATATATTGCTTTCATGGCTGTTTATTGGTCAAAAGTTAGACGTTTGTTCGGGTATTTGGTGACTTATTTTTTATTGGTATTTTTGTGATTACAGTGAACTGCCGCTCACTCGCAGTGACGGAAATTGGCGCGTTGCATGTTTTGTGAACAATTTCTTCAGGAATGAAACGGTTGATGCACAAGAAGGGGAGGTGTAACAGGCAGCCGGATATCGGCTGCCGGCGGAGCGCGGGATTATTCACTAAGACAGGTCAATTGACTGCTGCGCTGTTTCAGGTTGGAGAAGGCCGCTTTCATATTGGCTTCCTGCACATAGCGTTGCGGCATGGGATGGACTTCGACCTGAAAATCAGGTGAACCTTCGGCAACGGGACTGTCCTGGGTGACCGGAGTCACCATGACAACTTTGAGCCCGGGATGGCGGGCTGCAATGCGGGACGCTGTTCCTAGTCCTTCTGCCGTGTGGAACCGACCGGCGACGTGCAGAATCTGGTGGCCGGGATGGGTTTGCAGGTAGTCGACCATGCTTTCGGCCATGGTGTCGTCCCAGGCGGTTTGGGCGGCAAATTGTCGCTCGGTTTGGGCTTGATCACCATGGTGCATAGATGCAGTGAATTTTTCTTTGTATCGGTCATTTTCCAGTGTAAGTGACTGAGCAACCCACTGGCGCTCTGAGGCAGGAAGACGGTTGAGGTAATCGGGACCGTAGCGGCCGACGCAACGCACAATCGATTTCGGCGCATTGCTGGCAATGACATCCAGATGATGTTCACGGGCAAATTCAATCAGCGGACGGTAGTCTGATTCATAGTTTGGCCAGGCATTGCCTTGCTGAATCAGCGTTTGTTCACCAATTTCACCATTGAGGTACTGGTTTACGACGCTTTGTTTATCCCGGGTAAACTGCTCCATCGACAGAGCCAGGTCAGGGCGATTGGCATACATGGCTGCCAGCAGACGGGTTTGCAACAGGTGGGTTCCCGGATGGCTGTGCCATTCTCCTACCAGCACAATATCGGCGTCAGACAACGCCTCAGCAAGCTGTTGCTCTGTCAGAGAGGCGCCTTGAGGTGAGCGAATGGTGTAATCATAAAATGTGTCAGGCGGAGCTTGTTCAACCGGTGCTGACGGTGTTGTACAGCCACTGAGCAGGGCTGTCAGTATAAAGGCATAGCCAGTCTTCATGCATATCATCCTTTCTCCTGAATCGTCGTACTGACTTCGTATCAGTCACAGTATGGACGGTTCAGGGTGTTCTTTCATGGACGCTATGATAGAGAAGACTGGCAGAATACTCAATAGTAATGAGAATTAATTTCAATTAGGTTGCGAGATTTCAGCTTCCGACAACTGATAAACGCGAAGTGTGAAATCAGCCTCGCAATGAAACGCCTGCTGCTGGGCCAGGAATTGCCAGACCGAATCCGGGGTCTTCCAGGCAAAAGGGGTCATCTGCATCAGGGCGGTGGCTTCTTTGCCGTCGAGTGTCATTTCGTAATGTAACTGCTCTTCGTGGATCAGTGACATACCGGGCAGAGATTCTGCCGGAATATCATGCGGCCTGACCTCATCATAGATCTGGGCTTTTAACTGATGCAGATGCCGTGCTGCCGGGGTCACGGTCAGCAAAATCCCTCCCGGTTTCAGAGTGCGCGTAATTTCATCTGCTTTGCAGGGCGCGTAAATGCGCACCATGGCATCCAGGCTGTTATCGGCGAAGGGCAGGCGATGACTGGAAGCAACACAGGAATGACAATCTTTGTAGCGTTTTGCTGCGTACCGGACCGCAACTTTTGAGATATCCAGTCCGTGTACTGTCAGTGCCGGGTGCTGGTCGCTTAAAGCCCTGAACGCGGACGTGTAGTAGCCTTCCCCGCAACCGATATCCAACAGACGGTGACTGTTCGCCGGCGCATATCGGTGGAGCAGCGCAACCACTTTGTCTTTCATCGGCGCATAATGGCCTGCTTCAAGAAATGCTCTTCTGGCCTGCATCATCTCTTTGTTGTCGCCGGGATTTTTCGAACTTTTATGATGAACCGGCATGAGATTGACGTAGCCTTCTTTGGCCTGATCAAACTGATGGTTTTGCTGACACCGCCAGTAATTTTCCCGGTGTTCGAGAGGCTGATGGCATAAAGGACATTGATAAGGCATGAGAGAGCACCGAGTGTCAAAACGCAGGATTGTACCTTGTTTTATCCGGGCAGAGAACCCGAAAACCGGCCGCTGCGGTCTGGTTTCATAATCGATCGGGCTAAAGAAAAAAGTGATCTTTTTCACAGAAAAATATTAAGCAGATCAATGTGAAACAGGCACAGTTTTATTAAGGGCATATTCAGGGAAAGAAGTTACTCTGTTTGTGCATATAGTGAATCTCTGCTCTATGCTGTCTTTTGAGGTTGTGAAGATTTAATGGAGCCGGCTTCAGGCTTTAACTGCCTTTCCCTGAGGCCGCTTCTGCTGTTTCCAGCCTTTTTTTTGCGCTTCGGGTGACCCTGATGATTTGGTGGAAGCCCCGGATATTGACTCAAGGAAACAAAGATGAAAAAAACATTAGCAGCGGCAATTATTTCCAGCTTATGTGTCAGTGGTGCGAGCTACGCAGCCAATATCTACAAAGGAGAAGATGGCAGCGAAGTGAATGTGTACGGCCGTCTGGGATATAACATCACAGACAAAGACACCAACGAAAATGATACGAATGGTGAATTCGATGCCCGTATCGGACTGGGCGGTTCACAGCCAATTAATGATCAGTTTTCTGTGATCGGCTGGGCTGAGTATCAGGTGGGTGCAGCTGAAGCTGAAAACTCAGGCGATGACAGCCTGTCTCCGCGTTATGTCTGGGCGGGTATCGACGGTAAGGAATTGGGTAAAGTGACGGGTGGCCGTGTGGCGTCTGGTCTCATTATGTTCACCGATATCGTGGACGTGTTCGCTCTGTCTGATATTGCAACAGCGCGTCAGGCCAACCGGGTTGACGGTACAGCCGTACAGGTCTTCCGTCAGGACGCAACGCTGCAGTACCAGAACAGTGTGAACGGACTGGATTTCTCGGTTGCCTACATTTTTGGCAATAATGACGTCAACCGTTTTGGCGAAGTACTGGACTACGGTATGAATGCGGCGGCCCGATATACCCTGGACTTGGGTGAAGGCGGCAGCCTGGCACCAGTACTGGCTTATCAGTACAGTGAAGATAAAGACGGCAACGAATATAACTTCTGGGGGATTGGTGCCACCTATAAGATTGGTGCAATCTCTCTGGGTGCAGAATACTCCGAAGATGAGCTGGATACCGGAGCTGCCAATAAGAGTAAAGATGAAGTGTGGGAAGTGGTTGCCATCTATGATCTGAACGATTACTGGACCCTACGTGGTGGTTACCGCAGCCTGGAGAACACGGATGGGGATGAACTGGAACTGAAAGACACGACCCTTGAAGCTCAGTATCACCTCACCAGCCGTTCTTCACTGTTTGCCAGCTATGTCTTCCGTGATGGAGATAATGGCACCAATGGCGGTGCTGACTTCGGTGATGCGGAGGAAGATTTCTATCAGCTGGGAATCCGTTACGAGTTCTGATTTCCCGAATTCAGTGACGAAAAAGCCGGGGCAGTGCTCCGGCTTTTTTTGTTTCGGGCTTGTCCCGCTTATCTTGCTTTGTAGTCTGCTTTATCGAGACTGTGCTTTTTCATTCTCAGATAGAGCTTTTTACGCGGAATTTGCAGGTAGTTCGAGACTTCATTAATACGGCCGCTGAACAGGTAAAGCGCATCCTCAATGACCCGTTTCTCATAACTGTCGATCAAATCGTCCAACGGACTGCTCATCTGTGCTAAGGGCTTAGTACGTTCCTGCCCCGTCAGCTTCACGATACCAATGGCATAGAGCTCAGCGACGTTGCGGAGTTCAAGCACATTTCCCTGCCACTGATGGCGGTTGAGGGTATTGATATAGGCTTTATCAATCACCGGGACTTGTTTATTCAGCTTCTGGCAACTGGCATTCAGGAAGTATTTGAATAAAGGCGTGATATCACTGACCCGCTGGCGCAGTGGTGGCATGATAAAACGAACCTGGCTGAGGAAGTAAAACAGCTCCGGCACCAGAGACTCATTTTCCACGGCACCTTCTGCGGTACCTTCGAGAATCGCCAGCACTCTGACTTCCCGTTTTCCCAACCGCTCCTGTTCGAGTAAGAATCGGCACAGCCAGCGTTGTGATTCCGGCGGCATGGCAGGCAGGTTGTTAATACAGATGCTGCCGCCACGCGCGTTAATCATGGCCCGTTGCAGATCCGGGGTCCGCTCCACTCTGGAGCCACACAGCTTAATCAATGGTCCCTGGCTGATGTCACTGTGCTGGTGCAGCAGACTGGCAACGGTGTGGCGGCCTGTGCCTGTTTCACCTTCGATCAGAACGTCTTTATTGTTATTGGCCGCCAGGGTGATTTGTTCGCGGATGCTCTCGATACGCGGACTGTCCCCCAGCAGGACATCATGGGTTGTTTGCTGCACTCTCTTGCGGTGAGAGACGAGTTGCTTTCGCTGCGGCAGGTGTTTCTCAAGCAGGGTGATCAGTTCGGCGGGTTGCAGCGGTTTTTGCAGAAAATCGACGGCACCATTTTTCAGGGCATCAACGGCCATGGGAATATCGCCGTGCCCGGTAATCATAATGACGGGTAAACTGTCATCCAGCGCTTTGACCTGATGTAAGACATCTTTACCACTGGTGCCCGGCATATACATATCCGTGATCACAACCCCGGGCCAGTCTTTGTGCAGCAGGGCCAGAGCCTGCAGTGGGTCTGTGGCCGTTTTTGCCTGATAACCAGCCACCTCAAGCAGGTGCTGATAGGCATCTACAACATCCTGATCGTCATCAATGATCAGCACTTCAATGTTATCGTTAATCGTCATACTTCTTTAACTCCAAAACGACCATAGCGCCTCCTTGCAATGTTGAAGCAAGGTAAATATTGCCTTCGATTCTGTTCATGATGGAACGGCAAATGTTTAATCCCAGCCCGAGTCCCACATCTTTGGTGGTGGTGAAGGGAACAAAGAGTTTCTCTATGATACTGGCCGCAAATCCGGGGCCGGTATCGCAGACAGCCAGTCTGAGTGACTGGTTGTCTGAATGATTGTCGAGCACATCGACATGGATTTCCCGGGTATGACAGCCCGCTACGGCATCGCAGCTGTTGACGAAGAGGTTCACCAGAACCTGTTCAAACTGAACCGGATCCGCCAGGACCTGGTAGGGGGTGTCGACGAGGTACTGCAGCGTAGTCTGCTGTATTTTCAGGCGACTCTCGATCAGTTGCCGGGCATGGCAGAGCGACTGCTGGATATCGATCGCCTGAACAGCACGGTTGGCAGACTGTTTTCTGGCGAAATTTCTCAGGCTGGAAATGATCCGGCCCATCCGTTCCGTGAGGCTTTCCATCTTATCCAGACTGGCGGGCAGCTGGGTATAATTGTCCTGACTGACGGCCATTTTCGTGGCAAACAGGTGCGTTGACATGGCCGATAGCGGCTGGTTCAGTTCATGAGCCAGTGAGGTCATGGTCTGACCGACCACGGCCATTTTTGCAGCCTGAATCAGTTCGTCCTGAGTTGACCGCAGATCGGCTTCAATCCGTTTCCGGTCTTCAATTTCTGCTTTTAACTGGCGGTTTCGTTTGGTCAGAGACTCTGTTTTTTCATGTACCATTCCTTCCAGCCAGCGTGCTGCACTTTCCTGTTCTGTAATATCTGTCATCGTGATGATGACTTTGTCTTCATGTCCCTGATTGAAATGACGGAAGTCCAGCCGCAAGTAACGCGGCTCCTGATGCTGTGTATGCCTGATGGTCAGGCTGCAGGCCCTGTTCGTTTGTAAAAGGCTTCCTTTCTGAAACAGGCGCTTGAGGCGTGTTTCCGTGTTGTGGTTGAAGAGGGACCATAAGGTGTGCCCTTTGGGAATGGAGCCGGTCTGAAACAGGGCCTGTGCACTGGGGTTGACTGACTCCACAACACCGGACAGGTCACAGGTAATGATACTGGCCTGGGTATTATTGATCAGGTTGAGGGCATTGGTTTGCTGCATTTCCAGCATCTGCTGGCGGAACTGACGCAGACTGTCCCCCAGCAGACCGATTTCATCATCACCGTCAACCTGAATGGTCGCGTTCAGATCGCCGTGTGCCACGGCATAGAGGTCGTGGCTGAGCTGGTTCAGCCGAGTGACGATCCCCCGGCTGACCAGATAGACAGAAAGCAGGACAGATAATGTAATCGCCAGCAGGACCACGCCCAATAAGATGTAACTGCTGATGATCACCGACTGCCGGGTATGATCATTGAGTGCCAGCAGCGAGCTGTCTGCCTGATCAACCATGGCCTGAATGAGTTCTTCCTGATAAACCAGGCGGTTCTGAATTCGCTTATCATAGATGTGGACAGATTTTTGCAGGCTGGACAAAGTCTGCAGCTGTCTTTCCACCGGACCGCCGGGTTCAACCAGGCTCACCAATTCATTGAGGTGCTGAAGAAAAAGCAGGGTCGACGGATAGTGGCTGAGTACATCGCCCATGCTTTTCAGTTGCTCGGTCTTGTGGCCGAGATACTGAAAGCTATTGGAAATATCCCGGTTTTGATATTGCAGGAAGATATCTTTGACCAGCTGATGCAGTTCATTTTCCTGAATGGTGATGGACTGTAACAGGGAAAATTCATCAATATTTGCCCGGATTTTCCCGTCATCCAACTGCTTGGGATCCAGGCGTGTCAGCTGCCATTCTAGTTCCTGCCGGATCGGGACCAGCTCTTCAACAATGTTCTGGTGCAGCCAGTTCAGCCGGGTTTCCGACTGAGCCAGTGTCAGCAGCAAGCTGGTCCTTTTATTCAGCAGCTTGGTGTAGGACTCGATATCACTGAGCAGGGTTTCAAGTTCGATTTTCAGTGCCGGATATGAGGCCAGGCTGGCTGTATTGGCAATGGACTCGGTAATTTGCGCAGCTTCCTCAGTAATTTTTTGTTTCAGCTCGGCGTGGCGCGCATGATCTTTGTTGAAGCTGATTTTATGCAACGTATCTTTCAGTGCTGCGGTATCTCGTTCCAGATGGTAGCTGGCACGCAGCGTGGGCAGGTTTTTGCTGACGATTGCATCAATCTGATCATCCAGGCTTTCCCAGGTAATCAGAGCAATCAAGCTGACGCCAATGCTCAGGAAAGCCATCAGGCTGATAGCACTGATTAACCGGTTGCCAATCGTTTTTCTTTTCAGCATTACGGCACCTGCTTCTGAGAGAAGAGGATGGCCTGAGTCAGCTGAATTGATTCCTGTAACTGACGGCTCATTGCATCCTGCAAGCTTTCAAGTTTCTGTGCCGAATCCGGGTGACGACTGGGATCCTGCAGGGCAGTGAAAGCGGGCTGATGTGCCTGTTCGTGCCGTATCACCGGGGTCGATGCCAGTGTTACCGCTCGTGCGAGTTGGGCTGCCTGCTGTGGCTCAAGACCGGGCAGTCGGCGGACCTCATGAATCATATGCCAGGCTTGATTTAATAAGGGGAGCTGTTTGCTGATACTGATGTCGAACAATTGCTGGACGAGGATGGCGCGCTGATGCAGTAATGTCTGATCAAGCGGGAACGTGGCGACTTCAAACTGAGGCCGCGCGTGCCGTCGCAGCTTATATAGCGGCGCCTGTTCGATCTGTTTCTGCAACGCTTCTGAAAGCATGAATTGCACAAAGTTTTTCCCGTACGGGGAAGAAGAGTCAGTTGAAAGCGCCGCAAGATAACCGGGCAGGATTAGACTGTCCGGCTGGTAACGAAAATGAACGGATGGAAACAGGGCCTGCTGTGCCTTGGCATCACTGTTGATGCCCAGACCAACGCCGGCCTGACCACTGGCGACGATATGACTGACCTTTTCGCTGCTGGCTGAAACGCTGTCCAGATTCCCGCCAACCTGCAACAGCAGTCCCCAGCCGTGATCCCAGCCATGTCGTTGCAACAGATTCTCGATCATTTGGTGCGTCGTGGCGGAGCGCGAGGGGCTGCTCATGACCAAATGGTTGTAGTAGAGCGGATCGGTCAGGGCTTCCAGTCGTTGTGGTGCAGGTAACTGATGCTTATCCAGATAACGCTGGTTCCAGATCAGGCCATAACCGGAATACCCCAGAACCGCAATATATTCTGTATCCATCGGGCTTTTGTGAGGGGTAAGGCGGGCAACCGGGATCAAAGCATTGTGGTTGGTCAGGGGCCTGAAGAGCCTAATTGATGATGAGAACACGACATCAACGTCATGGTTTGGGGCCGAGAGCATGGCCAGAGCATCGGCTTCACGACGCTGCAGGATTTGAACATCCAGATTTGGGTAATGCTGCTGAAAAAGCTCAACGCCGGGGGAGAGCAGAGCCGGATTGTCAGTGGTCAGGATCACCAGCTGTTCCCTGCTTCCGGCAAAGGCGGTGCCGGAGATCAGAATGAGTACGATGAATCGCCTGAATAACATGACCCGAGTCCTTTCGAATGTAACAACAGATATTCAGTGTGTAACCATCTTTCCGGTGTAGCCTGGTTACAGGTATCAGCAGAATCGTGTTGATGCGTTTATATATAAGTTTGCTGCTATCGGGACAGGAAATTCAGAAACGGTTTTCTGAAGTATTCATTGCTTATCGATTTTCCTGTGCCGGATCGCTTACTTGGGCCTGTTTTGACCCAAACTCACTTAAAGCATGTTTTAGATCACACAAATCTACCGGAACATCAGAATTCGCCAATGTTTAATTTGCAAAAAGATGTGTCAATACTCTGACGTATTTTCGTCATGAATACCAATGTGAATGAGAGAAAGAGTGATGGGGGCAGCGTGTGCTGCCACCCCGGAGATGAATTTTGTAATCTCCGTAACTTTTGTTGCCTGGTTCAGGCGTTGAGAATTTGCTGAATTTCAGTCGCTGACAAATGATACTGGCGAGGGCATTTCTGCCAGACGGTCAGCATGCGGCGGTATTTGCTCTGCATCGGCACATGACTGTTGAAGTGGTGCTCAGAGGGCAGAAAATGCGGATACAGTTTTTCAACTTCAGCCAGGAAGCGAACATAGTGCATTTGCTGAGGTTCGCTGATGGCGTCAAAACCGAGAAACGTGAGCCGACGGCAGTCAATCTGCTGCTGATTTTCTGCGGACAACTGCTTACAGGATTCCTGCATGGCATGGTGCATTTCCATCACTTCGATGATTTCTTTACATTCAGCTTCGGGAATGGCACCAAAGTCTTTGTCCAGCTCTCGCAGTTGCAGACCATAACCCCGTTCGACAATGGTTTGCAGACGGGCATATTTGGCGGCGTTGTCTGAATCAAGCTGAGCCATCAGACGGTACTGATTCGACAGAATGAGGCGTTGGGCGTTTGTCATTTCCATAGCAATGTCCTGCAATTTTTTCACTGTTTACAGCTTAGCAGGATGTACCGCACAGCTATTGATCTGACAGGGTATTCCTGATTTTTTTCGTCAAATGATCGGTGCTGCGGATGTATAATTGTGCCGCCGGGCATTTGGGCAATCTATACCCTGATTTCGATGACAAGGATGTAACTGATGACAACACTTTCCTGGATAGGCTGGGCGGTCTGGCTTTTGATTTTGCTTGCCTCGTATCCCAGAGAGTTCTATCCGAAATTCAGACAGGAGAAAGACTATCAGCATCTGGTGCTGGGCTCGGCTGTTGCCCTGTTTTTGTTATGGAGTCTGCGTGCCGGACTGGTCGACGGGCTTCAGGTCCATTTTCTGGCACTGACTGTTCTGACATTGTCACACGGTTGGCGGATTGCGATTTGGATCAGTGTTTTACCGGGTATCTTGCTGGCTGTTTTCGGACTTGTGGCGTGGCAGGATCTTGGGCTGGTGAATCTGACGGGCGTGGTCGCGCCGGCTTTGGCCAGTTATGGTGTCTTTTTGCTGAGTTACCGTTATCTGCCGCGTCATTTGTTTGTTTATATTTTTGTGGCTGCTTTTTTTAACGGGGCACTGTCACAGGTGGTTCATATGCTGCTGACGGGGAGCTGGATCTGGCTGGAAGGGGAGTTTCGCTGGCAGTATATCGTTGATAATTATCTGGTTCTGATCCCATTGCTGCTGTTTCCTGAGGCGTTACTGAACGGCATGGCGACCACCTTGCTGGTGGTTTATAAGCCGGAATGGGTCCGGACTTTTGCGGATCGGGATTATATTTTCCGGCAGGATAAATGAGCTGAACCGGGGTTGGATGCCCGCCGGTGCGGGAGTGACGAGAGTCGATTGCACCGGCAGGACATTTATCCGGGAACCATACGGAAGCCGTTCGGTTCACCGTTGATTCAGCGAGCTCAGTACATCACGTTCGGGTGGTACTCCGACAGGATGCCCTTGATTTTTTCCATCACTTCTTTCGATGGTGGTTTGACGCCTTCCAGCGGATAGTCATAACCCATCGCTTCCCATTTGTGGGCGCCCAGCTGGTGATACGGCAGCAGTTCGACTTTTTCAACGTTGTCCATGTCTTTGATAAATTCGCCCAGCAGTCGGGCGGACGTTTCGGTATCGGTGAACCCCGGAACCACGACATGACGGATCCAGGTTTTCTGGCCGATTTTGTGCAGGTAGCGGGCAAAATCCAGAATCCGTTTATTGGGAACGCCCACCAGATCGTGATGAATTTCATCGTCAATCTGTTTGAGATCCAAAAGGACGAGATCCGTAGCTTCCAGCAGCTCATCAATGACGGGTGTATGCTTGCGGACATAACCGTTGGTATCTAAACAGGTATGGATGTTCTCGGCTTTCGCAGCCCGGAAGAAATCGCGGATAAATTCCGGTTGCAGAATTGCTTCTCCGCCGGAGGCTGTGACACCACCACCGGAGGCGTTCATAAAGTGGCGATAGGAGAGTGCTTCTTTCATGAGCTCATCGACGGTCACTTCACGGCCGTCTTCCAGATCCCAGGTATCGCGATTGTGGCAGTACTGGCATCGCAGCAGGCAGCCCTGCATGAAAACGATGAACCGGATCCCTGGCCCATCAACTGTTCCACAAGACTCGAATGAATGAATGCGGCCTTTTACGGACATATGCGCGCTCCCCGATAATGCTTGGTGTCGCTATTCAATAATATACCCAAGTCACCTCAGGATGGCAGCTCAGAAGAGACAGGTTCCGGTGGTCACTTGGGTATATTCCCCACGGCCGGGAAGCCGCGGGGAGCAAGATGACCGGACAGTTTCCCGCCCGGTACAGTCTTACAGAGAATCAGTGAAGGTTCGTGCAATCACGTCCTGCTGTTGCTCTGTGGTCAGTGAGTTGAATCGTACCGCATAGCCGGAAACCCGGATAGTCAGCTGCGGGTATTTTTCCGGATGTTTCACCGCATCTTCCAGCGTTTCACGGTTCAGCACGTTCACGTTCAGGTGCTGTCCGCCTTCAAGGCCGGCTTCATGATGGAAGTAACCATCCATCAGACCTGCCAGATTCGCGCGGCGAGAATCATCGGATTTACCCAGTGCGTTCGGCACAATGGAGAAGGTATAAGAAATACCGTCTTTGGCATGTGCGAACGGCAGTTTACCGACAGAGGTCAGTGAAGCGACCGCACCTTTTTCATCACGGCCATGCATTGGGTTGGCACCCGGTGCAAACGGCTGACCTGCACGGCGACCGTCCGGCGTGTTCCCGGTTTTCTTCCCGTACACCACGTTTGAAGTGATGGTCAGGATAGACTGAGTCGGAACAGCATTACGATAGGTCTTCAGCTGACGAATCTTGTTCATGAAGCGTTCAACCAGATCGCAGGCAATGTCATCGACCCGGGCATCGTTGTTCCCGAATTTCGGATAATCGCCTTCAATATCAAAGTCGGTGGCAATACCGTTTTCGTCACGGACCGGTTTCACTTTGGCGTACTTAATCGCAGACAGGGAGTCGGCCGCAACAGACAGCCCCGCGATACCACAAGCCATGGTGCGGCGGACGTCACGGTCATGCAGCGCCATCAGAGCCGCTTCATAGCTGTATTTATCGTGCATGAAGTGGATCGAGTTCAGTGCGGTGACGTACTGGGTCGCCAGCCAGTCCATGAAAGAATCCAGGCTTGCCATCACTTTGTCAAAGTCCAGTACGTCATCAGCCATTGGCGCTGACTTCGGACCGATCTGGATTTTCAGTTTCTCATCCACACCGCCGTTGATTGCGTACAGCAGCGTTTTGGCCAGGTTGGCACGGGCACCGAAGAACTGCATGTGCTTACCGACCACCATTGGCGAGACGCAGCAGGCAATGGCGTAATCGTCAGATTCGAAGTCCGGACGCATCAGGTCATCGTTCTCATACTGAATTGATGAGGTATCGATGGACACTTTGGCACAGAACTTCTTGAAGCCTTCAGGCAGGCTTTCTGACCACAGCACCGTGATATTCGGCTCTGGGCTTGGGCCCATGGTGTACAGGGTATTCAGGAAGCGGAAGCTGGTTTTCGATACCAGCGTGCGGCCATCAACACCCATACCACCGATGGATTCGGTTGCCCAGATTGGGTCGCCAGAGAACAGCTCATCATACTCAGGCGTACGCAGGAAGCGGACCATCCGTAGCTTCATGACGAAGTGGTCAATCATTTCCTGAGCTTGTTCTTCGGTGATCTTGCCGGCTTTCAGGTCGCGATCAATATAGATGTCGAGGAAGGTCGAGGTACGACCCAGAGACATCGCGGCACCATTTTGAGACTTCACGGCAGCCAGATAACCGAAGTAGGTCCACTGAATGGCTTCCTGAGCTGTTTCCGCCGGGCGTGAAATATCGAAGCCGTATTTAGCTGCCATTTCTTTCATCTGGCCCAGGGCGCGGTGCTGCTCTGCAATTTCTTCACGCAGCTGCATGGTCATTTGCAGATCTTCGCCTTGTTCAAACTTCGCTTGCAGAGAAGTGAACTGCGCAAATTTGTCCTGCATCAGATAATCAATACCGTACAGCGCGATACGACGGTAGTCACCGATAATACGGCCACGGCCATACGCATCCGGCAGACCGGTCAGAACGCCGGATTTACGGCATTTCATGATGTCCGGGGTATAAATGTCGAACACGCCCTGGTTATGGGTTTTACGGTATTCAGTGAAGATTTTCTTCACTTGCGGATCCAGTTCGCGATCGTAGGCTTTACAGGAGCTTTCCACCATCCGGATCCCACCATTCGGGATGATGGCACGTTTCAGCGGTGCTTCGGTTTGCAGACCGACGATGGTTTCCAGCGATTGATCGATGTAGCCGGCGTCGTGAGCGGTAATGGTAGAAATGACCGAGGTATCAAAGTCAACAGGTGCATGGGTTGCGTTTTCCTGTTTGATGCCTTCCATCACTTTTGCCCACAGCTGCTGGGTTGCAGCCGTGCCTTCGCTGACCAGGAATGCTTCATCGCCCTCGTAAGGGGTGTAATTTTTCTGGATAAAGTCACGGACATTGACTTCGTTTTGCCAGTCACCCGCAGCAAAGCTTTCCCAAGCGTTAGCAAATTGGTCTGCCATAGTATACCTACCTGTTATTCGTCAGTAGAAAGTGTTACAGGCGCTGCACCGATTGTGCAGCGGCTGCATGTGTATCAGTATTTCAGTTTTCACTGAGCCGGGCTTTGATGTGTCGCACGGCTATGCTAAATATTTCATATTCTTCAGGATTATCCCAGCAGTGCAGGGATACCCGGAATCATGCCGACTGCCAGCATGGCACCCAGACAGACAATCAGTGTCAGACCCGGAATAATCAGGCGGTCAGCCAGTGTCAGGTGGTTCGGACGATCTTTGTCGCCAATCAGGCCGTTGTTATCCAGCAGCATAGTGACCGCCCAGCCGAAGACCGGGTTGACGGCCATCGAGGCAAAGATACAGATCCCGGCGGACTGGCTGGATTTGGCGTCTTTCACCATTTGCATACCGGCTTCCAGCAGTGGCAGGAATACCCCGGCTAGCAGTGCAATCGTCATGACCGGTGGCCAGATCGCAATGTCCATCGGGTAGCCGATAATGGCGACAACAATACAGATGCTGCCCAGTAAAATCGCACCCGCCGGAATCGGACGTTTTGCAATTGCGGCCGGGATCATATAGGTGCCCCAGGATGAGGTGACATTCCCGCCACCAAAGGCTGCCCCAACGATTTGACGGACAGAACAGCCGGTCATGGTGTCGTCGACATCCATTAAGACCTTGTCGGTTTTCTCAGGGTAGTTCATTTCCTGGAAAATGCGGTGGCCCAGAAAATCCGGAGACCACATGGCAACGGCCAGCAGGGCAAACGGTAAGGAAGCGATGAAATGCTCCATGGTCGGTAAGCCCAGTTTCCAGCCGGTTTCAGTTGAACCCCACCAGTAAGCCGGATTCAGGTTTGGCAGTCCCGGAGTGGTATGAAATTCGAAAGGCGCCCCCATCACTGCGGCAATGATGCCTCCGGTGACGGCACAGACCGGAATTGCCAGCCAGCGTTTGCCGATACGGGCCAGAAACGCGTACAGCACAATACTGACAAAAAGAATCAGCACGGCGACATAACCCATGTTGATATCGCCGCCCCAGCTCAGCAGGCTTTTGATCTGGCCGGTCGAGCCGACAAAGCCCAGGAAGATCAGCAGGCCACCGGCAACGCCGTCACTGGTGAGTTTGACCAGTCTTGAGCCCCCTTTGCACAGGCTGAGCGCCAGGCCGAAACCGCCCAGTAAAATCCCCAGTGCCAGCGGGTGACCACCTGCGGCGGCAATCATGCCAATCATTGGGATCATCGGGCCATGGTTACCAGCCAGGTTGGCGCGCGGGTTTAAAAAGCCGGAAACAAGGATACAAAAGAGGGATGCGGACACCAGCATCTCGACCCGCACGTTTTCAACCACAAAGTCAGGGCCCAGGCCGAATGCGGCCGCATAGGAAGACATCACGGCGGAATACATGGCGATGATGCCGATGGTTCCGGCAATGGCCGGGACTAAATCTTCCCACTCAAACCGGAAATCCCGGCCGGGCAGGTTGAGTCCCCATCGACGGGGTTTCATGATCTGCAGTTCATGATCCAGATAGCGTGAGCGGTTTGGAAATGCACTGGCAGGTTGATGGTGAGCCGAATAACTATCGGTTTCCACCTCGGTATGGACGTCACCGTATTGAATGTTTGATGACATAGCGGGCCTCGTTCTACAAGTCAGAAATTCTTTTTATATGTACCGGGGATCGGGCCTGAGTCCGGTACGGATGCACATCTGGCATCGAATATTGATTATGGTGTTAGTTTACTCCCGCTCTTACCCAGCAAATTTGATCCTGATCATTCACTTCTCTCAAATGAAGGAAAACTACGGAAATGCATCTTTTGTCCCGAGAAATACGGGCGATCTTACTAGTTTGTGTAATTAATTTACGTAAGTTGTGTTCTTTTGGCGGGGGATAGGGGCATCGGAAGGGACGAGACAATCAACCTTTTTCATGCCGGGAATAGTTTTGAGGATGCCGGATGTTGGCAAATCTGTAAGCGCCGTCAAGTTCTGGCTAATTTTCTGGCTCTTTAGGAAGCACATTATCAGTTACTCAATCTGCATGTTTTCCCACTTTGAGATGGTCTGAGAAATCAGCTCATCCGGGGAAATCGGCATAGACGTTGGTGCTGTCATCAGATGGGAACGATTACATTTCAAGGCAACCCGACAAATACCTTCCCTGATTCTGACTTCCTGGAACGTCCGGTGTTGCTTTATTTTCCCGGTGTTTGACACATGTACCTTTGTTTTTGGCCGGAGAGGCAGAAAAGGAACATCTATGAAACTGGGTTTCTATCTATAATTAATGAGATTCTATTGTGTTCGCAGAATAATCAATTGGCAGTGTTTAATGATTAAATATGCGATTTATTTATCTGATAATGCTAAAATCCGAACGTTAACAAAATGTTGTCAATCTGAGTTCGTGGTGATACCTTCGACAAAGGGATGAGAAAACAGACTATCTCTCTGCAGTAAAGGCAGTTGTAGCAGAAAGAACGGAATGTTCTCTAATTGATTGATAAGAAAATAAAGTTACCTGTATAAAGAAATCGTGTGAAACATTGAATCGTTTTCAGAATCAGTTCTCTCCGTTCTTTATATGTTGGCACTGTGTTAATGGTGTCGGTTTGAAGGTTACTGTCGCTGTGCATAAAGGTTTGTGCGGGCAGTATTAAGTACATTCAGCCAGATTTGCATGATTAGTTTTCAGTGCAGTCTGTGGGTTTGACAAAGCAACAGGAGACAAAGCGCATGACAGATGCAGTAGCGCTTGAAGTAAAGGATTTACATAAATCTTTTGGCCAGAACGAAGTGCTGAAAGGGATTTCACTGACAGCGCACCGGGGAGATGTGATCTCCATTATTGGTTCATCAGGTTCAGGTAAAAGTACGTTTCTTCGCTGTATTAACCTGTTGGAAACACCGACTCAGGGTGAAATCTGGGTCAACGGTGAACTCATTAAAATGAAAAACAACCGTCGCGGTGAATTCTTACCTGTGGACGAGCGTCAGGTTCAGCGTATCCGCTCCCGGCTGGCGATGGTCTTTCAGGGCTTTAATCTTTGGTCTCATATGACGGTTCTGGGGAATGTAATTGAGGCGCCGGTTCATGTACTGGGCGTACCGAAGGCCGAAGCGATTGAAAAAGCAGAAGCCCTTCTGAAGAAAGTCGGCCTGTACGAGAGACGTCATTATTATCCCGGACATCTGTCTGGTGGTCAGCAGCAGCGTGCTGCGATTGCCCGGGCACTGGCGGTTGATCCTGAAGTGATGCTGTTTGACGAACCAACTTCGGCGCTTGACCCTGAACTGGTCGGGGAGGTGCTGGGTGTAATGCAGGATCTGGCTCAGGAAGGCAGGACCATGCTGGTGGTGACGCATGAAATGGCATTCGCACGAGATGTGTCTAATCAGGTGATGTTTTTGCATCAGGGGTTGGTGGAAGAACAGGGTGCACCCGAAAAACTGTTCCAAAACCCAGACTCAGAAAGATTAAAGCAATTTATTTCGTCGATTTACTAAAATATGGATTGAGTTTTACTCAAACCGACATAACTCACAACTTCGCTGATTCAGCGAATCTTTCAACCCGGGCGACATGGCGGGTTGTTGCAAATACAACAGGAGTAAGACAATGAAAAAATGGATTTTGGCTGCCGCAGTCGTTTCTGCTCTGGGTGTGACCTCTGCTCAGGCGAAAGAGTGGAAAGAAATTCGTTTTGGTATCGAAGGCGCCTATCCTCCGTTCAGCTGGACTGAACCCAGTGGTGAGCTGAAAGGTTTTGACGTCGATATGGCCAATGCATTGTGTCAAGAACTGGAAGCCAAATGTAAGATCGTCGCTCAGGACTGGGACGGTATCATCCCGTCTCTGCTGGCCCGTAAGTACGATGCCATCATTGCCGCAATGTCGATCACGGATGAGCGTAAAAAGAAAGTCGACTTTACCCACAAGTATGCTCTGATTCCGAATAAATACGTGGCCAAAAAAGGCACGCAGCTGGACTTCTCGAAAGACGGCCTGAAGGGCGTGAAAATTGGTGTTCAGCGTGCAACCACGCACGATAAATACCTGACAGACAACTACGGTGATTCCGTTGAGATTGTTCGTTACGGCTCATTCGATGATGCGTATCTGGATCTGAAAGCGGGTCGTATCGCAGCGGTTCTGGGAGATGCTTCTGCGCTGGAAGAAGGTCTGCTGAATAAAGATGGCGGCGATGGTTATGAATTCATTGGTCCTTCGCTGACTGATCCGAAATGGTTCGGTGACGGTTTCGGAATTGCGACTCGTAAGCAGGACAAAGACCTGACTGAGAAGCTGGATAAAGCCATTCTGTCACTGCGTGAGAAAGGTGTTTATAAACAGATTCAGGATAAATACTTCTCATACGATGTTTACGGTGAGTAACCCCCGGTAACGAGACAATAATGCGTCTCCCGGTGAAATATACGATATGAATCAGAGAGTGCCGGGTCACAGGTGGCTCGGCACTTTTTACATGGCAAACCCTTTGCAGTTTAAAGGAGTGACCCCTTGCTGGATTTAAAAGGATACGAATGGTCGCTGGTTGAAGGCGCATGGATAACCTTGCAGGTTGCCTTGCTGTCACTGCTGCTGGCGATGACGCTGGGCATGTTGGGTGCACTGGCAAAACTCTCCCGATACCGTACCGCCCGAGTGACGGCTACGGCTTACACCACGGTGATTCGTGGTATCCCGGACCTGGTGCTGATGATGCTTATCTTTTTCGGCGGTCAGGTTCTGCTGAACAACAGCCTCTATGGCATCAATGAGTGGCTGAACAACTACTTCGCCTCGTCGGATCCGGCTCATGAATGGACATCTTACCTGCCCGATTATATTGAGGTCAGTCCCTTTGTTGCTGGTATTCTGACCATAGGTTTCATCTTCGGTGCTTATATGGCGGAAACCTTCCGGGGTGCCATTATGGCGGTGGATAAAGGGGAACTGGAAGCTGCGAAAGCTTATGGCATGAGCAGTGCGATGTCTTTCCGCCGAGTCCTGCTGCCTCAGATGATCCGGCATGCGCTGCCGGGCTTCGGGAATAACTGGCTGGTTCTGCTGAAAACTACGGCACTGGTTTCGATTATCGGTCTGGATGACATGGTACGGAAGGGGGCACTGGCTGCTGGTACCACCCAGATGCCATTTACGTTCTATATGGCAATCGCTGTGCTGTTTCTGGTGTTTACCTCGCTTTCTACTTCTGCACTGAAGTGGGCAGAGCGTCGGTTCAGTATCCATACGAGGTAAGAGATGGACTTTAGTATTCTGACAGACAGCTGGCAGCTGTACCTGCAAGGCTTTTATACGACTCTCTGGATGGTTGCGCTGGCGCTGGTGATTGGTCTTCTGATTGCCATTCCGATGGGGGTGGCACGGAACAGCAAGAATCCTGTGATCTACGGTCCGGCCTGGGCATATATTTACTTTTTCCGCGGAACGCCTCTGCTGGTGCAGCTGTACCTGATTTATTACGGTGTCAGCCAGTTTATGAATGTTCAGGGCACCCTCTGGGAAGATGCCTGGTTCTGTGCGCTGGTGGCTTTTGTACTTAATACCGCTGCTTATACCGCAGAAATTGTACGGGGCTCGATTAACAGCATGCCGAAAGGAGAAGTCGAGGCCGCGAAAGCTTACGGAATGAGTCACATGCAGGCATTCCGCCGTATCATTTTGCCGAGCTCGCTGCGTCGTGCCCTGCCTGCTTACAGTAACGAAGTGATTTTCATGATCCATGGATCCGCTGTGGCAGGGATCGTCACGATTATCGATCTGACCGGCGCTGCCCGGATTGTGAACTCGCGCTATTACGCACCGTTCGAATCCTTCCTGTTTGCAGGTTTGTGTTACATGGTGCTGACATTTACCGTGATCTGGACTTTCCGCAAACTGGAAGGCAGGTATCTGCGCCATATGAAAGCGCTGAGCTGATTCAACTGTGTCCGGTCAATCAAAAAGCCAGGGTTATCCCTGGCTTTTCTGTATTGGTGCGATGATTGGAGATACCCGGATTATTCGAATACAGACCAGATCGGTGCGTGGTCGGACGGTTTTTCAATCCCGCGCAGTTCATAGTCAATCCCAGCTTCATGGCAGCGCGCTGCCAGTGAAGGGGTCGCAAGAACCACGTCAATGCGCAGACCACGGTTGTCGTCGAACCCTTTGGAGCGGTAATCAAACCACGAGAACTTGTCATCCGCATTCGGATGCAGCTGACGGAAAGTATCGACAAACCCCCAGTCCAGCAGCTTTTTCAGCCACTCGCGCTCAATAGGCTGGAATGAACATTTTCCGGTCTGCAGCCAGCGTTTGGCATTTTGCGGGCCGATACCGATATCCAGATCGATCGGGCTGATGTTGATGTCACCCATGACGATCAGCTCTTCATCGCTGCTGTGATGCGCCTCAAGATAGGTCATCAGATCCGCGTAGAATTTTTCTTTGGCCGGAAATTTGATTTCGTGATTGATGTTTTCACCCTGAGGGAAATAACCGTTCAGGATGGTGACCGGCTTACCGTTGGCCTGCTCAAAAGTAGCCATAATCATCCGGCGCTGTGCTTCTTCGTCATCAGTCGGGAAGCCTTTGCGGACATGAACCGGCTCTTGTTTGCACAGCAGCGCCACACCATAGTGTCCTTTCTGGCCATGGTGATACACCTTGTAGCCCATAGCTTCAACGTCTTCTAACGGGAAAGCTTCGTCATGAACTTTGATTTCCTGCAGACCAATGACATCCGGCTGATGTTTATCGATGACGGCTTGCAATTGGTGGAGTCTTGCTCTTAATCCATTGATATTAAATGAGATGACTTTCATTTGAATTCTGTTCTGTCAGCGTGGGAAATGTGGTCATCCTAGCATAGTGCCTGAATGAGCGTAAGCGTTGTAAAAGTCCGTTCGAATATCCTGATGATCTTTGCCGGATTTTCTGCGCCGACGGATGAAAATAGCTTCCTTATAATGGTGAATAAATCGACTCACGACGAGGTAAACATGGGAAAGCTCATCAAGGGTGTTTGGCACGATGTATGGTATGAGACTGAGCAGCACGACGGCAAATTTGTGCGTGAAGATGCGGGATTCCGCCACTGGCTGACAGCCGACGGAGCGCCGGGTCCAGAGGGGCAGCAAGGCTTTCCGGCGGAATCCGGACGATATCATCTGTACGTCTCACTGGCTTGTCCCTGGGCACACCGGACTTTGATCTTCCGTCAGCTGAAAGGGCTGGCCGCGCATATTGGGGTAACGGTTGTCGACCCGGACATGCTGGAACACGGCTGGGAGTTTTCTGAGCCAGAGCCTCTCTATGGATTTGAATTTATGCATCAGCTCTATTCAAAAGCCAAACCGGATTACACTGGCAGAGTGACAGTCCCTGTGCTGTGGGACAAGCAAACCCAGACCATCGTCAGTAATGAATCGTCTGAAATCATCCGGATGCTCAATACGGCATTTAATGCGATCACCGGTAATCACGATGATTACTATCCGCTGGCGCTCCGGCATGAAATTGACCGCTGGAATGATTTCATATATCCGAATATCAATAATGGTGTGTACCGCTGCGGGTTTGCGAGCACGCAGGCTGCGTACGCGTCGGCATTTTCTGAGCTGTTCAGCGCATTGGATAAAGTCGATGCGCATCTGGCATCAAACCGCTATCTGGCAGGAGAGCAAATCACGGAAGCGGACTGGCGATTATTCACAACCCTGATCCGTTTTGATGCTGTTTATGTTGGTCATTTTAAGTGTAATCAGCAGCGTATTGCGGACTATCCGAATTTACAGGGTTATTTGAAAGAGCTCTATCAGATCCCGGGTGTGGCAGAAACAACCGATTTTGAGCAGATAAAACGCCACTACTATTTCAGTCACCAGATGATCAACCCGACCGGCGTTGTGCCAGCAGGCCCGGCACTTGATCTGGACTCGCCGCACGGCCGGGATTTCTGAGATTAGTGCAGCAGCGGAGACCAGGTGGTGATCTGGATGGGCGGCAGTTCCCGGTAAAGCGGACCCGTTTGAGGCTGATGGCTCAGATGTTTTCCGGTTTTCAGTTCGGTACTTAAGGCATGCCGCCAGGCTGCCTGTTCGGCGGGAAGCGGCATCATGCAGACAGCGTTCAGGCTCTGGCGGTACAGCCCGGGAGGAACCGTGCCTGGCATTCTGAGCAGGCAGTCAATACGGCCCAGGTGGGCTTCACTGCATAATGGGTAGTCGCGGAGAATGGTTTCAAAATGAAACAACGCTTGTGCCGGTCGGGTTAATCTTGCGGCCTGTGCTGTTTTCAGCGTGGTTTCGAGCCATCTGAGGGCGTCAAATGCCAGACTGTTTTCTCGCAGTGCCTGCAAGCGGTGCCGGCTGTGTCCGTCGAAACGGTCTCTGTGTTTCAGAGCCTGACAGGCATCGGCAATCAGGGCGGTCTCGCCCAATTGCAAAAGCAGTGGCAGCGCTTCAGCCAGAATGACAGACGGTAATTTATGAATGCAGCTGAAATAGCCTGACAGGCCAAGCAGCAACCGGCGCTTTGCTTTGAGTGCGGAACCTTGTGCCAGCAACAGGCGTGCCTGTACGAGCTGTTGAAAGCAGTACAGAAAGTGACGCTGGGCAGGCAGCAGACGATGACGGGCCCGCTGCGTGATTTTGTCTAACTGCACTTTGAGCTGTCGTTTGGTCTGCGCAGAGGGCGTCGTGAAGTACAGTTGCTCAAAGGTATCACTGAATTCAGCCAGACAGATGATCCACCCGATATCGATGATGGGCAGATGCGTTGCCAGTGTCATACCTGCCTGCATTAAGGGTTTACTCTGGCCAGTTTTCGCAGCCAGCTGTGCTACCTTCAGCGCCCGGTGGCTGGCGGAAGGAGATAGTTTCAGCGCGCGCTGGGCGGTAGCCAGTGCCGCAAGCACTTCCTTATTTTCAGCCTGATAGTTTGCCAGTAAATCCAGTGCTTCCAGGCACAGCGGGGATTTTTCGAGCAACTGTTGTAGGTGCTGAATCGCTTTGTTCTTGTCTCCCGCCTGAGCATACAGGCGAGCTTCAGTCAGTGAGACTTTCACGGAGGGGTGATATTTCCTGAACAGGCTGGCATAGCGGTTTGCCTGAGACCAGTCTTTGTTCTCCATCAGCATATCCAGCAGCAGGTGCTCAAGCTGGTAATCCGGGCCATGTTTGAGGAGTTGCTGCTTGCAGTACCGGATCCCTTCTGTCAGTCCCTGTGCTGTTAACCGCTGATAGACTGGGTGACGTGCCTGACTGTTTTGCCATGCCTGACAAAGCTTGTTTTGCAGGCTGATCACAGGCATCGGCAGTGTCAGAAAGGCATCAGGTTCAACAGCCAGTGCCGTGAGAACAACCCGGGTGCTGGTATCGGCAGAGAAAATGACCAGTCCGCATTCCGGGCTCAGTAATTGTTTTTTACGCAGCAGGCTGATGAGTTCACTGCCGGTCAGCATGTGATCCAGATGATAATCGACGAGAATCAGCTGATAGGCCGTGTGCTGGCAATGATGAATCGCTTCACGATAGTTTGAGGCGGTATCAATATGACGAATGCCAATTTGCAGGAGCATGCCTTTCATCAGACTTTGTGCACTGTGCTGATCATCAATCACCAGAACGCGCATGGTCGGCCATGGAGGCGGTGTCAGGTTCAGTTTATGGACTTTGTCAGGCATACCACGGTCCTCATACGGCTTTGGAGTGATAAGGATCACAGTTATTGTTGGTTTGAGTTTAGTCCTTTTTTGTGGCGGTTTTTTGAGCATGTGTGCTGTGCCGGGCACAGAATCCTCGAAGTCGCAGAAGTGAGATGGATCAGTGGAAGAAATCTGACAGAAAGCCATAAGAAAAAAGCCAGCGCAATGCACTGGCTTAAAAGATGGTGGAGGGAGAAGGATTCGAACCTTCGAAGGCGGAGCCGTCAGATTTACAGTCTGATCCCTTTGGCCACT